>DAOUMJ010000088.1:0-15070 GCA_034411715.1 Anaerolineales bacterium | reverse complement strand
TCCAGGCTCGAATGGGCTTGGTGAGAGTAAGCGGTATTTGGCAGGCATAACTACTATACGAGGAAAATGGAAATGAAACATCGCGCTGTTATTTACATTCGTACTTCTTCGGAGCATCAAGGTGAAAAATCCAGCCCTGCGGAACAGGAATCTGATTGCCGCACATTAGCGGACGAAAAAGGTTTGACCGTTGTGAAAGTCTACCGCGACATTGAAAAATATCGTGTCAAAAACAAACTGGTTGAGCCTTCTGGTACCCGCTTTGACCGCCCTGGATTGGTTGCCATGTTGAATGCGGCGGCACGAGGTGAGTTTGATATTATTTTAGCTTGGCGCGAAGATCGGCTTTATCGTGGTATGCGTTCCATGTTGACAGTGTTGGAGACAGTCCAGGAACACAAAATCTCGATCCTGCTTGCACGGGAAACCTTTGATCCCAAGATTGCGCCGTTACGTGCCTGGGTTGCTCAAATGGAACTGGATGGTATGAAAGAACGCATGACAATGGGTGTCAAGGCGCGTTTGAAGGCAGGAAAAGCCAATACGGGGCAGGACCGATATGGTTATCGTCGTGTTGGCGACACAATTGAAATTGTTGAGGAGGAGGCACGTTGGATCAAATTGATATTCGCCTGGTATCTTGATGATGTTCCACTTATGGAAATTCGCCGGCGACTAATGGAAGCCAATGCTCCCCAAAAGGGAAGCAGTCGCCCTCGACGCATTCAGTGGGCACGGTCCAGCATTCAGGCAATATTGAAATCGGCAAGAGAGTACGCATCTGGAATTAAGATCCAACGTAGAAAGGGCGAGGCATTTCAAATACCCGTTAAACCTATACTTGATCCAGCGACTTATGATCGGTTCTTGCGCCTTCGGGAGAGTAAAAAGACCCATCCGGTGAGAAATATTAAACACGACTACCTGATTAGTGGGTTGTTATTTTGCGCGTGTAATCGTAAGTGGGTTGCAAGAACCAATAATAAGCGACACAATCGAAAGGGAGAATCGGTTGAGAGGAAAACACCCATTGGGATTTATTATTGTCCCCAGTTCCACCATGAGAACGTATCGCCCGATTGTCCAAGATCAATAAGTTCGGCTAGGGCCGACGCACAGGTCTGGGACAAGGTTTGCACTGCTATTGATGAGCCGGAATATTTATTTAGTCAGGCAAGGGATTTTGTTGAGCAATTACGACAAAGTGCCGATAATCTGGATGCTGATCAAGCGCGTCTTGAAAACGAAATCAAAGCATTAACCGAAGAGCGACAGTGGGTGATTACCCAAGCACGAAAAGGGAAATTTACAGCTTTCGATATGGAGACGCAATTAAACGCTCTAACCATGCAAGAAGTTAACTTGAAGCGTGAATTATCTTCACTTGGTCAGGCTATTAGTATTAATGCCTTGAACGACTGGGAAGCTAAGGTGGAAGAATACTTTGCTGATTTACAAGCAGGCATTGATGGATTAAAGAATGCTGCCCCTCTATCAGAAGAGGAGCAGCACGAAATCTTTCAGCTCAAGAAACAAGTTGTAAATACGTTAGTTGACCGTGTAACTATAAATCGAGATCGCGAATTGACTGTAACGCTTCGTTTAAACCTTCTCAAAATTCTTGAAGGAGGCTCTAATTCTGGTGCGGTACATCTTCGACAATTCGGAATTTATACCCATACACAATCATCCCCCGCTCATCCCCATCATCCCTCATCTTGCGTGTGACCATCTCCACGGGCATGCCGATCTGCACTTCCGACGCGTCCACGTCCGTCAACTGCGCGGTGACCATGGGGCCTTCGTTCAACTTGATGAGCGCCACAGTGTAGGGCGCGTTCGAGTCGAATCCGCTGGGGGCTTCGTAGATGGTGGTGTAGGAATAAATTTCACCCTTGCCGCTGAATTGGAATAATTCCTTGGCTTCGTGATGGCATTCGGGGCAAACGTCGCGGGGCGGAAAAATCTTCGCGTCACAATGCGGACAAACTTCACCCACCAGGGCGTAGCGTTGTTTTTTGAGTCGCCAGTGTCGAGGTATTTCCATTCTATCTCCTTGGTCTTACGAGCGTAATTCTATCGGGGGCGACTCTCAAAGGCTATCAGGCTTTGTCTCTTGCAAGAATGAGAGGGATTGCAAGTGCGGAGGGTGCGTCGCACCTCATCCTGAGACTCATCCTCGCTGTCAGGTGCGACGCACTCCCATCACTCGATTCTTTCCAAAATGTGGACAACCGCCGTGGATGCGGGACCTCCGAGCGACTGGATCATCCCGACGCGCGCGTCCTTCACCTGGCACGCTTCGGCCTGACCTCGAAGTTGGGTCGCGGCTTCGACGGCCTGGTACACTCCCGTGGCGCCGCCCGCGAAGCCGCGGGCTTTGAGTCCGCCCATCGTGGCGCAGGGCAGGTTCCCGTCACGCGCGATGCGGCCGTCGGCGGCCATCTTCCAGCCGTGGCCGCGGATCGCGAATCCAGATGATTCAAGCGAGAGCGCGGCGTAAATCGAATAGGCGTCGTGATATTCGAAGAAATCAATCTGGTCGAGGGTGATGCCTGCCTGTTTAATGGCGCGACCCGTGGCGAGGTAGGCCGCTTCGAAGAAGAGCGGATCCTTGCGGTCGTGGAGGGCGAGCGTGTCGGAGGCGGTGGCGGAGGCGGAAATTTTGACGAGGGGATGTGGCCAGTTGGCGGGGAGCAACTCGCGGCGAGTCAGAACGAGGGCGGCGGCGCCGTCGGCGTTGGGGGCGGCGTCGAACATGTTGAGGGGAGGAGTCAGCGGCTCGGCTTTGGCGTAGGTCTCGGGCTTGATGGCCTTGCGGAACATGGCGTGCGGATTGCCCGCGCCGTTGGCATGGGCGGTGAGGGCGAAACCCGCGAAGCCGTCGGCGGGGACGTTGTATTCGTGCATGTAACGCTGCATGAGGAGCGCGGCCTGCGCGGTGGGGGTGAGGCCTTGCACGGACTCGTAGTCGCTGTCGGCGGCGGTGGCGAGGGCCTCCTCCACGCCCGCGCCGACCTGGTCGGTCATCTTCTCGACGCCGACGACGAGCGCCACGTCAACCAGTCCGCTTTTGACGGCGAGGTAGCCCTGACGAAGCGCCGCGCCACCCGACGCGCCCGCGGCTTCCACGGTGACGGCTTCGATGCTCGTCAGCCCCGCGAAGTCGGCGAGCAACGCGCCGAGGTGCGCCTGACGCGAGAGGTTGGGCGCGAGCATGTTGCCCACGTAGAGGGCTTGGGGACGGAGGCCGCCCGCGTCTTTCATGGCGGCTTCGATGGCGGTGAAGGCGAGTTCACGGAGACCAATGTCCCAGTGTTCGCCTACGTCGGTTTGGCCGAGGCCTGCGAGGATGATGTCTTCGGTCATGGGTTCCTTGAGTAATTGGTAATTGGCAATTTGTCTATGGTAGAAGGCGAATGTAATCAATTTCAATGGATGCTCCAATGGAATCTGATGTGGGGTCAAGGCGTAATTGATTGACTATCCCTTTCCAACTGGACACATCGCGCAGATCAATCACATAGGTCTTAAACTCGTTGCCTGGTTCAGTTTCAAATTCCTTTGACTTACTTTCAGACCAGTCACCATTTCCAAAGGAAAAATAAACTTGCGCAGATTTTCCTGCGGAGACGCGCATTCGAATTTCAATTTTGGAAAATTTAGCCGCGTCAATGCCCAAACCTTCTGTAGAATAGATTTGGGGATCTACACCTGTTGCTTTCGCAGTTAAATATCCGCCTTTTACTTCCAGAGAACTCAAATCAACCGTTTGCCAATCTTGTACTCCCCAGCCTTCAAGGTTGCCATCTTGATCGAAATTCCATGAGTACTTTGGCGTGGATGTAGCAGGAATTGCGGTTGAGGTAATTTGCAGATTTGGATTTATGCCCCACAATCGAATTGTGCCATCTGCTCCAACGGAAATAATGCCTGTCCCATCAGGGAGGAAAGACAAACTTGAAATAGAGAGATTAGGAATTGCAGAAGCATATTTTTCATTCTCAATAGAAAGAAAATCCAGTCCATCTGGAGGAAAATTAAGAACGGATAAACCGTTTACTTTAGTCATCTGTTCAAATAAATGTACATGCCCTCTCAATTCGGATAGTTTATTACCATCAGGAATTTGCCATAGCGAAATAATCCCGACTCTATTGCTCGTTGCCAAAATTTTCTGATCGGGTGAAAAGGCAATCGTATCGGCGCTCACATTCACCGTTCCAATTAGAGAACCATCACTTACATTCCATAATCGTAAGGGGTTGCCATATCCCCGCGCAGCCAAGACTTTGCTGTCTGGGGAGAATTCAAAGACAAAATAGCGATGTCCAGAATAAGATTCATAGTATGTACTAAAGTAGGTATCAACACTATCCACTATTTGAGAGTGCTTTGTTAGGGGTTTCGTTTCCCATATCAAAATCTCAAATGGCCTAGAAGCGGCAATTGTTGCTAGAAATTTTCCGTCAGAGGAAAAGGTTGCAGTCATAATTGGCTTTTGATAGGCTGTTATATTCTGTGTTTCCCCTGTTGATATTGTAACGATAGCAAGGCGGTTTTTTGTCCAAACTGCAAGCATGTCTTCGTCGGGCGAGAAAATAATGCCGCCGCAAGTGTAATAACCTTCCAAAGGTATGTTTTGGAATACTCCCTCGATGGTAAAAATTTCAATTCCATTCTGACAGCCAGCGGCATATTTTCCTGTTGGCGAGAAAAAGACCTTTGGATATGCCTGAGAGTATTTTTTAAATTGGTTTTCTGAAGGCTTCCACCAAAAAATGAAATCGTTAGTTGCCCCCCAAACCAAAAGCGACTTATCTGGTAATGCTTTTGCTCCACGAAGCCCCCACAAATGGCCGCTATCGAAAAGCGAAACTGGGATTTCAGCAGGCCTTGGCATTGTTTCTATCAATTTGGCTTCTGGTAGACTCCTAAGTTCACGTTTATTCTCTAACATATAATCTACAATTAGGTATTGCCAATCAGCCGAAACGCTGAATTTGACATCAGGTACCCCTGTATCTAGCGTTCCCCATAAGTCAGCCTTGATGATCGTTTTGCCAGTAGAAGTGTCTTGTAGATAAAACGTATGAAAAAGAGAAGACGCCAAAAATTTACCATCTGGTGAAAACGCGGGGCGTGGAATTTCCCAAACGAGATTATCGAATCCTAAGACCTGTTTTCCATCGCTGGTTTTCCAAAGTGATGCCCCACCTCTAAAACTTCCATACAAGAACTTGTCGTCTGGTGAAAAGGCCAATGCCCGAATTCCAATCCAGTAATTGGGAGGGGCTGGGTTTGTGTAAATTGTTAATTTCGGAGAAGGATTTCCTTGAGTCCACACAATAATATATTCGTCTGCATATCCTGCGGCAACCAATTTTCCGCTGTGGGAGATGGCTAATGCGCTTACCATGGGCATTAAACTACCACCAGCGGTTAATGGGTCTTTTTCTTTGGTCAGTTTGTATTGGAATTCGGCGAGCAATGTTCCATCTGCTGCATTCCAAAGCCTTACCTTGCCATCGTTGTGTCCAGTCGCAATTAGGTCTCCATCATCCGAGATGATGTAGGTAATTACATTATCTATCGCCGCGATCTCTTCTCCAGAATCAACCGCATATAAATATATTCCTCTCGTAGTCTGGACAATAAAAATTTTGTCGTGAATCGCATAATCTGTTGCCCAGAATGTCCATTGATTGCCTAAACCTAGTTTTATTAACGCGGGATTATAGTACCCTGGAGAATAAGTTTCTCTCCAAGTCCACAGCAGCCCTTTGCCCCAAATCGCCAATTGCCTGATCTGATTTGCGTTTTCGGTTGTGATGGGAACGCCATACCAGGGTCCAGGAATAGGAGTGGGGGATGGTGTAATGGTTGGCGTGGGCGTATCGGTTGGGGGCAGCGTGACCGAAGGCGCGACTGTATTATTCTGCGAGGCTGGATTAGTGGGGACAACCTTTGTCGCCGAAGTACAAGAAACCAGCATGAAAGACAGCAAGACAAAAAATGTTATGGCTTTGCTAAATCGTCGCGTGATCATTTTGTCTCCTTCTTTTTTCAATCTGACGCATGATGAATATTGAGAACGCCCTGCTCCAATCCTGCACGCTCCATGGCGGGGCTGTATGGCAATTGCCAGCGGATGATAGGAGGAGTGGTCAGAAAGCCCTGATGAGGCGGATTGCTGAAAATTTCATTAGCCAATTTTCTTCGCCCAACTTCATTCAGCGGAATGAGGCTGTCTTCCAGATAAGCGAAAATATCATCTTGATTGCCGTCGTTTTCAAGGATTTGGCGAAGCACGCGAGTCATTTGATAATCTGCTGTTCGTTCGGCTTCAACAAAAATTGTGTGCAGGATATTGAGCGTGGCGGTTTTCTTGCGGCTGTCATCCACCTTGTCATAGACAAATACCAGTAGGGAATAGCCCAATCCATATACCTTCTGCCGCGCGGACTTGAACGGACAGGAGGATTGTGGCTGGCGGATGCTCGTCACTTTCATGTCAACCAGCAGGCCAGGAAAGTCAATCCCGTTGGCTGAACTTCCCTCTTCAAATTGATAACGACTTTTCAAGTAATCGCGGAATTTGTGTTCAAGAAACGTGCCGACGGCTTTCCCGTCCGTGACGCCGAACAGGGATTTTTCGGGAGTCTTGGATTGCGCGGCGGAGAAGGTCGCGGCTTCTTTGCAAAGGGATTGGATGGTGAGTTTGGGCATGGGTATTCCGTTGACAAACAAGATGGTTGGGCAAATTATAAACCTGTTGCGCGCGGCGAGTTCGCGATGTTACTCTTCAATGATTACCTCCACCCCTCCTTCACTCTCTCATACGTTTCCTCGATCGTCTCCGGCAGGGTGCGCGTTTCGCCGAGGATGGACATGAAATTCGAGTCGCCCGTCCAGCGCGGGACGACGTGCAGGTGGACGTGATCCGGCACGCCCGCGCCCGCCGCCTTGCCGATGTTCGCGCCCACGTTGAAGGCGTGCGGACGGTAGACCTTTTTCAGGATCAATATCGCCTGTGTGGTCAGTTCCATCATTTCGGCGCGCGTCTCCGCGTCCAGCAGTTCGAGCGAGGGCTGGTGATCGTTGGAGGCAACCATCAGATGCCCATTCGTGTAGGGATACAGATTGACGATGACGAAGGCGCGCTGTCCGCGATGCACAATCAGGTTTTTGTGGCTGTCAATTCTTTTTGCGAATGCGTTACAGAATACGCATCCGTCTTCCTTTACGTGACCTTCGATGTATTTCCTGCGCCAGGGGGTGGACATTCGTTTCATGCGCCGATTCTAGCAGAGTTTTGTCATCGCGTCATTGCGAGGGCGATCTTCCCGAAGCAATCCCCTCTTTGATGGGAGGAGATTGCTTCGACAGAAGAACGCTGTCTCGCAATGACGGAAACAAAGCGGTTGACTCTCCCCCCTCCTTGTATTATCCTCGCCTGCGTGACACAACCGACCCTCTTCGCCTCCGTCCAATGGACGGTTTCCCGCCTGACCGCGCACATTCGACAGACCCTCGAATCCGACCCCGCCTTACAAGACGTGTGGGTGCGCGGCGAACTCTCGAACGTTTCGCGTCCCGCTTCGGGACATTTGTATTTCACCCTCAAGGACGCGGGCGCGTCGCTGCGCGGCGTGATGTGGAAGACCGAAGCCTCGCGCCTGAAGATCCCCCTGCGCGACGGCATGGAAGTGGAAGCCCATGGCCGCATCGGCGTGTACGAAGTCGGCGGGCAATATCAACTCTACGCGGATGTTCTCCGTCCCGTTGGCGAGGGCGCGCTCTACGCGGAATTTCTGCGGCTCAAGGCCCTGCTCGAAGCCGAGGGACTCTTCGACCCCGCGCGCAAACGTCCGATTCCGCAACTGCCCAAACGCATCGGCATCGTGACCTCCGCGACGGGCGCGGCCTTAAGGGACATGCTCAACACCCTGCGCCGCCGCCTGCCTCTCGCGGACGTGGTCCTCGCGCCCTCCCCCGTTCAGGGCGCGGACGCTCCTCCCGCCCTCGCGGCGGCCTTGCAGACCCTCAACCGCTTCCAACCCGACGTGATCATCATCGCGCGCGGCGGAGGCTCCATCGAAGATTTGTGGGCGTTCAACGACGAGCGCGTCGTGCGCGCGGTGGCGGCCAGCGAGTCTCCCGTCATCAGCGGAGTCGGCCACGAGACCGATTTCACGCTGACGGATTTCGCGTCCGACCTGCGCGCGCCCACTCCCACCGCCGCGGCGGAACTGGCGACACCCATCACGTTGTTCGATCTCGCTTCGGAGATGAGCGGCCTCGGCAGACGCGCGCAGGCGGCAATTTCGAATCTCGTCGAGCGCGGCAGAATCGAATTATCGAATATCGAATCGCGCCTGAAGTTTTACTCCCCCGCGCGGCGACTCCAAACCGAACGGCAGCGCGCCGACGAGTGGAGTCGGCGGCTCGAGGCCGCGCAAGCCCATCGTCTCGCGCTCGAAGCGAACAGAGTCGAGGGGATGGGAAAGCGTCTCGTGGCGCTGAATCCGTTCGAGGTTCTGGCGCGCGGCTACGCGGTCGTCACTCATCTGGCGAGTGGAAGTCTGATCCGAAGCGTTGGCCAGGTCAACGCGGACGACGCGGTCGAAGTTCGCGTGTCGGATGGAAAGTTTGGCGCAGTTGTCAATCGTAAATGAAGTACCGCAACATTCATGTTGCATCGTGGGCAAGATAAATCTTGCGGTACGGGGTGGAGCGCCGCAACTTTCAAGTTGCCCCTCGGCGCAAAATAAATCTTGCGGTACTGGATAAACTGAAAATGAGGACACATGGCAAAGACACCCAAACCCGTTGAGTCGTTGACTTATGAAGAGGCGATGGCCGAGTTGGAAACCATTGTCGCCGCGCTGGAGGAGGGGAACCAGAAACTGGAGGAGGCGATGACGCTGTTCGAGCGCGGGCAGGCGTTGATGAAGCGCTGCGCCGAGTTGCTGGAGGCCGCGGAGTTGAAAGTGCGCCAACTCTCGGGCGACGAGTTGACTCCCTTCGCGGAGGAGCAATGAACCTGGCGGGACTTTTGGAAAACAAGGTATTGATCGGCACGCTGGCGGCCTGGCTGCTGGCGCAGGGACTCAAACCGCCGATGGAATATTTGCGCTCGCGCGAGTGGAAGTGGCATACGCTGTTGAGCGCGGGAGGGATGCCGAGTTCGCATTCCGCGCTGCTGGTGGGCGCGACGCACAGCATCGGACTGTTCATCGGATTCGATTCGCCGCTCTTCGCGCTGGCGGTGGCGATCACGATGATCGTGGTCTACGATGCGGCAGGTGTGAGGCGTCAGGCGGGCATGCACGCCGAGCGTATCAATGTGTTGTTCGACGAGTTGATGCACGGCCATTTGTGGAGCGAAAAGGATTTGCGCGAGGTTCTCGGCCACACGCCGCTGGAAGTGGTGGGCGGGATTCTGCTGGGGCTGGTTGTGGCGACGGTGAATTGGCTGATTTGGAGATAGGAACATTGCATGGGCGGAAGAAGTGCTTGGTTGGAAGTTGGAAATTGTCGAAAAACCAGACGGTCAAGTCGGTTTTCAAATTCTGCCCAAGCGGTGGCTTGTGGAGCGCACCTTCGCCTGGTTGGTGCGACAACGTCGCCTGGCGAGAGATTATGAGCGATTGCCAGAGACGAGCGAAGCCTTTATCTACATCGCCATGATCCGATTGATGGTTCGCAGATTAGCCCAAACATGACTTTTCAGACACTCTCTAGACAAGTGGTTTTTCGAAAACCAAGCCTCTTTCTGGTATAATCCCCGCCCGTGACTGGTCCTGTCATACGGTATGTCCCCTCGAGGGGATCGCGCTGTGGGCACGGAGACCTGCATAATCTACAGAAAGGAAGCACACGTCATGCCGCTCGACAAGGAAGTAAAGACCAAGGCCATCGCGGATTTCCACCGCCACGCGACCGACACCGGCTCGCCCGAAGTGCAGATCGCGTTGCTGACGAACCGCATCACCCAACTGACCGAGCACCTGCGCGCCAACAAACACGATGAATCGTGCCGCCGCGGCCTGCTCAAACTGGTGGGACAACGCCGCAGGATGCTGGCCTACCTGCGCAAGACGGACTATCAGCGTTACCTGGACGTCACCGAACGCCTGAACCTCCGCCGCAAGTAAGACCGTAAGACCCTAAAGGTCTCGTTGGCCTTTGGGGTCTTTTTAAACCGCCCGTCAGGAATTGAATAGTGATGGCAAGACTCTTCCCCTGAAAGGGATTTTGCCGCCGCTCTTCAGTCCCTGACAACTGGCGGAAAAATAGTGCGGCGAAATTAATTTCGCCCTACAGGAGACAAAATGAAACCCGAATCCAAACGATTCACAGCGACCGTCGGGTCGCGCGCTGTCACCTTCGAGACGGGCAAACTGGCCGCGCAGGCCGGGGGCGCGGTGACCATCGCGCTCAACGACACCCACGTCTTCGCGGCCGCCACCATGGGCGGCGTGCGCGAAGGCATTGACTTCTTCCCGCTCTCGGTGGATTACGAAGAGCGACTCTACGCCGGCGGGAAGATTCCCGGCTCCTTCTTTCGACGGGAGGGACGCCCCGGCGCCGAGGCGATTCTCACCGCCCGCCTCACCGACCGTCCCCTGCGCCCGCTCTTCCAACATGGCATGAGGAACGAAGTGCAGGTGATCATGTTTTCGCTTTCCTCGGACGGCGAAAACCCGCTGGACGTGCTGGCGATCAACGCCGCCTCTGCCGCGATCACGATCTCGGACATTCCCTGGGGCGGACCCGTCGGCGCGGTGCGCGTGGGACGCGTGGACGGACAGTTCATCGCCAATCCGACCTTCAAGGAAATGAACGCCTCCGATCTGGACCTTCGGCTGGCTGGCACCAAAGACGCCATCCTCATGGTCGAATGCGGCGCGAACGAAGTTCCCGAAGACGTGATGGCCGCCGCTCTCGATTTCGGTCACCAGGCCATTCAACCGCTGGTGGATATTCAACTCAAGATGGCGGATGAGATCGGCAAGCCCAAACGCGAAGCCACCCTTGCCCTCGCGTCGGATGAACTGAATCAGAAGGTCTTCGAGCGCGTGAACGCGCCGATGAACGAACTGCTCGACAAGCCTCTCAGCAAGACCGAATTCTACGGCGGGATGGACGAACTGCTCCAACAAGTCGTCACCGAAATGTGCGTGGAGGGCGATTCCAACAGCCCCGCGAAAAAAGATGTGGAAGCCGCGTTCGGCGAAGCAGAGCATAAGATCGTCCGCGAGCGGATTTTGGGATTGGGCAAACGTCCCGATGGCCGCGGCCCGACGGACATCCGCCCGATCTGGTGCGAGGTGGGACTTTCCCCACGCGCGCACGGCTCGGGTTTGTTCACGCGCGGCGAGACACAGGTTCTCTCGCTCGCCACGCTTGGCACTTTGGGCGAAGCGCAGGAACTGGACAACCTCGGCCCCACCGACACCAAACGCTACATGCACCACTATAACTTCCCGCCGTTCAGCACGGGCGAGGTGAAGCCTCTTCGTGGGCAGAGCCGCCGCGAGGTCGGGCATGGCGCGCTGGCCGAACGCGCGCTCGAGCCGGTCATCCCCGCAGAGGAGACGTTCCCGTATACCCTGCGCGTCGTCTCGGAAGTCCTCGCATCCAACGGCTCGACTTCGATGGCGTCGGTCTGCGGCTCGACCCTGGCGTTGATGGACGCGGGCGTCCCGATCAAGGCTCCTGTGGCAGGCGTGGCGATGGGACTGATAACGGATGAGACAGGCCGTTACAAAATCCTGACCGACATCCAGGGAACCGAGGATCATCTCGGCGACATGGACTTCAAAGTGGCGGGAACCGCAAAAGGCATCACCGCCCTGCAAATGGACATCAAGATTTCCGGACTAAGCGCACAGATGATGAAAGAGGCGCTGGAACAGGCGCGCGCCGCGCGTCTCGCCATCATGGACAGGATGCTTGAAGCGATTGCCCAGCCGCGTCCCGAATTGAAACCGCACGCGCCGCGCATCATCACCGTGAAAATTCCTGTGGAAAAGATCGGCGCGCTGATCGGCCCGGGCGGCAAGATCATCCGCGCCTTGCAGGAGGAGACCGGCACGAGAATTGACGTGCAGGAAGACGGCACAGTCTACATCGCCTCCACCGAAGGCGTGGGTGCGAAGGCAGCCGAAGAGCGCGTCAAATCGCTGGGCGAGGAGGCGGTGATCGGCAACATCTACACTGGCAAGGTTGTGCGCATCGCGGACTTCGGCGCGTTCGTGGAAATCCTGCCCGGCATGGACGGGCTCGTTCACGTCTCGCAACTCGACAGCGAGCGCGTCAACCGCGTGGAAGACGTGGTGGCGCTCGGCGACGAGATCACCGTGATGGTGACGGACATTGACCCGATGGGCAAGATCCGCCTTTCGCGTCAGGCCGTGCTGGAGGGCTGGACCGCCGAGGAAGCGCGCGAACGCGACCCGCGCAACGGCGGCGGGCGCGGCCCGCGCCCGGGTGGGGGGCGCGGCGGCGACCGTGACCGACGCGGCGGCGACCGTGACCGACGCGGCGGGGATCGCGGGCGCGGGGGGCGCGATCGTCGGTAATTGGTAATTGGTAATTGGTAATTGGCGGACGGAGGAAACTTCGTCCGTTTTTGTAACCACATCCTACGGAGAAAAAATACTTCTCCTTGTCGGCAAGGAAGAATGACTGGTAAAATAACGACGGAGGCTGAGATGACCAATTCAGAATCCAGCATGAGTTTGCAGGATATTATCGCCGATATTCACGCGCTGACCGAAGATATCGAGGTTTTTGAAAGGAAGTATGGCGTCCTCTCAGAAACCTTCTACGAGTCTTATGTTAATGGCGAAGAACCGGAAGACGACACCTGGGTGTTAGATTGGGCGGATTGGGCTGGGGCATATAAAATCCTGCTCCGACGACAGGAACAGTATCGTCGAACCATCCAGGCTTTGCGGGAAAAATCTTCATCCATCGTGGATGTGATCGAAAGAACATCGCAGCGTGAATCCATTCCAATCCATTCATGATTACGAAGAATACGTCTACACGCTCGCATCCCCGCATCGAATATGAAATTCGACCGGCCAAATGTCCCCGCGCTGATTTCGGAAGTTGAAGAAATGGTTAATCAGGAAAAAGCGGCGAACAGGTAAGATGCGACTCGCAGCAAGGCGGACGGAGGAAACTTCGTCCGCTTTTATGTTAACTTCCCGCTCATCAGTTAATTCTTACGCGCCTCATACCTGAGCATGGTATCCTGTTTAAAAGGAGAAAAAATGCCCAGTTGGCAGGCACGCACCCTCAAATCACTGCTTTCTGCGAGGCGATTCCTGTCCCCCAAACTGGACACACAGGATGTCGAAAGCGGACGCGCCAACCTGGAGATGGCTGGCGAGGTCCTGCGGCCGATCATCCACATTGACCACGTCGGCGTGATGGCCAACGGTGTTCCCGGGGAGTGGATCATTCCCGCTGGCGCAGAAAGCGAGCGCGTCATCCTGTATCTGCATGGCGGCGCGTACAATGCAGGCTCCACCCGTTCCCATCGCGCTTTGGCGGGAAATATCGCTTATGCCGCTCGCGCCCGCGCCCTGACCATTGACTACCGCCTCGCGCCCGAACATCCCTACCCCGCCGCGCTCGTGGACGCCTTCTCAGCCTACAAGTGGCTGTTGGACCTGGCTATCCGCCCCGGGCAGGTAACCATCACCGGGGACTCAGCAGGCGGCGGCTTGACCATCGCCCTGCTGGTGGCGCTGCGCGAACGCCGCATCCCGATGCCGGCCGCGGCGGTTGTCCTTTCGCCCTGGACCGATCTCTCGGCCAGCGGCGAATCCTGGCAGGAAAACGCGAAGTCGGATTACCTGATCCATGGGGCGAAGTTGAAGGAAGCCGCCCGCCTGTACTTGAAGGATGCCAGCCCGCAGACGCCGCTCGCCTCCCCCGTCTACGCGAATCTCGAGGGGCTGCCTCCCCTGCTCATCCAGGTTGGTTCGGAGGAGGTGCTGCTGTCCGATTCCCTCCGCCTGGCGGAAAACGCCCGTCTCTCCAGCGTGGATGTCACCCTCGAGGTCTGGGAAGGCATGCCGCACGTCTGGCAGTTTGCGGCCAGTTTCCTTCCCGAAGCGCGGCAGGCTATCGAAAAAATCGGGGGATTTATCCTTGAACGGGCAGGCGTGAAACAGGCAGAGGTTTCATAGATACTTGCGCTCTGCGCCGGTTGCCGCGCGGAGTCGCGAAGGGGAAATGCGATTTTCGTCACTTGCCTGCGGCATATTTCTGCTTTATTTTGTTTATACCAAACTCATCCATACAATTGGCTCAAACGCTTTAGCGACTGGTGGTCGCGAAAGGAGGCCATAATGGTTCGAAGAAAATCTCCGCTTGCGCTTTGCGTTTTGTTTCTCGCACTGCTGCTATGGGCAACAACAATGGCGTGCAATGCCTTCTCGAGTCTGGCGTCTACGCCGACGCCCACATCCACTCCGACATCTGCTCCCACGTTGACGCCAACCGTCACTCCCAAGCCTACCCACACGCGAACGCTAACGCCGACCCCAGCGCCGATTCCAGGCATTGATATACCTGCCATTGTGAAAGACCTTGCTTCCGTCGATTTGAGTAAAAGCATTGTCGATGTTACTCGCGGAGATCTTAAATTCCGGTTGACAGATGCTTACACAAAAAATCAAAACCTTATGCTTGATATCGAATGGCACTGGACAGGAACAGGAAAACCGGAGACTTGGATCAACTGGATTGTCAGTATGTCTGCGATGGTCTGCAAAGGATACCGCTACAATGCGATCGGACATGAAGAACATTCATCTCAGGCTCCTACCTCCGGTTATTTGTTTGCATCGATAAAATACCCTTTGCCAACCAGTGCAGAATTGAGCCATTGCCGCTTCGAATTGGAACGAGAGGACGATAAGTTTTCCATCCCTATCATACCTTTACTGGACTTTGGCCATTTTAGAAATTGGATGGGGTAGCATAAGGATCCTATGGTAAGGTAAAGGTGGCAAAACCACACCGACCAAAGGAGAACCCATGC
>DAOUMJ010000087.1:0-5260 GCA_034411715.1 Anaerolineales bacterium | reverse complement strand
GCACGCAAACCATGTCAGGCACGGAGTCGAAAGTCTCCCGACTTTCGAGCAAAATCTGGAGATTTTGCAATCCGCGCTGACACCCTTTGCGTGCACACTTGTCCCATCAAGGAAAAGTTTTGATTTTGTGCTAAACTGGATGAAGTCGGAATCAAGCACAATGGAAGGATTGGCTTATGGAACCGATTATCACCGCATTCGCACTTGCATTGGCTACTTCTCTTGGAATAGTGGGCAAGAAATTGCTGGACAAAGCGACGGATGCCGCGCTGGAACCGGCCGCCAGTCTGTTCAAGTCATGGCTTCAGAAGGATTACAACGCTGCCGTGGCGCAGGAGGCGTTGCGTAAAATCGTCGGGGCCGCGTTGGATGAGGCGCGTACCAGCCTTCCCCAAGCCATGGAACATCTCGCTCGATGGAAAATCACCGAGCAGACCGCCGAGGTGCATGAATTATTGACGGCAACAGCCGTTGAAATGGTGAAACCAGAACCGAAATTGATACCCTCGAAACTGGCAGATGCGCTGGAAATCACCGAGCAGGATCGTGAAATGTTCGCTGGCTTCCTGTATATTCTACGGAAGCACCTTGCAAAAGCGGATGGTTTTGATAAATTGATTGCCTATGCAAACGATTTGGATCGGCGTGGATTGCTCGAAGGGTTGACACAAAAAGTAGATCAATTGATTGAGGAGGCCAAACAATTCACCAGTTATTTGAAACTTGTTCGTGCGGAACGTCATGTGACCGATCGGGACGAGGTGGCGCTCGAAAAATATTACGAATTGGCGCGCAAGGAGTGGAGCGGATTGATGCTCCCGATGATTCGCCAACGGACGGGTGACGAGCAGGGCTACCGCCTCAAGCAGATTTTCGTCCCGCTGTTTTTACAGGATAGACGCGCGGAAGAAAAAGCCCGCAAGCGAATGGAAAGAATTCAGCGCAAATCAGAAAATGCCGAGCATACCGACGAGGAACAAACGCGACCAGTCAGTTTCACAGAATTAATGACGCGCTATCACGCTTTTATTCTGATCGGTAAACCCGGCTGCGGAAAAACGACCCTGTTGCGCCGCACAGCGCTGGCTTTTGCCGAGGGGCGCGCCGAGGAAGACCTTGATTGGAAAGGCAAACCGCTATTCCCGATCTTCATCCGTTTGCGAAACTTTGGCGAATTTCTCGATACCGAGGCGGGCAAAGGATTTTTTGAGCCGGGCCCCGGCGCCCTGCTGGAGTATCTCAGGAGCCTCTATCAGAAGATCAAGGAAACGGAACTTACACCCGACTTTTTTACCCGCCGCCTGGACGAGGGAAAGTGTCTGGTATTACTGGACGGCCTCGATGAAGTGGCGCGGAAGCGGGATGTGGTTGCGCAGCATGTAAATGCGTTCATCAAAAGGTTCAGCGAGGGAAACTGTTTTGGGATGAGTTCGCGCCCCGGCGGGTATGGCATGGATGAAGAAACCGCCTTGCGGGAGGCGCACCTGGCGGTGGCCGAAGTTGCGCCATTGGATGCCGGGGGAATCCGCCAGTTGATCGAAAACCTGCTGAACGTCATGGAATGGGAGAACGAGCAGGATCGCAGGGCGGCCATCCAGCGTTTGCCGCAAAAGATCATGGCTTCCAGCGACCTGACAGAGATTGCTTCTATTCCTCTATTTTGCGCGGCATTGGTCCAGGTCTATAAATACAACAAGGCCGACCTGCCCGAACGCCGTGTGGACGTACTGGATGAAATCGTGGCGTTATTGTTGGGACACTGGCACGCTTCCAAAGGAGAGGTGAGCGGGGCAAAGGAACTGGGGCTGGAAGACGGCACGCAGAAGGTTTACAAGAATGTGGCCGAGTCGGTGGATTACAAAAAGCGCCGATTGCGCCACCTGGCTCATCACATGCACACCGTCGCAAAACAGTATGAAATTGATTCGGAAACCGCCAAAAACGCGCTGGCTGAATATTTTATGCAAAAGGAGAGCGTGAAAGACGCCGAACTTGCAGAACAATATGCTGAAGGCTTTTTACGCAGTTCGCATGAGCGCAGCGGCTTGCTGGCCGAAATAACCGCTGCAACCGAAAATCAACCCGCAAAGGTGGCTTTCATCCACCAAAACTTTGCCGAATTCCTGGCCGCGACCGAGCTCATCAATCGCCAGGGCCTGGTGGAGGCCGTTTTGGAACACATCGAAGATCCGTGGTGGGAGCAGGTCATTTTGTTTGCAGGCGCGAGTGGCGAGACGCACGATTACCAACGCGTCGAGATGATTGGCCGCCTTATCAACGCCGCCAGTGAAACTGGGCGCGGCTCTGCTGGCTGGCAAAGAAGACTGGTTATGGCCGCGCATTTGGCTCGAGATATGGCAAAGAAATTCGAGGGGCCGGAAAGGGAAGATCTTGAGCGGGTTCTATACACTGCCGCGACGGATTTCGAACTCCAACCAACGACACGCGCCGATCTCGCCGACGCTTTGGATGAAATCTGGCAACCCCCTGACCTCTACGACTTCGCCCCTGTAGAGCAAATTGGCAATTTGTTCCACCTCGCCAAACATCCCGTCGTCAACCTCCAATACGCGCGCTTCCTCGAAGCAGACGACTTCCACGCAGAAAAATACTGGGTCAAATTCCCCAAATACTCCGAGCCGAACAAAAAAGACGAGAAAAAAGGCGAGATCACCCTGCTCGGCGATTGGGGAAACGCGGGGTACGAATGGCTCAAACAAAACTGGGACGAGCGCAAAAAGATTTTCCCCCGCTACTGGACCGACCCGCGCTTCGGCATTGCCCGCCGCACAGTTCCAGTGGTTGGCATCACCTGGTATGAAGCCAACGCCTTTTGCAAATGGCTGACCGAGCATTGGATGGACATTTCCGAATACGCCGCCCAGAAAAATTTAATTCAAGGAAAAGTTTTCCGCCTGCCCACCGAAAACGAATGGGTTCTCGCCGCAGGCGGCGAGGAGGAAGGCCGTTATCCCTGGGATGAGAAAGGAAAGACAACCAAAGACGAAAACGAAATTTTGCGCCGCGCCAACACTAGCGAAAGCGACATCAACCGCACCACGCCCGCAGGCATGTATCCACTCGGACGAACGCCGAAAACCGAAATCTGGGACATGGCTGGCAATGTTTGGGAGTGGCAGGCAAATTACTATGACAAAGACCGTGACGGGCTGGCGTGGCGCGGCGGCTCGTGGAACGACGCTCAGAACCTCGCCCGCGTGGCCGGGCGGAACGGCTTTCTCCCCGCTCGCGAATGGGACCTCCTGGGTTTTCGTGTGGTGGTTGCCCCTCCCAGTTGAGTTCTTGTTTCCTGTTTTCTGTTTCCTGTGTTCTGTGTTCGTAGGCTTCCCGCCGTAAGGCGGGAAAATTTTGGAGAATTTTCAACCCGTGATGGAGAAACGATGAAAACATATAAACATTTATATCCGCAAGTTTGTAGTTTTGAAAATCTTTATTCTGCCTATCTTGCCGCAAAGAAAGGCAAGAGCGCCAAAGCGCCTGTGGCCTTGTTTATGCGCAAGCGCGAGGACGAAATCCTGGCTTTGCAGGAGGAATTGAAAAACAAGACCTACACGCCGGGAAAATATCACAGTTTCCACATCCACGAACCCAAGAAACGGCTGATCTCCGCCGCGCCCTTCCGCGACCGCGTTGTGCATCATGCGCTCTGCCAGGTCATCGAACCTGTTTGGGAACAGAGATTCATTCACGATAGTTACGCCAACCGCGTCGGCAAAGGAACGCACCGCGCCCTGGATCGGGCGCAGAATTTCACGTTCAACCACCCTTACGTCTTGCAATGCGATGTGCGCCAGTTCTTTCCATCCATTGACCATGCCCTCCTGCGCGCCGAACTCGCCCGCCTGATCGCGGATCAGGATATTCTCTGGCTGTGCGATGAAATCCTGAAAAGCGGCGTGGGCATATTATCCGAAGAATACGAAATGGCATATTTCCCCGGTGACGATCTTTTCGCCATGAACCGTCCGCGCGGCCTGCCCATTGGCAATCTCACCAGCCAGTTTTGGGCGAATGTCTATTTGAACGAATTCGACCATTTCGTCAAACGCGAATTGAAATGCGCGGCTTATATTCGTTACGTGGATGATTTTCTTCTGTTTGCCAATGACAAAGCAACCCTGCAGGAATGGAGAAGGCAGGTGATCGAAAAAATGGCGGGACTGCGCCTGACATTGCACGAGGAAAGCGCGCAGATCAATCCGACGCGGCAGGGCATCCCATTTCTCGGGTTCCGCCTGTATCCGAATCGCCGCCTGCTCAAAACCCGTCGCGCCATTGCCTATCGCCGCCGGTTGAAATACATGGCGCATCAGGCGCAGGCCGATTGGGAACGCTTTCCCAAATTGAATTCCAGCGTTCAGGGTTGGGTAAATCACGTTTCCGCAGGCGACACGTGGGGTCTGCGGCGCTCGATATTGCATGAGGTGCGCCTGTGAACGAATCGCCATTGTTCGTCCGTACGCACGACTTGTTGCTTTGGCTGATCCCGCAGGTGCAGAAATTTCCGCGCGTTCATCGTTTCGGGCTGGGGGAACGCGTCCAAAGGCTCGCGCTGGATTTTCAAGACTCGCTCACTGCCGCAGGCAAAAGCAGGCTGGAGGAACGAAAAGCGAAATTGCACCAGGCCGATATTCAGTTGGAACAGTTGCGCGGCTGGATCCGCATGACGCGCGACTTGGATTTATTGACGGTCTCCCAGTACGAACACGTTTCCCGCCTGGTTTCGGAAGTTGGCCGCCTGTTGGGCGCGTGGATCAAACAAGGTTAAATGCCCGGGTTCGAAGGGCTTTTAATAGGCTCAGGCTAAAAGGGCTGGCGTGGCGCGGCGGCTCGTGGAACAACAATCAGAACAACGCCCGCGTGGCCAGGCGGAACAACAATCACCCCGATAACGAATGGAACAACCTGGGTTTTCGTGTGGTGGTTGCCCCTCACAGATTTGTAATTCGATGTTTTTGGCCGGTAGCGCTGGCTGACTCTCGCTGGTCAGCGGTCGAGGCAAAACTGGCTGGCCTGTAGCCTGCCCCAAAAGGGCAAATATAAAACGATCCCACCCGTTCCAGTAACTCCCGGTGAGCGAATGTCCGGGTGGGAAAAACAAGACTTCCGAAGTCTTTGAGACTTCGGAAGTCTTGTTTCCATGGGCGGATTCAACTCGTAAGTGCAACAGGCAGCTCGAAGAATACCTCAAAAGGGGTCAGGAAAGCAAGGCTCTTTCGAGGCCTGTGATTGAGTTTGT
>DAOUMJ010000086.1:0-20746 GCA_034411715.1 Anaerolineales bacterium | reverse complement strand
GTAGGTGAAAATGCCGAGGGGCCAGGTGTAGATTTCGTTCTTTTGGAGGACGACGCGCGCCACGAGGTATTCGCTCCAGCCGCCCATGAAACTGAAGAGAAAGGCGATGGCGAGTGCCGGTGTGGAGAGCGGCAGGATGATGCGGGTGAAGACGGTGAAGCGGTTGGCGCCGTCAATCAGGGCGGCTTCTTCGAGGTCTACGGGGATGGTGTCGTAGTAGCCTTTGAGGGTCCAGATGGTGAGCGGCACGGTGCTGACCGAGTAGGCGATGATCAGGCCGAGGGCGGTGTTGATCATTTTGAGTTGCGCCAGCATGATGAAGAGCGGCAGGAGCAGCATACCGGCGGGGATCATCTGCGTGGTGAGCAGGAAGACCAGCCCCGCAGCGCGCCCTGGAAATTTGAAGCGCGAAAAGGCGTAGGCGCTGATCGCCGCCAGAAGCATGCTGATGATGGAGGTGACCGACACGATGGAGAACGAGTTCCAGATCCACAGGAAGAAATCGGAGCGGCGGTTCTTCTCGGGCGCGCCGAAGAGCACTTCCTTGTAGTTATTGAGGGTGGCATTCTCGGGGATGATGCGCAGGCTGGTGGTGAGCAGGGTGTCGTTGGGACGCAGGGAGATGGTCACCACGCGCAGGACGGGGTAGACGGCGATGAGGGAAGCAACGATCAGCGCGACGTGGATCAGAATGGTCTTGAAGGGGCTGTCGCCGCGGCCACGGACGAAGAACCAGCGCCAGGCTTTGCGGAGGGGAGAGGCGGGTTTGGGAGTGAGTTCGGTATTCATGGCGGCTCCTCGTTACTCGGTGGCGGATTTCAGTCCGCCAGAGGCGCGCAGGTAAATCAGGGTGAAGATGAGCAGGATGACGAAGATGACCAGCGCGAACATGGCGGTAAACCCATAACGGTAAAACTGGAAGGCGGCCTTGTACATGGACGAGACCAGGATGTCGGTCTTTTCCTGCGGACCGCCCTGGGTGATGAGGTAGATCACGTCGAATTTGTTGAAGGTCCACACCACGCCGAGGATGATGGCGGGGGTTAGCACGGGGCGCAGAAGAGGCAGGGTGATATTGCGGAACATCTGGAATTTGTTGGCCCCGTCAATTTCGGCGGCTTCGTAATATTCCTGCGAGATGCTTTGCAAGCCCCCCAGGATGATGACGGACATGAACGGGATGCCGAGCCAGATGTTGGATATGAGGATGGAAACGAAAGCCCAGAACGGGTCCTGCTTCCAACTGACGGGGCCGATGTGGAGCGCCAGCCAGTTGAAGGCGTCACCCAACAGGGGGATGTTGACCGTCCCGTGGCTGAGGTTGACCAGCCAGGAGTTCAGGTCGCTGAGCAGGATGTTGAAGAGCCCGTAGCGGCTGTCGAATTCGTTGCGCAGGGCCATGGCCGCGATGGTGGTAGGGATCGCCCACGGGAAGACAAGCAGGGTGCGATAGAAGCCCTGGAGTTTCATCGGGCGGTGCAGGAGCAGAGCCAGCGCCATGCCGCCGCTGACATGAAAGGTGACGTTGATGACGGTCCACAGGATGGTGCGCAGGAAAACATCGAAGAATTTGGCGTCCTTGGCAACCGTGCCCGTGAACAGGGTGACGAGGTTCTGCCAGCCATAGATCAAGCCATATTGGGCGTTCTTGGTGGCCTGGGTGCCGAGCGAGGCGTTGGAGAACGCCAGTTTGATCTCGAACAGGAAGGGATAAATAATGAGGAAAAGTACACCGATGAAGGCTGGAAGGACCAGCAGGTAAGGCAATCCGAGTTTACTGACACGCGGCACGCTCATCTTCTGAATGGTGTAGAAGATACCCGCGATCAGGAGCGTAAAAACAATTCCGCTGATCAGGCCCGCGCCGCCTTTGGCAAGCCCGGCGCCCATCAGCGCCGCCTGCACGCCGCCGAAGGCGGTCACCGGCAGGTGAACAATGCTTGCGGCAGGGTTATTCCCGAGGCGGAACAGGTCGGTCTTTTCGAAGAAGGAAAATATCGCCAGGACGGTCATTGTCCCGAGCAGGGTTTGCAGGCTGCGGATGGTTGTTCTGGCTTTGGGGCTGGCCGGCTGGCGGAAGAAGATCTGGTAGAAGTAGACCTCGATCAGCGCGAGACCCGCCAGGATGGCGAACAGGAAGCCGCCGATCTCCCCCAGCCGCCTGATGATAATTCCGAGGTTGAGCGTGATTCCCGATGCAAAG
Source organism: Anaerolineales bacterium (assembly GCA_034411715.1). Lineage (GTDB taxonomy): Bacteria > Chloroflexota > Anaerolineae > Anaerolineales > Villigracilaceae > Denitrolinea. The sequence continues at coordinate 18,543 of DAOUMJ010000086.1, read as the reverse complement.
GGGGAGATCAAGGCGTTGAGCAGGAAATATACGGCAAACAGACCAAGAACCCAGTACAAGTAGGGCAGGAAACGGCGGAGGGAGGATTTGTTTTCCATATTGGCCTCACCAATCAATAATAGAGAGGGGGAGCCAAGGCTCCCCCTCTTTCGGTATTGGGAAAGGCTACTCGAGCGTCAGGACACACTCGTCCGCAGACTGCTGCGCGGCAGCGGCGGCGGCAGCCGGGGCGAGGGTGCCAGCCATCACGCCTTCCAGATTCGGACGCCAGGCATCCCAGGCACAGCGCATCTCAGCCGCGGCGGGCATGCCGCGCCCGACCGAGAGGGCGGCCATGGAACCGGTCAGGATCGGGTCGCTGGTGATGGACGGATCCTTGGCGACTTCGATATTGGAGGGCAGGCGCTTGAACTCGTCCAGCCACTTCTTCTGAACCTCGGCGGAGGTCATGAAGGTAATGAATTTCTGCACGGCGGCCTTCTTGGCGGGGTCGTCCAGCACCGCGTTGGAGACCATGAAGTATTTGCCGGCGGTCATTTCGGTGTAGGGCTTGCCGTTGATGGGCGGGACCGGGCCGACGCCCATCTTGTCGCCAAGGGCCTTGGTGTAATCGCCCAGTGACCAGTCGCCGTTGATGATCATGGCGGCTTTGCCTTCCTTCATCAGGGTGTCGGCGCAGTTGTAATCGCACTCGGCCGGCACGACGCCGTCGGTCTTCAGTTTGGCGACGAAGGTCAGGTAGTCAATGAAGGCCTGGTTGTTGAACTGGGGTTTATCGTTCTCATCCAGCGGCCAGCCGCCGAAGGCGCCATAGAAGCCGGCGCCCCAGAAGGGTTCGTTCAGGTTGTAGGCAAAGCCCTGAACGTCGCCGGAGGTGAGTTCCTGCGCCTTGGTCATCAATTCCTCGAAGGTGGCGGGGGGTTCGGCAATCAGGTCCTTGTTGTAGATCAGCATCAGGTGGTTGCCGTAATTATCGGGGACGCCCCACAGCGTGCCGCCCACAACCGCCGGGCCGAGCGCGCCTTCGAAGAACTGACCGAGGAATTTCTGGTCGAAGAGTTCCTCCACCGGGGCGACAATCTCCAATTTGCTGAAGGGGCCGGCGAAGTCGTTCGGGACGCGGACGACATCGGGCGCGGCGTTGGCCAGCGAAGCAGTCTGGAACTGATCGCGCAGGGCTTCGTTTTCGTAGTGCGTGCGCTCCACTGTGATGTTGGGATTGGCCGCCTGGAAATCAGCGATCAACTGGTCAATGAAGACATCCACTTCCTCGCCTTCCTGTTCCCAGAAGGCAATGGTGACGGGGCCGGCAGCGCCGCCGCCGCAGGCAGTGAGGAGCATGGTGGCAACCACCAGGGCGCTCACTAAAAGCATTGATTTGGATTTCATGTTCTTCTCCTTGCTAGGATAGGGTTGATTGGTTTGTTATTCGGTTTTCGTGCGGCAGTTGTTACAGGGATCACCTCCTTGGGATTCATCGAAGCGCTTCTTCCGTCTGCGCGTTGAAGATGTGGAAATTGTCCATGTCGAACATCACTTGAGCCTGCTCGCCCACGCGCAAGTTGGAGCGCGGGTCCACGCGGGCAACAAATGTGTTTTTCCCACTGAGCAGGTACAGGAAGATCTCGTTGCCCATCAATTCGATCACGTCCACCTTGGCGGGGATTTTTTCGGTGTGGATGTTCGGCGGCGTGAAATGCGCGTCGTGGATGTTCTCCGGGCGGATGCCGAAAACGATCTGCCGGCCGACGTACTTTTCGTAGACGGCGGCCTTTTCGACGGGCAGGGGGATGGCGAAGTCGTCCGACTCCACTACCAGCCTGCCGTCACCCCGTTGCAAGCGGGCGGGGAAGAAGTTCATGGCCGGTGAGCCGATGAACCCTGCCACGAACAGATTGCCAGGCCTATCGTATAACTGCTGGGGTGTATCAATCTGCAGGAGTCTTCCCTTGTTGATGACCGCGATGCGCGTGGCCATGGTCATGGCTTCCACCTGATCATGCGTGACGTAGATGAACGTGGTCCGCAGGCGATTGTGCAATTTGCTGATTTCGGCCCGCATCTGGATCCTGAGCTTGGCATCCAAATTCGACAACGGCTCGTCGAAGAGGAAGACCTTCGGCTCGCGCACGATGGCGCGTCCTACCGCCACGCGCTGGCGCTGCCCGCCTGAAAGTTGGCGCGGCTTGCGGTCGAGCAGTTCGGTGATTCCGAGCACCTCCGCGGCTTCGTTCACTCTTCGCTTGATTTCGTCTTTGGGAATTTTTCGCAATTTCAGGCCAAACGCCATGTTATCGTACACAGACAGGTGAGGATACAACGCATAGGATTGGAACACCATGGCAATATCCCGGTCTTTGGGCGCCACGTCGTTGACCACGCGATCGCCGATCAGGATTTCGCCGCTGGTGATCTCCTCCAGCCCGGCCATCAATCGCAGGGCGGTTGTTTTGCCGCAGCCCGATGGGCCGACGAGAACGAGAAATTCCTTGTCTTCCACGTGGAAACTGATATTGTCAACGGCTGTAACGTGGCCGAATTTCTTCACGACGTTCTTGTAGGTGACACTGGACATAGCGCATTCCTCCGGTTCGGACGAGCATGATGATTGTAATATGTCCCCTGGCAGTTTGGAAACATAGCACGAAATTTGGCTTTGTCAAGTACTTTGAATGAACAAATATTACAGCGCAAAGAGCGAACATCCGGCAACCTTGCGCTGCCATGTTTTCGTGACGGAGAAACCCCGCCTTCTCGAAGCGGGATTTTAGAGATTACGTTCGCAAGACCTCCCACCCCGCGTATTCGGCGGTCTCGCCCAATTCCGCTTCGATGCGGAGCAACTGGTTGTACTTTGCGGCGCGGTCCGAGCGGGCCGGCGCGCCCGTTTTGATCTGGCCGGTGTTCAGTGCCACGGCCAGGTCGGCGATGGTGGCGTCTTCGGTCTCGCCGGAGCGATGCGAGATGACCGTCCGCCAGCCGGCGCGGTGGCAAAGTTCGGCGGCTTCGATGGTCTCGGTGACCGTGCCGATCTGGTTGAGTTTGACCAGCAGGGCGTTGCAAGTGTTTTCGGCAATGCCGCGGCGGACGCGCTGCGGGTTGGTTACCAGCAGGTCGTCGCCCACGATCTGGATCGTGTCGCCCAATTTCTTCGTCATCAGTTTCCACGAGTCCCAGTCATCCTGCGCGTGGCCGTCTTCGATGGAGACGATGGGATAGTCCTTCACCCATTTGGCCCAGAATTCCACCATCTGCTCGCCGGTCAATTTTTTGCCTTCCTTGCGAAGGTTGTAGGTTTTGGTTTCCTCGTCGTAAAGTTCAGATGCGGCCGGGTCGAGCGCGAGGGCCACATCCTTGCCGCGCCCGGCCTTGAAGCCCGCTTTTTGGATGGCGGCCAGTATCACCTCCAGCGCTTCTGCGTTGGCCTTGAGCGCGGGGGCGTAGCCGCCCTCGTCGCCCACCAGGGTGGGATAGCCCTTTTTCTTCAACACGGATTTCAGCGCGTGGTAGATTTCCGCGCCCCAGCGCAGGCCCTCGGCGAAACTCCCCGCGCCGAGGGGCATCACCATGAACTCCTGCATGTCGGTGCTTTGCCAGCCCGTGTGCGCGCCGCCGTTGAGGATGTTCATCATCGGGACGGGGAGAAGGTGGGCGTGCGCGCCGCCGAGATAGCGATAGAGCGGAAGCCCCAGCGAATTGGCCGCGGCCTTGGCGACGGCCAGGCTGACGCCCAAAATGGCGTTCGCGCCCAGGTTGGCCTTGTTCGGCGTTCCGTCCAATTCCAGCATGGCGAGGTCAATGGCGCGCTGGTCGCTGGCGTCCATGCCGAACAGCGCGTCCGAGATCACGCCGTTCACGTTGGCGACGGCCTTCGTCACGCCTTTGCCGTGGTAGCGTTTCTTGTCGCCGTCGCGCAGTTCCAGCGCCTCGTGCTCTCCCGTCGAAGCGCCCGAAGGGACGGCCGCGCGCCCCCACGCGCCGTCCATCAACACCGCCTCCACTTCCACAGTGGGGTTGCCGCGTGAATCCAAGATCTCCAGCGCGGAGATGCTTTCGATGATAGTGTCCATTTCGCACTCCTGGGGTTAATGTCAGTGATTTTGCCAAGTATAATCCGATTCCCGACATGGAACCGACCACACCCGCCGCAACCGAATTCGACCCGCGCGACCGCAAGCGCTTCTTTTTCCACGCCACGCCTCTGCGAAAGGGAGTCGTGGCGCTTCTGCGCGCCGTCTTTTTCTTCTTCATGGATTTGCGCGTCGAAGGTCTCGAACACTTTCCGCTGGACGGCCCGGTCATTGTGGCCGCCAACCACGTCACCAACTTCGATGTCTTCCCGATGCAGTTATCCCTGCCGCGCCCCATTTTTTACATGGGCAAGGTTGAACTGTTCAGGAATCCCGTCACCGATGTGTTGTTTCGCAACCTGGGCGCCTTCCCTGTGACGCGCGACAAAAAGGATCCCTGGGCCTACAACCACGCGCTCAAAGTCCTCGCCCATCGCCAGACTCTCGGCATGTTCCCTGAGGGGACGCGTTCCAAAGGCCGCGGCCTGGGCGTTGCCAAAACAGGCGTGGCGCGCATGTCCATCGAGACGGACACGCTCATCGTCCCGATGGCGATCGTCGGCTCCGACAAATTCTTTCGACGCTTCCCGCGTCACACGCGCGTGACCGTGCGCCTGCTTCCGCCCATCCGGCCGCGTCCCGGCGAGACGCCCCTCGCCCTCACCGACCGCCTGTTGTTCACCCTGGCAGCCGTGCTGCCCGCGGAGATGAGGGGGGTGTACGCGGAGGAGCCGAAGGGATTTGGGGGATAATCTCCCTGATCTCCAGCGAATCATTTCATTGGCCCTTCTGACTGCAATTCAGGATTACAGATTTGTGGAGCGCCATTGACTTTTCCCTCATGTATAATTATTATCACCGTCTGTTGTTGAAGTTGTTTTCTTCATTAAGATGGCAGCCAGCATACATCTCCGCATTTCTGGAACGACCAGGAACGATGTTCATGCCTGCCCAAGGGATGGGGTCGCCGGGCTGTCATACAGGTTACGTACAAGGTTAGGTTAACATGAAACAATCCCGGTTCGTTAATCTGTCAACCGCCGTGTTGCTCGTTGTGTTGGCGCTGGGTTTTTTGCCAGCCACCCAGGCCAAAGCCGCCGGCGAGACCATCACCAGCACCGACACCGGAGGCGCGTGGGGAGATGCCTCCACCTGGGTTGGCGGAGTCGTGCCGGATGGAGTGGATGACTCCGTGGTCATCGCAACCGCGGAGGGGTACAACGTCACCTTGAGCGGCGCCACGACGGTTAATGGCTCGCTCACCGTCAACAGCGGCGCGGAATTGGATACCGGCGGCTTCGCGCTTACGTTGGAGGGGGATTTTGTGAACAACGGCACGTTTTATGGCGGTTCTTCCAATATCGTCATCGCCGGGACCGCCTCCACGCAGAACATCGCCGGTTTTGAAACGACCGGCACGGTGTCTATGACGAAGACCGCAGGCACGGCAACCTTCACGGGGAATGTGAGAGGCGGCGGGTTGACGATCAATGGAGCGGGCGGAACGCTGAATCTGGGCGCGTCCAGGTCCCACGTGTTTTCCGGCGCGTGGACGAGAACCAATGGGACGCTTGACGGCGGCTCCAGCACGATCCGGTTAGATGGCACGGTCAGCGGTTCCGGAGGGACGTTCACGCCGGGGACGGGACTCTTTATCTATGGCGGCGGGGCGCAAAGCGTTGCCGGCGTAACGTATAACAACCTGAGATTTCAAAACTCCGGCGCCAAGACCGCCCTGGGCGACATCACCGTGAATGGGAACCTGACCGTCAACGCCGGTTCGAATTTTACGGTCGGCGCGTTCAATCTCACCGTGACGGGAACCACGTCCATTACCGGCACGTTGACTCACAGCAGCCCGACCGGCACGAAGACCTTCACCGGGCTGGTGACGATCAACCCGGGCGGCGCCTGGAAAAACGACGCCACCGGGAATGCCGATATCCACTTCCGCGGCGGCCTGACGCACAAAGGCGCCGCGTTCAGCGCCGGCACCGGCACGTACTATTTCGAGACCAACGATCAGGCGGTTGGTGGAACGAGCGGAATTACCATCGCAAATCTCAACGTGGAAGCGGGAAGGAACCTGACCAACAACAACAGCGGCGGCCTCACAGTGACCAATACGCTCAGCGGGACGGGGACGCTGACCCAGGGCGCAACCGGCGTTCTTAACATTGGAATGACGGATGCAAACTTTACGCTTGCCACCCTCGATGCCAGCGCGGCAGGCAACACGGTCAATTACAGTCTCGGCGGCGACCAGACGGTGCGGGACACCCAATATCACAACCTCACCCTCAGCGGCAGCGGGGTCAAGACCCTGCCGGTTGGAATGACGAATCTCACCGGCAACCTGACCCTCAGCGGAACGGCGAGCGCGACCACCGCGGCCGACCTTGATATTGACGGGAATCTGTCCATCTCCAACGGCGCGGCCTTGACGGTTGGCGCGTTCACCTTCAACGTGGATGGGGCCACCTCGATTACCGGCAACTCCTCCTCGGTCAATGGCAAATTGGTTTACGGCAGCGCAACCGGCGCAAAGACGTACGTCGGCTCCGTCACCATTGGTACGTATGGCGTCTGGGATAACTCCGAAAATTCTCCCGTCGCTTTCGAGGGCGGCCTCTCGTTTAGCGGCAAGACCTTCACCGCTGGAACCGGCCTCTACACCTTCCAGACCACGGCGAGCCAAACAATCGGCGGAACGGGCGCAATGAGCATTCCCAACCTCGCCGTTGGAGCGGGCGTAGATCTCACGAACAACAATTCCACCGGTCTCACAGTTACCACATCGCTCGGCGGGACGGGAACGTTGACCCAGGGCGCGAGCGGCATCCTTAACATTGGTATCGCGGACGGCAACTTTACTCTCTTGACCCTGGTTGCCACCGCCGACGGGAACACGGTCAATTACAATGGCGGGGTGCAGACCGTCAGGCCGATCGTCTATCATCACCTCACCCTCAGCGGCAACAGCGCCAAAACCTTGACCGGCCTGACAACCGTCAATGGCAACCTGGTCTTCAGCGGAACGGCCAGCGCGACGACGGCCGACAACCTCGCGATCGGCGGCAACCTGACCGTCGGCAGCGGCACATCCTTGACTGTGGCTGGGTATGATCTCACTGTTACCGGTTCCACTTCCGTCTCTGGTTCCGGCATCCTCACTTTCAGCAACAACGTCGGCGCAAAATTGTTCGTGGGATCGGTGAGTATTTCCGGCACGTGGGTTAATAGCGGCGACGAAAGCTTCACCTTCCGCGGCGGCCTGGGCGGGTCGATCACTTCCGGCAATGCCGGTCCGACGGCCGTGTACACCTTCGAAACAACCGCCACCCAGACGATTGACGGTTCGATCTCCGTTTACAATTTGGCCGTAGCCGGCGGGGTTACGCTGACCAACAATGGCACGGTGACGGTTCTCACCGACCTCGGCGGCGCGGGAGCGTTTACACAGGGCGCATCGAGCGCGCTGAGCATCGGCGGAACGGCCAGCGTCACAACCCTGACGGCCTCCGCCGCCGGCAACACGGTCAAATACAACGGCGGTTCGCCGCAGACGGTGGTCGCGATTACTTATCATCACCTCGAACTCAGCGGCGGCTCGACCAAGACCCTGCCGGCTGGATTGACGACCGTCAACGGAAACCTGACTGTCACTGGATCCGGCACTTTAGCAACACTGGCGGCGGCACTCACCGTTGGCGGCAACGTATCTATCACCAGCAGCGCCGCGTTCGATGTCTCCGCTTCCAACTACGCATTGAACATCGGAGGTAACCTGACTTGCACGACGGCAAATTTCACGCCGCGCGCAGGCACGGTCACTTTGCAGGGCAGCAGCGCGCAGACCATTAATTCCTCGTGTTCCTTCTACAACTTCGTCATGAACAATGCCGCCGGCGCGACGCTCGCCACCAATAATCCCACAGTGAACAACGTGCTTACCCTGACCAGCGGCAAGATCACCACCGGAACCGTCAGGACTTTCATCATCGGCGACAACGGTTCGACATCGGGAGGAAGCGCGGCAAGTTACATCAATGGAAATTTAAGGAAATCCTTCCCCACCTCCGGCTCGCCCCAGTCCTTCACGTTTGCGATCGGCGACGCCACGGTGTACGCGCCGGTTGACCTCACGCTCGCCAGCGTGGACACGGGCGGAACCATCACCGCCAAGACGGCCGCCGGCGAACATCCGAACATCGCCACCGTCACCGGCTTCAACCAAAACAAGGACGTCAACCGCTACTGGACGTTGACGCCCGCCACCATCGTCTTTTCGACCTGCGACGCGACCTTCAACTTCGATGCAAGCGAGCTGGACGCCGGCGCGACCCCGACCTCCTTCATCGTGAAACGCTACGATACGAACGCCGCCGCTTGGAATTCCACAACCACTGGAACCCAGACGGCGACCAGCACCCAGGCCACCGGCATCCCCTACACAACTTCCTCGAACGTTTATAGTTACGCGGTCGGCGAAGGGGAAAGCGTTCCGCCGGCAATCACCAACGTCACCTCGTCCTATCCCGATGGCGCGTATAAGGCTGGAGAAGTGATCACCGGCTTTACCGTGACTTTCGACGAAGCGGTGACGGTTACCGGCACGCCGCAATTGACACTCGAGACGGGCGCGAACGACGCCGTCTTGAACTACAGCGGCGGCTCGGGAACGGACACCCTGTCCTTCTCCGATTACACCGTGCAGGCCGGCGACGCCTCCAGCGACCTGGACGCGTTATCGCTTGCGTTGAACGGCGGCACGATCAAAGACGCCAGCAACAACGCGGCGAACCTGACGCTTTCGGGAACCTCGCTCGCAACGAACAAGGCGATTGTGATTGACACCACCGCGCCGGAAACGCAAATCGACACGAATCCTTCCAATCCTTCCAACAGCGCGTCCTCGGCGTTCACTTACAGCGCGAACGAAACTGCGACCTTCGAGTGCCAGATGGACGGCGGCGGCTTTGGGGCTTGCGCCAGTCCCTACACATTGACCGACGGCTCGCACACGTTCGACGTGCGCGCCACCGACACGGCCGGTAACGTGGACGCCACGCCCGCTTCCTACACCTGGACGATTGATACGGTCGCGCCCACGGTTTTATCCAGCGTGCGCGTCCATCCCACCCCGACCAATCGCTTGACGGTGCAATTCACGGTTACATTCTCCGAAGCCGTCACCGGCGTGGACACGACCGACTTCTCCCTGACCGTCAGCGGGATCACCGGCGCGTCCGTCACCGGCGTCAGCGGCTCCGGTGCGGTGTACACCGTAACGGTCAACACCGGTTCGGGTAACGGCACGCTTCGGTTGAACGTGCTGGACAACGACAGCATCAAGGACGCGGCGCTCAACCCGCAGAACGGCGCATTCACCACCGGCCAGTCCTACACGGTAAACAAGACCCTCGCGTACAAGTCGGTTGGCGTCAATGACGGTTGGGTGCTGGAATCTTCTGCCACCAGCAGCAAAGGCGGCACGATCAATTCCTCGTCCACCACCTTCTACCTTGGCGACGACGCGTCGAAAAAGCAATATCGCATCATCCTGCATTTCAATACCTCGTCCTTGCCGGATACCGCCGTTATCACCTCGGTCACGCTCAAGATCAGAAAGGCCAGCGGCGGGAGCGGGAACACCTCCAGCCTGGGGGCTTTGCTGGCGGACATGACAAAGCCGTCCTTCGGAACCGCGGGGCTGGCAAAGACCGATTTCGAAGCCTCGGCGGGCAAACCTAACACTTTCAACGCGTTCACGATTGCAAGCAATTGGTACAGCGCCGCGATGAAGAGCTCGGGCTTCACGTACGTCAATCGCACCGGCACAACCCAATTCCGCCTTCGCTTCACGAAAGGCGACGACGGCGACGGCACGGCGGACTACCTGCTGTTCTACAGCGGCAATTACGGAACGGCCTCCTCCCGTCCGCAGTTGATCATCCAATACTACGTGCCGTAAAGAGCAGGACCCTTCACGCAAAGCGGCCTGGTTTGCGAATTGAACCAGGCCGCTTTGTTTATCGAGCTGGTGTTGCTAGGGAATTGTCCCAATCACGATCGGATTATTCCCGACCCGTGTCCGAAACACTTGCGCCAACAGGGGATTATCCTGCACGCGCATATTGGTATCATGCGCGGGATTGTCGTCGTTCTGCCACCACTCGTTCCACCACGAAAACGCGATCACGCGCGGCCAGCGAAAGGATGTCAGGTTCGTCAGCGCGGATTGCGCCCACTGCGATTGACTCCCCAGCGGATTGTTGTTCGTCACTCCGAACTCGGCCACGATGATGGGCCTGGTGGCTGAAAGCGACGCAACGCGTGGGTAGACATCGTCCATGCTGACGCGGAAGATCGGCCACCAATCGTCCAGCGGGGTCTGCGCGCCGTAGGAACTGATCGCCAGCCAGTCAATGTACGCGTCACCGGGATAATAATTTTCGAGTCGATTCCAGTTGACCTCGGGCCAGTCGCCGTCGTTGACGTGGAAGACCCATGTGACGTTCTCCGCGCCCTCGTCGCGGCAGGTCTGGATGATGTGGCGGTACGCGTCTCGAAACCGTTCTGGACCGTCGGCCTGGTTCGGGTTTCCGTAGCCTGTCTTCGTCCCGCCGCCGTTCCACTTGCCGTTCCACGGGAACCATTCACCGTTGACCTCGACTCCGTATTCGGCGATCAGCCGCGTGTGGAAGTTGCGCGCCCCCGCGCACCAGGCGCGTAAATCGTTGTCGAAGTCGCCTTCGAGGATGCGGGCGAGGGTGTAGACCGGGTCGGCGCGCCCACCGTTGGGGTCCGAGCGAAGCATGAGGCGGATGTAGGGAATGCTTCCGTGTTTGCGGATCCAGGCCGCGGTCCTGGTCGGGAAGGCGCGTCCGTTGTACCAGTTGTGCGAAAAGTAGACCCAGGCCGCGGATTTGCCCGCCGCGTTTTCGTAGGCAGTTACATCCGCGAGGGTCAGATCGTCCTCTTCGCCCGTCACACCGCCTGGGTAGACGCCATGATAGAGTTTGCCCGCTGGCGGGTTGGGGATGTCGCCGCTGGCGGGGGCGGGGGGTGTGGCGGGCGTGTAGAGCACGTGGACGGCCTCGTAGTCCAGCCGCGCATCGCTGGAGGCGTTGCTGGAGACCAGCCGCAGGCGGATTTTCCCGCTGGTGGAGACGAAGCGCGCCGGGTTGGCCGGGCTGAAGATCAACACCCTCCATTCCCAGGCGGGCGCGTCGAGATTGTCCCCGATTTTGACCCAGACTTTTGCGTTCCAATCATATAACGACCAACTCCAGATTTGCTGTTCTTTGGCGGGACCGAAGTAGTTGGCTTCGATACGCAACGCGGTGACCGAAGCGGATGTCACCCCCGCTGGAAGTTGGTAGGTGCGGTAGCCAACATAGCGGACAGCAGGCGTGGTGAAGCGGACATACCTGGCGGGCGCGTCATCTTCCCAGCCCTGGTCGCGGAGGTTGAGCGCGCTGAGTTTGCCTTGCGTGTTTCCGCTTTGGGTGGCAATGGAAACTGGTTTCAGCGCGAGTGCGTTGCTGGCGGCAGAAACGCGTTGCATGGGAACCATGGCGACGAGGATGGCGAGGAAAAAAGAAGAAAGGCGGGGAATCTTTTTCATGCTGGTCTCCATGTGTATCATACAAATTTCTCCCCCTTAAGGCAATGGGCTATTTTGGCTAGTCGAAAAACAAAGACAGCCGCCTTCGGCAGACGGCCGTCTTTGTATGTTTGGCGGTGGAATTTCCTTCGAGTCTGCCCGAAAATCGCGGAGCGCGGACTCTGCGTAGCGCCCTGGAAGGGTGAGTCCGCTTGCCTCAGGCGGACTGGAAGTCCGCGATCCGATATTCGGATAGAGACTAAATCATCGGCGTTGATTGGGCAAATCATCGGCAACGATTGACGGGATGGCTGGTCAGCGGATTGCTTCGCGATCAGTTTCCTTGTCGTGGACCATAAAGTTTTTTGAGCGCGTGAATGAAATCGAATACAGATTTGGTCGAGCCATCCACAAGGCTAAAGTCTGTATAATTCAACAGATTCTTCAGGTGTTGGGCGGAGTCTTTGGACGGATTTTCCTTTATGCCAAGATCGCGCGGAAACTCACTCGTGATGTCAATCATGTCATCGTCGGTAATTCCCAATTCCTGAAAGGTTGACCCCAACTCGATCCACGATGGATTCAGGTTATATTTCTTGGCAAGGTATCGCCTGATTTCGTAAAACAGGAGGTCGTCCAGGTTGCGTTTCTGGACAGCTACGCGCGATTCGGGAGTCAGATATTTCTGCAAGACTTTGTCTTCCTGCAATTTTAGCCAGATTTCCTGGCCTGTCTTGACAATCTGAAACACGGTGAGAACAACGCTGATCGGTTCCATTGAATCACTCTCCTTTTGCGATTACTCCATCGGCCACTTGACAATCGTCTTGTCAATTTCTTTCATCAGCCGCCCGTCAGCCAATTCATAAATTCCCGCGCGGTGATGATTGGGATGCCGCGAAACTCCTTGAGTTCCAGAAGATGACGGTCTCCGCTGACAATGACATCGGCGCGACCAGCCAACACGGCTTCAAGAAATTTGTCGTCGTTTGGGTCGTCTGGTATCGCCTGAATTGTCTCTGCGGAGACAAAGAACTCCCCAAACTCATAAATGTAGCGGGTGATCCTGTCTATCGTCTCCTGTTTCAAATGGAATTTGGGGCGGTGAATGACATCGAGATATTCATCCAAAATGTCGCTGGTCATGACCACTGTAAAGGCTTCGTCGCCCCATTTGTCCAGAATCAATTCCAGCGCGCCGCCCAACGCGCTGGAGACAAGAACATTGGTATCGAGAACGACGCGTTTCATTTGCCGTCCCGCACGACGCGGATCTCGGCGTCAATATCCGCCTGAGTGACGTTGTATTTTCGCGCGGTGGCGCGCGCATCCTTCAATGCCTCTTTGAAATCGCGCTTGACCTTTTCCCGATCGGGCATACTGACCTTGAGAAAACGCACGAAAGCCAGCACATCGGTCAGGCGCGACTCGGGCAGGGTGGCGATTTCGTTCATGATGGTTTGCTCTAATTGGGTCATGGAACACCTCGCAAGGACATTATACCCGGTCACTCCATCGGCCACTTGACAATCGTCTTATCAATTTCCTTCATCAAGCGGATCGTTTCCTTCAATGCCACCACCACGCGCTGATAATGGTCAATCTCTTCGCGTGATAGCGTGCGCCCCTTGCGATCCTTCAACCACTTCTCGCAGACCTGATACCCGCCGACCTTGAACTCCCACACAGATTCGGGCAGGCCGCCGAAGTATTGACTGTCATTGATCCACACGCGTTCGCGCAGACCTGACATGTCTCCGCGAGCGTCTTGCTTTCCGTGACCCTTGTCCTTGCGCGCGCTGTGATCGTCAGACTCCTGGTGAGACATGTCAGGTCTCCCATACACCACCTTCTCCACCTTGTTATCCCCCGCCACTGGATATGACGTGACAAGTTCCTCCACCTTTGCGGACTTCAACAAATGCAGTTCCACCAACTCCCTGCCCTTCGCAACCAATTTGGCGAATAATTTCTTGTCGCTCGTCAGCGGCAGGCGCGGGAAGTCAATTTTCAGGAACTCCGCGTAGCGTTGACGGTACGTCGGCGAATGGAACACCGCATAGGCGTAGTAAAACACGTCCTCGGGGGTGAAGAACCCCACCCGTCCTTCGGACACCCTCCCCAAATCCGCCATTGAAGTATTCTCCGCAACAGAAGTTCTGTTGGCGGATTTGGGGAGGGACGGGGAGGGGTCGAATTTCAGTTTGAGTTTTTCTTCCATCGCGCTGACAAACGCGGGCGCAAGGTTTGCACGCCGCGTCGTTTCGCTTTGCGCGAACAGCGTCCCTGCCGTTTCTTCGGGCGTCGTGTAGAGGTAGAGAGGGAAGACAGTTCCAATATCAAAGAGAGAAATAGCATCTTTGTTTATCAAATCTTGACCAACAAAGAAAGTTCCTTCTTCATCGCGTCTTGTTTGCCGCAATGCAATGAACGCCAAATTTTCACCCGCTATCAAATGTTTCATAATATCCCAAGCAGGGCGGCTTGTTAAACCTGGACTGTAATATAGCGAGCGAACATCAAATGGACGATAAAGGCACTTACGAATATTATCTGACGAGAATGAAGTATTTTCTCTTCTTGTTAGCAAATCATAGCTTGATGAATTTTCTATACCGAATTCATCTTTGAAAGGATGTTGAATTCCTGCTGGGGAATAAAATGTCTTTATGCGTTTTTCCAAAGCACTTTTCTCAAAATCAAAGAAAAGAGAATCTCGGTCAGTTTTCAAACCATTTTGTTCAACGGTAAAAATATCCTTGATGCTCCATAAAGGCTTATATTCCGTCTCTAAACTAAAGTCTTTAGGAACAAAAAAGAAAGTTTCTTCGGTTGGTTTAATTTCTTTCCATTTGAGTTGCTCAATGCTTGAACTAGACAAAATCTGATATTTCGCTTCTCTGCCTCCCCACAATTCCGCATGGTGAACGCGAGCAGGACTTTTCTTGTTTGGTTCTTTTACAAACAGGCTGATACAAACGCCTTGTTGAATGTCAAAGACATTTTCATCCTTCGAGCCATCAGGCGTGACTTCTTTTTTCTTGGAACTCCCGTGCAAATCGAGAATGTAAATATCGGTGAAGGTTTCCATCAGCGACTTTCGCATTTGCCGATGGGTCAGCCCATTAATGTACGAGTTGTTTGTGATGAACGCGAGAATGCCTTGCCCTGTTTGATTGATACGCCATTGCCCAAAACGCAGGAACTTGATGTAATCGTCATCGAGATTGATTTTGCGCTCATTCAATCCGCGCTTGTAATCATCGAGCAAATCCAAAATCCATTTGCCCTTGTTCATCATCCCAAAATTGGAATACGGCGGGTTGCCCAGCACCACCATGATGTCCTGCATCTTCTTCACGTGCGCCGCGTCGCTGGCCTCCTCGGCAATGTACGAACCCAGCCCCTGCAACTGTTCGGCGCGCGTCACGCCTTCCTCCAGCGTGTTCGTCAAATAGATTTGCAGGCGTTCATCCCGTCCCTCCAATGGCGCGTCGAGCGTCTTCAGCAACAGTCCCAATTTCAAATGCGAGACCACGTACGGCGCGATCAGCAACTCAAAGCCAAAGACGCGCCTCAGCAATTCCTTGCTCTTCACCTTCCACTGCCCGCCCTGCTTGCGCCCCTGCACTTCCTCGTGAATCTTCTGGATGACGTAATACAGGAACGTCCCCGTCCCTGTGGCGGGATCGAGAACTTTCACAGCGGGATCGGCCAACCCCCATCCGCGTCCAAACCTGGACTTTAGGAGGGCGTCCACCGAATTGACGATAAACTGCACGACGGGTTCGGGCGTGTAATACACCCCGCGGCTCTCGCGTAACTTCGGGTCGTACGCCGCCAGGAACGTCTCGTAAAAGTGGACGACGGGGTCTTCCGTCCGTGTGCGCTTGCCAAAGTCCGCCAATATTTCTTCGAAGCGGGCGCGGTTCAGCAGGGAGACAATGTCCAGCAAATACGGGCGGACGATCTCGATCTCGTCCAACTCCTCGCTCACATCCGAGAACAGGCGGCGCAAAAACTTGTTGCCAAACAAGTACTGGTACGCGCTTGCCAAAGTGAACTCTGCGCTCGACGGCGCGGATAACTTCGCGGCAAATAAACCGTAGGTCATCGTCTGCGCGTACAAGTCCGCGAATTCCTCCTCTTTCAGCGCGGGCAACAACAAATCCTTGAACGCAGTGAGTCGCTTTTGGAACGGCGCGGAGATTTCCGAAGCCTTCAACACTTCCGAAATCTGCTCGCGGATGAAATGCGTCACGCCTGCCAATCGGCTCGCCAGTTCCTTCGCCGTTCGCACGGTGGGCGTCTCGGTGGCGTAGAAATCTTTGAACAGGTCCGCAAGATTCATCTCGCCATTCGCAATTGGGCGGACACGTCGGTCCGCCCCTACGTCTGCAATGCGAACAACGCGTTTCTTTTCCCCGTTCACGTACCAGCGAAATTCGAGATAGTCCGTCAGGATGATGTTATGCAATGCTTTGAAATAGCGCTTCAACTGATCGGACTTTTCGATCTTGTTCAAGTCCACACCCAGATCTTTGGTTTCCACATAACCCAGCGGAACCTTGCGCTTCTCCACGATGAAATCGGGCGCGCCGCACTCGATATGCTTCGGGTCGTTGCTGGCTTCAATTCCCCGTTCAAAAGACTCCATCAACAGTTCCAGCGACGAGCGATAGGTATACTCCGTCGCCTTCCCGCCGCGCAAATCCGCTTCAACTTTGGAGAGATAGGTTTCAAAAGGCGTAGGCATCAGGTTTACTCCCGCACGAGAATTATCCCCATTATACCCATGTCCGCTACCAAAAAAAGCCTCGCGTCCCACTTCGCGAGGCTTATGGATTGAATTGGTTGTTTTCTACGGCACGTAGTACTCGATGATGAGCGTCGGCCTGTAACTGGCGGTAGCGTAATCGCCGCTGAAGAACTTCATGTAATCCGCGCCCAGATCATCGTTGTCGTCCTTGTAAAAGCGCAGGCGGAACTGGGTGGTGCCGGTCAGGTTGATGAAGGGATACCCCGCGTTGCCAATAATGGCACTGTACCAGTTGTTGACCGGCGTGGCGTTGAATGTGGCTACTGAAGATTTTTTGGCCGCGGCCTGGAAATCATGGAGCGCCAATCCAGCGCCTGTACCGAAGTACGGTTTGCGGATATCCACCTTCAGTCCGCCATGCGTGGTGAAGGGATTCGTCCCTACCAGTCCATACTTCCTGATCTTGAGAATGACTTTTGTGATGACGGCATTGTCGGGCAGGCTGGCGGTATTGAAGGAGAGGATGGCGCGGTATTGCTTGTCTGCCGCATCGTCGCCGAGACGGAGTGTGGTTGCAGTGGAGTCCTTGGTCCCGCCTGTGTTGCTGGCTTCGCTGGATTCGAGCACCCAGCCATCTCCGCTACCGGCAGAGCGGAACGTATCGGAGAATTTATGCTGGATGACTATAATGTCACCCACTCCGTCTCCTGCATGAGTATTCAGGGGTGTCTCTGCGCTCGGCCCGTACCAGTTGCCTCCACTAACGCCTGCTACGTGCAGGCCCTCGCTTATGGCATAACCCCAGTCATCGTATCCTGAGCCGTAGAACGTATGCCACTGGTAGTCGCCCGCACTGTTCAATGACAGTATTGTGATGTCATAACCTCCGGCGTGGGCATTCACCGGTGTAGCCGCATTCGGCCCGTTCCAGGTAAAGGGACTACTGGCGGTCACATACAAGTTCCCTTGAGAGTCGCTGATGATGCCACCACCATAATCGTTGCCTGCCGAGCCATAGAAGGTATGCCATTGGTAGACGCCTGTGTTGTCCAGTTTGAGCACTACAATGTCATTTTCCCCGGTATATCCATGAAGCGGTTCAACTGCACCCGGCCCGTTCCAGGCGGCATTGCTGTATCCTGCTATATACAGATTCATACTACTATCTGTCGTGATGCTACTGCCATAGTCATCGTTTCCACTCGAACCGTAGAAAGTATGCCATTGGTAATCGCCCGCACTGCTCAGTTTGAGCACCGTGATGTCGAATTTCCCACTCCCAGCATGTGCATGCAAAGGGCAGGGAGGCACGCCCTCCGTCACACAACTCCCTGGCCCATTCCAGGTATCATGGCTGTTGCCTGCCACATAGAGATTCCCGACGCTATCGCTGATAATGGAATTGCCAGTGTCATAGTCTGACGATGCGCCGTAGAAGGCATGCCACTGGTAGGCGCCTGCGCTGGTTAGTTTTAGCACCACGATGCCATTACCTGTGGCAAGCGGCGGGACTGCATTTGGTCCGTCCCAGTTGAAGCGGCTATGGCCTGTTACATAAATATTCCCATCGCTATCTCTGACGATGTCATTGCCATAGTCAGAGTATCCCGAGCCATAGAAGGTGTGCCACTGGTAGACGCCCGCGCTGTCCAGTTTGAGCACCACAATGTCAAAGCCGCCTGCATGTGCATTCAACGGGCAGGGGGAGATGCCGGCGGTCACGCAACTCCCCGGTCCGTTCCAGGCGGTGTAACTGTAGCCTTCCACGTAGACATTCCCGCTCGCGTCGCTGGTGATGGCGCCGCCATCATCATAATCTACCGAGCCGTAGAAGGTGTGCCACTGGTAGACGCCCGCGCGGTTCAGTTTGACCACCACAATGTCACCGCCAAAACCCGCATGCGTATGCAACGGGCAGGGGGAGATGCCCGGGGTCACGCAGGATCCTGGTCCATTCCAGGTGTTATTGCTGATGCCGCCTACGTAAAGATTGCCGTTTGCATCGCTAGTGATGCCTCTGGCCTTGTCGTCGTCTGCCGGTGAGCCGTAGAAGGTGTGCCACTGGTAGACGCCCGCGCGGTTCAGTTTGACCACCACAATGTCAC
>DAOUMJ010000085.1:0-20208 GCA_034411715.1 Anaerolineales bacterium | reverse complement strand
GAACTGACGCGCCGCCAGCCCCGCCTCTTCGGGATTCAGGCGATGCGTCTGCTGGAGGAACAACAGCCCCTGCGAAAGCGCCTCCGCGTCGAACGCCTCCATCTGGACGGCGAGGCGCGTCGCGGTTTCGAGAAGCCGATCGGCCGGGACGACCTGGTGCGCCAGCCCCCACTCGTACGCTTCCGCGGCGGTGGCCACGCGTCCGGTCAAGGCCAGTTCCGTCGCCCGTCTTTCGCCGATGGCCGAGGCGATGGCGCGGAACGCGACGAACGGCCACAGCCCGATGTGGATCTCCGTCGAGCAAAACTTTGCGTTCTCCGCCGCGACAACGATGTGCGCGTTGGCGGCCAGCGCAACCGCCCCGCCAAACACCGCGCCCTGCACCGCCGCGATGATCGGCTTGGAGTAACGCGCGCCGATGGTCAGCAGCTCCTCGTGCACGTCGGCATCGCGGATGAAATTGGGATCGAGGATTTCGCTCAAGTCCATGCCCGCCGAAAAGGACGGCCCCGCCGCGTCGAGCAATACCACGCTCACGGATTGATCCGACTCGGCCTGGCGAAACGCGGCCAGCAAGTCACGGCACAGCGCGATGCTCAACGCGTTCCGTTTTTCGGGACGGTTGAGGGTGATGCGGCAGGTTTTACCGGTTTGGGAAACAATGACAGACATGAACTACTTTAGCCTGACAGGATGACGCCCCAAACGCGCTTCTTCGCTTCGGATGGCTAAAACCAATCTGCGATTCATCTGTAACGCCTCCACAGTTGCGCGGCCAGTGGAGGTTAACCCTACCAGATAAACACCATCCCAATGGAAATGCTCATCCCAGATATCGTGACGCGGATTGTAAAGAGGGGACTCTTCTTCACACAAAGGATCAATGGCTGTTTGGCGAGCGGCCTTACGCAAAGAGCAGGATACGCAAGCCAAAGCCATGTTTTCGGGAACACTCTTCCCGCCAGCCGCGACGGGAATAATGTGGTCAATGTGAAACGTGGCTTCCTGTCCCTCCTGAGATAGCCCGCAATACTCGCAACGGTTCGCGGCCCTCTTGATTACCAGTTTCCGAAGCTGTTCGGGAATGGAACGCATAGCATCAGGATTCCCGCTCCGCTCGTTGCGCGCGTAAACGAAGCAACGATAGCCACTCGCTTAAGTTCACGAGTCCTTCGGCCTCCAGGCGTTCGGCCGCTGTTAGCTGTTCACCCTGATCCTGACGATCCAACAGGGCCTGTAAGCGGCGATCCACTCCCTTGGGCAAGCGAAACCGAACCAGATCGGAAGGCATTTCAATCTTGATGAGAATCTCTTGAGACATGGCCAAACTCCTGAAATCCACAAACGCAATTCAAGTATATCAGCAAACAGATTCTATTTTCCATGGAGCGGGACGACATCCCGCTCGATCAGAATCTGGCGGAATGCCATTCTGCCCCACAGGTCAACTCAACGGCCCCGTTCGTTCGGAAAACAGGTTCATCACCACCTGCCCCAGTTTTATCGCGTCGTGCCGCCAGGGATGCTCCTCATCGAGCAGGTCGGCGCAGTAGGCGCGGGCGTCGGTCAGGGTTCGGTGGTCGGCGCGCACCCACTCGGTCCCGCGCGGAAGCGGGACGGAGTGATTGTCGTTGCACAGCACCACGTCGAACAGGTCCTCGCCGACGTGTTCCTCCAGCGCGCGCACGTGGTCGTGACAGGAATACTCGTCCGTCTCGCCGGTCTGCGTGGCGACGTTGCAGACGAAGATCTTGATGGCGCGGCTGGAGAGGAGCGCAGCCAGCAGGTCGCGCACGAGCAGGTTGGGCAGGATGCTGGTGTAGAGACTGCCGGGGCCGACGATGATCAGGTCCGCGTTGAGGAGGGCCTTGAGCGCGGGAGGGAAGGCGGGCGCGTCGTTCGGTTCGAGCCAGACGCGGCGGACGCGTCCCGCGGCTTCTGGAATATTGCTCTCCCCCGCCACGCGTACTTCGTTGACCACGTGCGGCAGTTGAATATCGGCCACCAGTTTCACGTCGTGGAGCGTGGACGGCAGGACGCGCCCGCTGACGGATAGCACCCGTCCCGATTCGGCCACCGCCTCCTCGAAACTGCCGGTGATATCCGAGAGCGCGGTGATGAAGAGATTGCCAAAGGAGTGGCCGTCCAGCCCCGGCGCGCCGCTGAAACGATACTGGAAAAGTTGCGTGAGCATGGCCTCGTCGTTGGAGAGCGCGGCGAGACAGTTGCGGATGTCGCCCGGTGGAAGGATGCCGAGGCTTTCGCGCAGCCGTCCCGAGGAGCCGCCGTCGTCCGCCACAGTGACGATGGCGGCCAGGTTGCGGGTGTGCTCTTTGAGGCCGCGCAGAAGGATGGCGAGGCCGTGGCCGCCGCCGATGGCCGCCACGCGCGGGCCGCGGCCGCGTCGGTTGTAGTCCGCCACCTGGTCCAGCACATTGCGGCCCGGCTGCAGGAACGGGCGCAGGAGGGCGCGGTTCAGTCCCCAAATGCCGTATGCGGTGATGCCGATGCCAATCCCCCCGAAGATGAACACGCGCAAAATGCGCGGCAGGAAGCGAAGCGAGGCGTAGGAAAGAATATCCAGAATGGTCTGATTGGTATATTCGGCGCGGTAAAAATCGAGCAGGAGGATGGCGAGGCCGACCCCCAAAAACGTGATGCCTGCCAGCGTCACCAGCATCCAGCGCTTGATGCCAAGACCCGGCAGGAGCCAGCCGCGCAGGGTCTGCCAGAAACCGGGATTTTTTTGTATGTTCATCGAAAAGAATATAGCAGGGTTTGAAAGAAGCGTCAACGCCCTCGATTATAATGATTGCCATGGGACACGTGATTGCCATAGACGTGGGCGGGACGCATCTGCGCGCCGCCGCGTACGCGCCCGACAGCCGGATTCCCCTCAAGCGCCAGCGCGCAAAAACCCACGCCCCCAACGAAAAGATCTTCGACCGCATGGCCGCGCTGGTCGAAGCGATTTGGCCGGGCGAGGTGGAGGCCATCGGCGTCTCCTCGCCGGGGCCGCTCGACCCGCATACGGGAGTGGTGATGGCGCCTCCCAACATGCAGGAGTGGCGCGATTTTCCGCTCACGACGCGCCTGAACGAACGCTTCGGCGTTCCCGTCTTTCTGGACAACGACGCCAACCTGGCGGGACTGGCCGAGTGGAAGTTCGGCGCGGGACGCGGCCATCACAACGTTCTCTACCTGACGATCAGCACCGGGATCGGCGGGGGCGTGATCCTCGGCGACCGCCTCCTTCAGGGACACCACGGCCTGGCTGCCGAACTCGGACACACCACCCTCGACCCAAGCCCTGACGCGCCGCTCTGCGGCTGCGGCTTTCGCGGCCATCTCGAGGCGTTTTCTTCCGGGACGGGAATCGAGAACTACGCGGCCGAACGACTCGCGGCGGGACGAAAATCCACGCTGACGGGCAGGCCGTCTGCGCGCCAGATCGCAGAGGCCGCCGAAGAAGGTGATGAATTGGGTCGCGAGGCTTACGCCCGCGCGGGCGAATATCTCGGCGTCGGCGTGGCGAATTACCTGCACATCTTCGACCCGTCCATCGTCATTCTCGGCGGAGGCGTCTCGATGAGCGGACCGTTGCTCCTCGAGCCGTTCGAAGCCAGTCTGCGGAAACGGGTCTTTCATCCGCGCTATCTGGAGGGACTGGTCATCGCAAAAGCGCAGCTGGGCGATGATGCTGGCCTGCTCGGTGCGCTGGCGCTGGCAAGAATGAAATCAGAATTCTGAATTCAGAATTCTGAATTTATACAAAGGAGAATGTATGCAACCACTCAAGTTACCAGGGCCTAAAGCCCGTGCGCTGATCAAGCGCGATTCGGCCGTCATTTCACCGTCGTATCCGCGCGGCTATCCCTTTGCGATGGATCACGGCAGAGGCGTGGAAGTGTGGGACGTGGACGGCAACCGCTATCTGGATTTCATGGCGGGGATCGCGGTCGCGTCCACCGGGCACGCCCACCCAAAAGTGGTGAAAGCCATCCAACAGCAGGCGGAGAAATTCATCCACATCTCGTCCGACTTCTATCACGAGAACTGGATCAAACTGGCAGAGAAACTGGCCGAGATCGCCCCGTTCGACGATTATGGCGTCTCGTTCATGACGAACTCCGGGACCGAGGCCGTGGAGACCGCCATCAAACTCGCCCGCTACCACACCGGACGCAGCAACTTCATCGGCTTCACGGGCGCCTTCCACGGGCGGACGATGGGCGCGGTGACGTTCACCGCCAGCAAGCCGAAATATCACAAGGGCTTCTACCCGCTGATGAACGGCGTGCTGCACGCGCCGTTCCCCGATCCCTACCGCCCCGTGCTGGAGCGCCGAAAGGGAGAGGATTACGGCGAGACGGTTGTGCGCTACATCCAGGAGCAGATCCTCGATCACATCCTGCCCCCCGAAGAAGTGGCGGGGATTCTGGTCGAGACGATTCAGGGCGAGGGCGGATACATCGTCCCGCCGCCCGGCTTCTTTCCCGCCCTGCGCGAACTGTGCGACGAACACGACATCCTGCTGATCGTGGACGAGGTGCAATCGGGCATGGGGCGCACGGGCGAATGGTGGGCCATCGAGCATTTCGACACCGAGCCGGATATCCTCACCGCGGCAAAAGGGATCGCCTCGGGCATGCCGCTCGGCGCGTGCATCGCGCGGCGCGACATCATGGACTGGGAAAAAGGCGCGCACGGCAACACCTTCGGCGGCAATCCCATCTCCTGCGCGGCGGCCCTGGCGACGATTGACCTGATCGAAAAGGAATACATGGACAACGCGGCCGAGGTGGGGCAATACACGCTCGACGCGCTGGCCGAACTGCAGGCCCGCCACCCGTCCATCGGCGACGTGCGCGGCCTCGGCCTGATGATCGGCGTCGAATTCGTCACCGACCGCGAGACGAAAGAGCCCGCCGAGAAACTCCAGGACCGCGTGGTCAATTTGGCTTTCGAGCGCGGCCTGCTCCTGCTGGGCTGTTCCAAGAGCGTCATCCGCATCGCCCCGCCGCTGTCCATTGCGCAATCTGAAGTGGATGAGGGTCTGAAGATCTTCGAGGAGGCGGTCACGCTGGCAGAGAAAGAGTTCGGGATGAGGAAGAAGTAGGGCGGGAGACAGGAACCAAAAGCCGCCGAATTGCTCGGCGGTTTTTGGTTTGTTCGAGGCACGGAATGGTATTCTGCAAGGGCGGATTGCCAATCCGCCCTACGAAATCATTGTTTATTGAACACAGTGGCGGGCTTGTGGAAGATCGCCGTCAATTTTCTCCAGTTCACAAACAACATCGCGCCGAACGCCAGCAGCCCCAAACCGATGATCGTCATCGCCGTGTTGAACGCATTGGCATAGTTCACACCGCCCCAGGTGTGGGTGGGTCCCATCGTGTACTGGATGGTGAGGGTCATCGCGCCGAGCAGGACCGCCGCCGCGCCGCCTGCGGGCAGGTTGCTCTTCGTATTGCATTTGGTGAAATCCACGCCCTGCCAGATGCCGGGAATGCGGAAGAGCAGGAAGACGATCAGCGTGAGGACGTTCGTGTACACCACCGCGTCCACCGGCATGGACGCGCCGCGCAGGGCGCGCGAAGCGTAAATGTGGATGAAACCAATCACCACGCCCGCGATCAGGACGTACAGCGCGTCGCGATAGGCTTTGTCCGCGCCTTTGACGAGCATGACCGTGGCGCGGATGCCGTACACGCCGAGCGCGATGCCCGTCAGCACGAACAGGATGTACAGCCATTGGAACGGGGCCAGCGCCGCCATGCTCTCATAGTTGGTTGGGAAGAGCGCGGCGCAAGTCGTGCCGATGCCGCCGAGGAGCGTGAACCCGCCCGTCAACGCCATGAACAGGATGCCGATGAAGCGGAGGGACTTTGCGAAGAAACTGTTTGGTGACATTGTTTACTCCTTTTGTGAAAAAAAGTAGGACGAGATTAATCTCGTCCTACAGGTTGAAACCATGTTGAGTTTTTAGTTGCCGCACTCTCAAGCCGATGCCCCCCAGCCTGCCGAACATGATGCCCAGAATGGCGCACATGATGATGTCGGCGAGGAAGATCAGCGAGGGGATATGTCCCAGGATGAGTTTGGCGATGACCAAAGCCCAGATCAGAGCGAGGTAGGTTCTATCGAGCGAGAGGGTGACGGCTTTCAAGTCCGCGCTGGCTTGCATGGGAACGAGGCGGCTCAATGCGAAACCGATGGGAACGAACAGCGCGAAGGTGAGCGGAACCCACTCCCAACGAAAATGTCCGTTCGCGATGTCGCGGAAGAAGTAGAAGCCGAACAGCGCGGAGAGTTGCACAAAGATGAAGGCGCGCAACCAGATCTTGAAGCGGCTTTTTTTCATTTCACCGCGCAGGGAGTGGAGGAGGGAAGGAAAGGACATGATTTTTCAGTTAACAATGCGGATGTTAGAGAACGTCCGTTACGCGCTGCGCGCATAGGAGACGCTCTCTAGCGTCGGAGAGTTGTTACCCGAATTTAAATCCTGCCACAAAGCAGGCTGTCGTCAGCAAGAGCAACCCAGGCAGGATTTTGAGGATCGTTTCTTTCGAGAGGATGGGCTTGCCTGCTTTGAGGAAGGAAAGCGCCAGCCCGCCAACGCCGATCAACGCGCCGCCCGCGCCGACGAGCGAGAACAGCGGCGAAGCGTTCCCTTGAATGGAAAGAACGATGGGCAGCAGGAAGATCGTCATGCCTGCGATGCCGTGCGTGAGGGTGAGGACGATGACGGGGATTTTGCCTTGCGTTTGGATCGAGCGGGTCAAGGTCACAGCGAGGAAACTGACGATGGCGAAGAGCAGGTACGAGGTCCGAAGAGAGGCGAGGTGCTGCCAGGCGAGTCCCGTCGCGAGGCTGAGGGGGATGATCGTCGAGACGATGACGACGACCGGCGAGTCCAGAATGTCGAAGCCGAGGATGAAGATCAACAGGACCGCGACCAGCAGGACGCCAAAGCCGATGGTGTAGGCGATGATGGGCAGGGTATCGAATCCGTCTATGCCCACCGCGACCTGGTACGCGGCGAGCAGGCCAGTGGCGAGCAGGAGGACGCGGTCGAGAGGAGATATTTTCATGGAAGGGATTCGGTACACGGATTACGCGGATTTTACGGAACCTCACGGATTTCTTTTTGAATTTTCCGTGTAAATCCGCGCAGAGCGTCCGTGATATCCGTGTACAAAGGACTACATCACTTCAATCACAACCAAAATCATCGCGGCGAGCATGTAGACGGAAGCGTATTTGAACAACCCAAAGTTGACGCGCTCGGAGGGGCGGAAGGTCATCACGATGGCGAGGATGAGCAAGCCCGCCGAAAGCACGCAGAGCAGGCGCAGGAAGCCCCAGGCCATGCCGATGCCGTAACCTGCAACGACCATCGCCGCCGCCGCCAGCACGGATGAGATCGCAATGGTAGCGCGGGTGACGCCGAAGCCGTAGGTGGAGGGGAAAGTCGGCACGCAGGCGGCTTCGTAGTCTTTGGCAAATTTCATACTGAAGGTGAGCGTGTGGGTGGGGATCCAGAAGAGGATGCCGAGCGCGAGCATGACGCCGACCCAGTCAATGTAACCGAGACCGAGCGCGCGCCCCGCAAGGATGGGCATGGCGCCCGAGATACCGCCCCAGACGATGCTCCATGCGGTGCGGCGTTTGAGCCAGATGCTGTACACGATCACGTCGAAGAACAAACCCGCAAAGACGATGAGACCGAAGAGCGCGTCCATCGCCACTGCCCAGCCGACGCCAACAATCGAAAGCACCAAGCCAACGCGCAGGACTTCGTTTTCGTTCACCAGGCCCGCTGACGTGGCGCGCTTTTGCGTGCGCCCCATTTTGGCGTCAATGTCGCGATCCCACCACATATTGAGGATGGTGCTTCCCGCAATCGCCAGGAACAGACTGCCTGCCAATCCCAGGATCGTCCCCATGTTGAAGACGGGACAGCGCGCGCTCATATAGCCCGCCAGCCCTGTGGCGAGCAGCAAGCCCGATTGCAGGGGTTTGTTCAGCGACCAATAGTGGGCGATTTTCGATTGAGCGGCGTTGGTCATGGGTTACTCCTAAAGGTAGACAGGTATACACGTACACAAGTACACATGTTCAGACGGCAAGTATACCTGTCTACTTGTTTACCTGTCTACATGTTTACTTCTTCACCGCGCACAGCGGAACCCAACCTGCGGGCTGTGATGTTGCGGTCCCGCGCTGTTGAATTTCCACACGCGCAGGTCCACTTCGTACGAGTAGAAACTTCCGCCGCGCATGTGGCGGTAATGCTGTTTGGGATAGTCGTCGCCCGTCCACTGCCAGACGTTGCCAGCCATGTCGTACAGGCCGTAGGGCGAAGCCGAGTCGAGCGTCTCGTAGCCGTCGTAGGTTTTGCTGTTATACAAACCGACGGGCGTGGTGTTGCCGAGTTTGCCGAACATCTTCTCGAACAGGTCGAACGACGAGTAGAAATTGGCGTTGTTGCGTTCGATGTGCGTTCCCCAGGGGAAGGGCAGTCCGCGCCCGTTCACCAACTCTGTGCCGCGCGCGGCTTTCTCCCATTCGATCTCGCTCGGCAGCCGCCAGTCATAGAATTCGCAATAGGCATTCGCGCCGAACCAGGTCACCATTGTGACGGGGTGATTGCTGTATTCGTGGATCGCGCGGAAGGTCTGCCCGTCGAAGGTGATGCGGATGCCGTCCGCTTCGGTGGGGAAGTAGAGTTTGTCGCCGGGCTTGATCTCCTCTTCGTGCTTGTACCCGTCATAAGGATCGCCGGGATAAAAACCGTGCGCTCCCACCTCGACCCAAACCTGCTCCCCCGCTTCGACCTCCACCTCGCCGATGCTTATCACGCCCGCCGCCAGCGCTTCATTCAGAAAACGGGCGTACTGTTCGTTGGTGACGGTCGTGACCATCATCTCGTAGTCGTAGTCCACGTCGGTGAGGTGATCGTGCTGACCGTAGGGGAAGGCTCCAGCGGGGATCAAAGCCCAGGATTCGGGATCAATGCCCGTGTCCACGTAGGGAGGCGTGATGGCGGCGACGCTTGGAGCGGGCGCGCAAGAGGCAATTGTCAACGCAAGAAGTGTCAGAAGGAAGAACGTTCTTTTCATTTCGACACCTCCTTGAGGGTTTCTTCGAGTTCCTTCAATTTTTGTTTTTGTTCCTCCAATTCGGCTTCGGCGGATGCCTTTCGTTCCGCGAGGTATTCCTGCGTCCACCAGCCTTTTGCCTGGAGCAGGTCGTACAAGCGCCAGAGCATGAACATCGCCAGCGCCACCAGCACCATGGCGAGACCGATGTCGGTCAACAGCATCAGCCAGTTGACCACGCCTTGCTGTTCGGCTTCGGTCACGAACAACCGCTTCATCGAAAAGACCGTCACCGAGGCGAATGCCAGGTCGGACATGAGGATAACCAGCCAGCCGAACCATTTGCGGGCTTTGCCTTTCAGCCCCGAAAGATCGGCGAAGTAGAACAGGATGATGGTGGCGATCAGCCCGGAGAGGATGTGCCAGTGTCCCGTCAGGACGATGCGCTCCTCCCGATGGGGCCAGACGCGGAAGATCTCGGTCAGTTTGACCGCCATGAAGATCCCCACGCCGCTGACGGTGAAATTCATGAACACCATCTGCCAGCCCGGGCCGAACTTGATCGGGTCGCGCAGCAGGGCTTTGATCTTCTGCCCGAAGGTCGGCTTTTCGATGCCCGCCGTGCCTTCCTTGATGAGCATGTCCCACGAGTAGATGACGTACATCAGCGCCGCCAGCATGACGAAGACCGAGCCGACGTAGATGGTGGTGTGCGCCCATTCCAGCCACACGACCGAGAGCGCGCCCGCCGTGATGATGACCGTTCCCCAGATCATCAGCGGCATGGCGATGCGGTGCAGGATGCCCTTGAATTTCATCCACCGCCCGACGATGAGTGTGATGGCGATGGCGATCAGCGTGAGCATGATGTGCAGGTGACCGATGATGGCTTTCTGCAAATAGGTCTTGTATGGGTTGCGGATCAGGTCTTCCGCCAGAAAGGTCTCGTGGCCGTTGCCCCAGTACGAGCCTGTCACCGCGCCGAAAGCGGCAGAGACCAGCGTGGAGACCGCCATCACGAAAAAGGCAGTGCGTTCCAGGTCGAGCCCTTTTTTAGTGCGGGCGTAGGGAGAGTCTGCGGGCAGGCGGTATTCCTTTCGCCAGGGCCAGAGCGCCACCGCCAGCAGGATGCCTGCGAAGAAGACCAGCGACTGTCCCAACAGGAACAAGCCGTGATAGACGAATTCGTGTCCCCAGTAGGCGAAGAGCAGGCCGAAGATGGCCGCCGTCAGGTAGCCGACGGTCATCGTGCCGTTGATGATGGTCTGCTCGTAGCGTTTCATCGGCAGCATTTCGGTCATGAAGTACACTTCGATGGCGATGATGGTCATCGCGATCGTGTGATACAGCAGGATGATGCGCCCTTCGCGCTCGGCTTCCACCAGTTTCAGGCCGAGCAGGCGCACGCTGATGTCTTTGATACCCCATTCCACCATCGGCCCCGAGAGCGTGCCGAAAATGGCAGTGATGAGCGAAACCACTGCAATGGCGACGAGCGTCAGCCCGCGCGTGGAGCGGAAGAGGTAATCCAGACGGTTTTTGATGTATTGCATAGCCATACCTCCGAAGCGTGTCAGTGCACGCGAAAAATATCACAAAAGGTACCGGGTGTCTTTGACAAAAGACAAATTATCGCAAAAGGCGGTACACGGATTACGCGGATTGGATGGATTGCCCGAATTTGTTATTTGCCCGCGTAAATTTGTGTCATTCGTGACTCCACTGCAAAAACCAACCGCAGAGAGCGCGGAGAGCGCAGAGTTCTTCATCAAACCTCAGCGTACTCTGCGGTCTCTGCGGTAAATTTGCCATTTTGCAGCGAACTTATCCGTGTACGGGGTCGAAACTATCCCTTGCGGGCAAAGCCGAGGGCGAACGCGCCCGTCATCAGGAAGAGGAGGGGAGTGAGGATCAACATTACGAAGGCCGGGCTGAAGAACAGCAACTGCGAGCCCATCGAAATGAAGGCCAGCGCGATGCCGCCGAGTCCGATGAGCAGGCCGCCGATGCCGACCCAGAAGAATCCCTTCGGCGCGCCTTTGGCGAAGAATGGGCCGAGGAAGATCACCAGTCCCGCCACGCCGTGGAAAAGCGGGACGGCGATCTTCTTCAGCGCGTCCATTCCGCCGATGCTGGTGACGGCAATCGCCAGGAAGCCGATGGCCGCGAACCACTTGAAGGCTTTCTTCCAGGAGGGATAGTACTCCTCAGCGATGCCCATCGAAATGCCGAGCGGGATCAGGCTTGCCACCGTCAGCACGTAGGGCGAGGCGAGGATGCCGAGGCCGAGGAAGATCAGCAGCAGCCCCGAAATCAAAAGCACTGCAAAACCCATCAGGTAGTACAGGTTATGCAGCGCTTTGTTCAGGCCGTAACGCTTCCAGAAGTACCAGCACAGGTACGCGGCAAGCAGGCCCGTGAGCAGAAGGAAGATTGTGTCTTTCATGGCATTCTCCTTAATTGTGGGGTTTGAAAATTACAACACGGACGAATCTTGTTCGTTGTGTGAATTGTTGCACAAAGTCTGTCAATTTTCTGTGACAAATGTCACACTGCGCTTCGTCGCGGCGCTACATCGTTCCATGCCCTGCGAGAAAACAACCATTTTGCAGTGGTCCTGGATTTAAAGCCTATCCGAAAAACCCCAGAGCGCGGACTTTCAGTCCGCCTGGCAGACAGACTGGAAGTCTGCACTCCGTTATAAAATACTTTCTTATGCTAAAATAGAAGCGCAATGGCCTCTCCAATGATAGAAGTGATCATAGACAGCGTGCGAGTGAATCTCATGTCGCCCCAGCGACTCGTCGTTTTGCGCGAGGCGCGCGGAGAACGATACCTGCCCATCTGGGTCGGGCCGTACGAAGCCGAAGCCATCACGGTCGCGTTGCAGGAAGTGGAGGTCAGCCGCCCGCTCACGCACGACCTGATCCGCAACATCCTGGGCGCTTTCAACGCCCGCATCGTCCGCATCGAGATCGTCAGCCTGCGCGCGGACATCTTCTACGGCAACATCGTAATCGAACAGGACGGGCGCGAACTCGACATCGACTCGCGCCCTTCAGACGCCATCGCGCTGGCCGTGCGCGCCCGTGTCCCGATCTACGTGCATCCCACCGTCATGTCGGCGGCGAGCATCGTCCCCGAGAAGGATGTTTCGGAGGCCGCGCCCGATGCAGGTCCCGGCGAGCGAAGCGCCCCGCCTCCGCCTGCGGACGAGTCCAGCGAACGTCTCGACGTCTTCAAAAATTTCCTCGACAAACTCGACCTCGGCAAACTGGACGACAAGGACAAGCCTGACGCTTCGCCTCCCGACCCGAAAACGTGATCCCGTTTTATGAGCGACTATCTCCCCCCCGAGGAATCCCTCTCCCCCGCCGCCCCGACCGTTCCGCACAGCCGTGAAGCCGAAGAAGCCGTCGTTGGGGCGGTGCTGATTAACCCAGAAGTCTATTACGACGTGGCGCAGTTTTTGACCGCGGAGGATTTCTACATCCACCGCCTGCGCTGGATCTGGGAGGCGTTCACACGCCTGCACGAGGGACGCACGCCGATTGACC
Source organism: Anaerolineales bacterium (assembly GCA_034411715.1). Classification (GTDB taxonomy): domain Bacteria; phylum Chloroflexota; class Anaerolineae; order Anaerolineales; family Villigracilaceae; genus Denitrolinea. Next base: position 7,547 of record DAOUMJ010000085.1, on the reverse strand, counting down.
TGCTCACCGTCTCGGACGAACTCGAGCGCGCGGGACAACTGGCCGAGATCGGCGGCCCCGCGTTTCTCACCTCGCTCATCAACACGGTTCCCACCTCGCTCAACGCGGAATCGTACGGGCGAATCGTGGAGGAACATTCCGTCCGGCGAAAGATGATCACTGCGGCCAACAAAATCGCTTCGATTGCGTACAACACCGAAACGAACGTGGACGAGGTGATGGGCGAATCGGAGAAGGCGGTCTTCAACGTCAGCGAGAAGCGGCTGCGACACGACCTGCAGCCCATCCGCGAAGTCCTCTCGGATTATTACGACCGCGTGGACGACCTGGCGAAACGCCCCGAGGAATTCCACGGCGTGCCGACGGGATTCATTGATCTCGATAAGTTGCTTTCGGGGTTGCAACCCTCCGACCTGCTCATCATCGCGGGCCGGCCTGGACAAGGGAAGACCGGGTTCCTTCTCTCCGTCGCCAAGAACGCTGCATTGACCCACAAGAAGCACGTCGCCATCTTCTCGCTGGAAATGTCCAACGAACAGGTGGTGCAACGTCTCATCGCGCAGGAAACGGGAATTGATTCACAAAGACTTCGCACAGGCAAGTTGGCGCAAGAGGAATGGCCGCTCTTCACTCATGCTATCGAAGTCTTCTCGGACACCAAGATTTTCCTCGACGACACGCCCGCCATCACGCCCCTCGCTTTGCGAACCAAGTGCCGCCGCCTGCACATGGAATACAACCTCGACCTGGTCATCGTGGACTACCTGCAACTGATGGGCGGCGATACGCGCACCGACAACCGCGTGCAGGAGGTCTCGTTCATCTCTCGCAGTTTGAAGGTGCTGGCGCGCGAGTTGAATGTACCCGTCCTTGCCGCGGCGCAGTTGTCCCGCGCGGTGGAACAGAGGACGGATAAGCGGCCTGTGCTGTCGGACTTGAGAGAATCAGGATGTTTGACGGGCGATACGTTAGTCGCTTTGGAGAATGGGCAGAACGTGTCAATTCGAGAACTAGAAGGCAAGTCTAATTTCAACATTTGGGCGCTCAACCCCGCTACACTCAAGTTGGAATCCATGCCCGTCAGCCGCGCGTTTTGCACAGGGACAAAGCCTGTTTATAAAATGAAGACGCGGCTTGGACGGGAAATCCGCGCGACTGGGAATCACCAATTCCTGACAGTCAGTGGTTGGAAGCGGCTGGATACAATCAAAACAATGGAGCAGATTGCAACGCCACAATTTGCATTTGGCGATTTTGCTCGAACAAGTTTGCACTTCGGCGAGATTCGGCGGGGGGATGAACCCCCCGCCTCAGCACATGAAAGTCGGATAAATCCGACTCGTCACGCCAACGGCCAGTCCGAAGGACTTCCACGTACTGAGCAGGCGGCTTTAGCCCCGCGAGCAAAATTCGGCGACGGCGATGTTTTTTGGGATAGCATTATCTCCATCGAGCCTGACGGCGAAGAACAAGTTTACGACTTGACCGTACCTGGCCACCACAACTTTGTTGCCAATAACATCATCGCTCACAACAGCCTCGAACAAGACTCGGATATCGTCATGTTCATCTATCGTCCCGACCAGTACGAGAAGGATACAGCCAAGCAGAACATCGCCGAGATCATCATCGCCAAGCACCGCAACGGTCCCGTGGGAAGCGTGGAGTTGATCTTCCGCAGCGCGTTGGCCAAGTTCGAAAACGCGGCGACGAAGCATGTGCAGTTTAATGAGTAGCACTGTTTCCGTCATTGCGAGGAGGGCGCTCTTCCCGACGAAGCAATCTCCTCGAACGCGGGGATTGCTTCGCAAAGAGCGCTCGCAATGACGGGTGGCGAGGCAACATGAATGTTGCGGTACTGTTTACCGTCATTGCGAGGAGGGTGTTCTTCCCGACGAAGCAATCCCCGATTCGACGAGGAGATTGCTTCGCAAAGAGCGCTCGCAATGACGAGTGGTTAGTGATGGGTCGCAAGGCAACATGAATCCCCATTCGGGGACGATGTGTTGCTGTACTTTCCCCTTTGTGTACTTTGTGTCCTTTGTGTTTAGGCTCTTTCCATGCCCACCTTCAACGGCTTCACCTCCTCCGAGACATTCACCGCCGTCCCCGATACGTTCTTCCGCGAGTTGCTGAGTCAGATTGACGACGCGGACGAGTTGCGGGCGACGTTGTATGCCATTTGGCGGATCGAGCATATGGAGGGACATGTCCGCTTTTTGCGCCGCGCGGACTTTGGCGAGTTCGCTTCGGGCGTGGACAAGGCCGTGGCGCGCGGGAGCCTGCTCGAGGTCAGGAATGAAGCGGGTGAGTTTTTCTTCCTGAATAGCCCGCGCGGACGCGCGTCGGTGGAGGCCATCCAGAGCGGGAAGTTCGATCCGTCGTCGGTGACGTCCGCGCCGCCTGTCGAACATTCGAATGTGTTCACGTTGTACGAGCAGAATATCGGCGCGCTGACGCCGTTGATCGCAGACATGCTGAAAGAGGCCGAGAAGGAATATCCGAACGCGTGGATCGAGGAGGCGTTCGAGATCGCGGTGGCGAGGAACGTGCGGAATTGGAAATACGTGGAAGCGGTTTTAAAACGGTGGAAGGAAAAAGGCAAAGATGAAAGAAAAAATCAGCAGGACGCTGTCAAAGATTTCAAGCGATACACCGAAGGCGAGTTCGCCGAATACTTCCGCGAGTAACACGTTGGGCGATCCGAACTGTCCGCATTGCGGCGGCGCGGGCTACGTGCGCTTTGACGTGCCGATGGGCGACCCGAAGTTCGGTCGGTTGGAGGCGTGCGTCTGCCGCGCGGCGGATATCGCCGAGGGCGCGCGGGAGCGTCTGTTCGAGATGAGTCGGCTCGACAGGCTCAGCCATTTGACGTTCGAGAATTTCGAATCGAGGGGAAATAAAAACGCCAAGTTCATGACTCCGCAGGATGTGAATAGTTTGCAGGCCGCGAAAGAGACGGCCGAGAATTTTGCGCGCAGCCCGCAGGGCTGGCTTTTAATTGAAGGAGGATACGGCTGCGGCAAGACTCATCTCGCGGCGGGAATCGCAAACTTCGCGGTCTCGATGGGAACGCCCACGCTGTTCATCACCGTCCCCGATCTGCTGGACACGCTGCGCTTCGCGTTCAGCGACCCCGAAACAACTTTCGAGGCGCGCTTCGAGGAAGTCCGCAACGCCGACCTGCTGGTGCTGGACGACTTCGGCACGCAGAACGCCACGGGCTGGGCGCAGGAAAAACTGTTCCAGATCATGAACTACCGTTACATCAACAAACTGCCGACGGTCATCACCACCAACCTGATGTTGGACGAGATCGAGAGCCGCATTCGCTCGCGCCTGCAAGACGAGGAGTTCGTGGCGCACGTGCGAATCACCGCGCCCGATTACCGCCGTCCCACCGAGACGAGCAACCCTGGCATTTCGATGTTGTCCCTGCCCGAGATGAAGGTGATGACGTTTCGGAATTTCGAGACGCGCGAAGATGAACTCGGCAAGGAAGCGGTGACCACCACCACCACCGAGAAACAGGATCGCTTCGGCAACAAGGTCAAGGACAAGGAGATCACGCGCGTCAAAGTGACGCAGGAGGATCTCAAGACGTTGCGGAAAGCCGTCACCGCGGCCATTGCGTTCGCGGAGGAACCCGAAGGATGGTTCGTGCTGTTGGGCAGTTCGTTCAGCGGCAAGACGCACCTCGCGGCGGCCATCGGCAACTATCGCATTGACCTGGGCGGACAAGCCCTGCTCGTGGAAGTGGCCGACCTGCTCGACTACATGCGCCAGACCTTCCGCCCCACTTCGGACGTTTCGTTTGATCGCCGCTTCAACGAGATCAAGACGACCCCCATGCTGATCCTTGACGACCTGAAAGAGAGCGGCACCAGTTCCGTTTGGGCGGAGGACAAACTCTACCAGATCCTCAACCACCGCTACTACGCCCACCTGCCGACCGTCATCACCTCCACGCTCAAACCCGACTCGTTCGCGGTCAATTACCCTGGGCTGTGGAACAAGATTCTCGACGCGACGAAGAGTCAAGTCCATGTGGTGGATATGCCGCCGTATCGGAGGATGTCGAAGGGGAAGGGCGTACATAGGAAGAAGTAGGACGCGAACGAGCGGACAAAAGTCAACAAGATAAAAAATATCCACGGAGAAGAAAAATGGCAAACATTGTCGAGAGGCTAACCGCCTTTGTACAAAAAGTTTTCAAGACCAGTTTGGAAATTTTCCTGGAAGCATTGAAATTAAGCCCCAACGCACAAGGATATGTCCTTGGCTCTGTCACGGAATTGTTGCTCAAAAAGAAGATCGAGGAAGAAGGATTCGAGGTAAAGAGAATACGGGAAAAATGGGAAGGTAGAAAACATCTTAACCATCACGGAGATTTTTATTTCAGAATGCCTGGCGATACAAAATGGTTCGTACTGGAATCCAAAGGCGTAAAATCAAATTCTGAAAAATGGCACAAGTTGTACAACTATGAACGTCTCAAGAGATTTTTGATTGCTCATTCAGACAAAATTGCTTGGATCAACCAGAAAGATGAGACAGAACCACAAATAGAATCTTGGATTGAACACAGCTTGCCAAAACTCAAGGATGAATATACCGAAAACCTGTATGAGTTTGAAGAAGTGCAAGATTACTTGGAGAATCCGCCACAGCGAGAGACCAGTAAGTCGAAGGCTATTGAAAAACTCAGAAAACTATCCAGAGACGAAATAAATAGATTAACCAGCGAACGCTTGTCCTACGTAATGTCAAAGATCAAGGTGCTTGAAACCCACTTTGTCTCTGGCACATCCGAAGCCAGTGAAAGGACTCAAGCAACGCCGAGAAAAGACGAATTCAATGTTGTGGCCATTGATATAGTTCTGCGCTATCACGAGCACAAATTCCTTTTTGCGAATCCAAGATTGCTGGAATCATCTGGCGATGACGCGAATCATCTCCAACAAAATTACATCATCGGCTTTGTGTTTTTCGATGAGAATCAAAACCCTGTTTTGTCTATCACCGATGAATGGTATGAGGATTTCCGTGAAGCCTTTGGCACTGTCAATCCCAAACACGCAGTCAAAGAAAAAGACATGCAGGTTGACAACAGATTTATGATTACAAATGACAATGCAAGTGAAGAGGTTTAGTATGCGCGAGAAAACTGTAAAACCCAAGAAAATAAAGGAACAACTATTGTTGCTCACCGACAGCGATCTGTTGCCAGGAACCCTGCCTACCCTTTCGGAACTTAATCCTGCCGAGAATCTGTCGGCTGTTTTCGATGACTGCCACAACTATATCTATGCCAACGAGGGAATGCTCAAGGACAAAATTTTTCACGAGATGGTCAAGATTCTTGTGATGAAGTTGCATGACGAGCAAAACAACAATGGAAAAAGGCTGGAATTTGGCATTACGTCATCAGAACACAGACTTTTATTATCCAACTCGCCAAGTCCATTCGAGGAGAGGCTTGCTCGCTTGTATATGAAAGTTCAAAAGGAACACTCAAAACTTTTTCTCGATGACGGATTAAGGCTTAAACCACTAACTCTGGCATTTGTCGTAAATCAGTTACAGTTCATTAGTTTGACAAATACGCCTGGGGACATAAAGGGTGAGGCTTTCCAAACCTTTGTTTATCGCCACCAGCGAGGTGATAGAGGAGAATTTTTCACGCCGTTTCCAATTGTGCGCCTTGCCGTTGAAATGATTAATCCCCAACCACATGAACGAATTATTGATCCCGCCTGTGGGAGCGGCGGTTTTTTGATTCAAGCTTTATCCTATGTATTACGCGAAAACCCTACCACTCAAAAGTCAAAATTCATCAAAGAGAACATGAGCGGGTTGGAATTTAATCCCGATGTCGCGCTTGCAACCATGATTCGCATGGCATTCGAAGGAGGTTCGGGCGATGAAATAATTTGCTTAAACTCCCTTTCCGACAGTGATGATTTGAACGGAAAATTTGACATTATCCTAACCAATCCTCCTTTTGGAGCAAAAGGAAAAGTAGAAACCCAAAAGATTCTGAAATCTTATGTTTTAGCGCGAAAGTGGCAACAGTTACCTGATGAAGGATGGGAAGCGTCCAAAGTAGTTTTGAGCGGGCAATCTCCAGACATTCTATTTATAGAAAAAAGCCTCAAACTCTTGAAACCTGGCGGTCGAATGGCGATTGTTTTACCAGACGGTTTGCTCCAAAACGTCTCAAGCGCGCATGTGCGACATTGGCTTAAGACTCAAGCAAATGTTTTAGCCGTCATTTCGATTCCCCAAGAGGCTTTTATCCCTTATGGAACTGGAATTAAGACTTCGTTATTGGTGTTGCAAAAACTTCCATCAGAACAAACAGCAAACTCTTGTTTTATGGCAACAATAGAAAAAATTGGCTACGATGTAAAAGGCCAGCCGATTTACAAAAAGAATGGTTCGAATAAACTCGCGGTTGATAGTTTTGGTTCTTACATCGTTGACGACGATGTAGATGAAATCGCTAATCAGTATCGCGCGTATAGAAGCAACGGAAATATTGCCCCTTCCAAAAAGGTTTATCTTGTTCCCGAAAGTCTATTAAATTCGCGTTTGGATGCCGAACATTATCACCCTGATGATCTGGAGTTTATCGAAAGACTCAGAATGACTGGCGCAAAGCTGCTCGGAGAACTTGCTGAGTTTGTAACCAAAGCAAGCGATTTTAAAAACACCGACGAAGAGATTAGATATATTGCCATCTCCGATGTGGATGCAAGGACAATGCAAGTTGTCTCACAGCAAAACCTTATTGCCCATGATGCTCCATCGAGAGCAAGTTACCGCGTCAAAATAGGCGATATTATTACTGCCACTGCGGGAGCAAGCACAGGAACGTACAAACATGCCACAGCGCTGATTACCGAGGATGAAGACGGCGCAATTTGCTCGAATGGTTTTGCTGTAATTCGCAATATTCGCGGCGTGAATCCGCTTTTTCTTCTTGCCTATTTTAGAACCGAGTATTTCCTAAAGCAGGTAAGAAGATTGATGACTGGCCACGCTATTCCTGCTATCTCGTTAGATGACTTATCCAAAGTTCTTGTGCCTGTTCCCCCAAAAGATGAGCAAAATCGAATAGCGGAAGAAATCGCCGTTCTTCAAAACAAAAGAAAAGAAGCCATAAAACTTGGCGAGAAACTGATTAATGACGCTGAAAAAGCCGTAACCAATTCTTTGGTTTAATGCGTCTCAAACCAAAAGGCGGCTGTCACGCCGCCTTTTTGATTCTGGGAGAGACCATCCACGAATGATTCACGAACACCTGCACTGCACCAAACGCAGTGCGGTGCAAGTGTAAACGAATACCGACGCGCGCCGATTTGTTTATTCGTGGTCGTATTCGTGGACGGTTGGCTATCCCGATCATTCCGCTTCTCTCGCGATCACCTCTTCCAACGTCACCTTCAACGCCTTCGCCAGCGCGGACAGACAAACCCGCCCGAAGGTGAACCATCGGGCTAATCTTACAAAGGACTTCGTCCTGGCACCGCGCGCTTCAAACC
>DAOUMJ010000084.1:0-9935 GCA_034411715.1 Anaerolineales bacterium | reverse complement strand
GCGGTTTTGTTTTCCAAAAACCTGAGCCCCCATTCAGGGGTGATATTCGAATCTCCGTGGGGGCACAAGAATAACCGCCCGCGAGGCGGTTTTGTTTTCTAAAACCTGTTCATCATGGGAGTTTTGTGTTTTCTCTTCGTTTTTCCCCAAATGGGATCATGAGCAGAAAACCGATCGCGATGACCGCCTGCCCAATGACGATGCCGCGCGCCTGCAATGGGCCGAAGAACGGCACGCCGGGCATGGGTTGTGTCCCCAGGCCGAACACGTCGGCCATGCCGGCGAAAACCGAGATAACGTATCCCGTGGCGACCAGCCGCATCCCGATATCCGCGGGGATGGTGCGCTGACGCCCTTTCCAAAGGGCCAGCAGGCCCACGTATCCGCCGAGGCAGAGGATGCCCAGTCCCACCAGCAACACGGAGACCTGGATGAAGCCGACGGTGGGGCTGTTATCCCAGCCGAACCAGGCGGGTTTCGCGCCGACGATGAAGACGAAGAATCCCAACAGGACGATGATCAATCCAAAGCGGACGCGCGTCCGGGAAGGAAGTTCCTGGGCGGAAGTGTCGGGCAGGGGAAAGGGGTTGGGATTGGAAGACATCAGGGCAGGTTCTCTTGCATGTGACGGAGCCAGTTTCCGCCGAGGATGGCATCAATGTCGGCGCCGCTGTAGCCGCGCGGCCGGAGGAAATCGGCCAGTTTGCGCAGGTCGGCAATCGTGTCCAATTCCTGCGGAACGGATTGTAACCCAAAACCGCCGTCGAAATCGGAGCCGACGCCCGCGTGTCGGACGTTTCCCGTCAGTTGGCAGACGTGGTCAATATGATTGGCAAGGGTCGCGAGCGACACCTCCCCGCGGCGGCTGCCGCTGGCACGCAGCCATCCAACCTTGAGGAAGGTGTTGTAGGGAACCAGCCCGATCACGCCGTTGCGTTCGATCAACCCGCGCAGGACGCGGTCGGAGATGTGACGATTGCTTTCTGTGCCGTGCAGGAGCGCGAGGCAATTGCTGTGTGTGGCGGCGATTGGGCCTGCGTAGAGGTCGAGGGCTTCGAGGGCGGCGGCCTCATCCATGTGGCTAAGGTCGAGGATGAACGGAAAATCGGCCATAGCCTTGAGCAGTGCGCGGCCCTCGTCGGTGAGAGGGCCTGGCTCTTTCGTGCCGCCGCAGTAGCGCGTCCCCGCCCAGGCGGGACCGAGGAGGCGCAGCCCGAATTCCCACCATTCGGGCAGTTCGGATGGATCGCGGATCGCATCCGCGCCCTCCATGAGCGGAAGCAGGCCGACGGGATGTCCCTCGGCAGGGGAACGCCAATGGTCGAGTAGCCGTTCCAGGTCCGCGCGGGAGGCGAGCAGGGAGAATTTGTCGGGGTGGGAATCGGCGAGTCGGTGATACGTCTCGAGTTGATCCCAATAGAGGCGGCGGGCGGTTTCATAATCCGAGTCGGGATACGAGAGAGTCTCCCACTTCCCCACGAGATGGCGGGCGGGCGCGGCGAAGAGAGTGGCGAAGACGACCGCGACGCGGCCGCGCTGGTAATCGGGCCAGCCGAGCAGGGTGTCGCCGTTGCGCTCGACGGTGGGCGATCCCGCTTCGAGGGCGCGCGTTTCATGGGCGGCGCGAGTGTAGTCGCGGCCGAAGGTGAGGATGTTCCAGGCCAGGTCTTCGTGGGAATCGACGATGAGATGCACGGGATTCAAAAAGAGCGCACCTTGCGGTACGCTCCCGGTTTTCAGGCTTGCGGTTCTTCGGGCGGCGAGACATCCTCGTCCGGCGTCGGTTCGGCCGGCAAGATTTCCTCGTCCGGCGTCGGTTCGAGCGGCGAGACTTCCTCGTCCGGCGTCGGTTCGGCCGGCGAGGGAGTTTCCTCGTCCGGCTTCATGACGCCCTGGGCCATTAGGAGTTTGAAATCCTTGTCGGCGAAGGCGCCCGAATCCACCTTGCGGAGGCTGAGACCGATGCGATGCTGGTCGGTGTCAATGCGGATGATGCGCAGGGTCTTGACGTCGCCGTCCTTGAGGACTTCCTTGGGGTGCTCGATGCGATGGTCGCTGATCTCGGAGATGTGGATGAGGCCTTCGAGATCGCCTTCGATGCGGGCGAACGCGCCGAACTTGGTTAGGCGGGTGACGACGCCCTCCACGAGCTGCCCCACGCTGAATTTTGCGATCTTGGAACGCCAGGGGTCCTCGGCCAGTTGGCGGATGGAAAGCCCGATGCGCTTCTTTTCGCGGTCTATGTTGATGACCTTGACCCTGACCTCCTGCCCGATTTCGAGAATTTCGCTGGGATGCTGGACGCGCTCCCAACTGAGTTCGGAGAGGTGGACAAGGCCGTCGGCGCCGTTGACATTGACGAAGGCGCCGAAATCGGCCAGGCTGGTGACGCGGCCGGTATAGGCTTTGCCGATTTCCAATTCGGAGATGACGCGCTCCTTGATGGACTGGCGCGATTCGGCGCTGGCGGCGCGTTCGGAAAGGATGAGACGGCGGCGTTCGCGGTCCACCTCGACAATGCGGACGGCGATGGGGTCGCCGACCATTTTGCCCCAGCGCTGTTCGGGCGTTTCGCCCACGGCCGCGGCGCGGCGCGCCATGCCGATCTGCGATGCCGGCACAAAGCCGCGTAAGCCGCCGACGGTGACGATCAGGCCGCCCTTGTTGAAGCCGCTGATCCTGCTTTCGACCACTTCCTCATCGGCGAGCATGCGCTCCACACTTTCCCAGGTCATTTGTTCCTGGGCGCGTTTGAACGAAAGCACGACGTTGCCGTTGGCGTCCTCGGCGTTGACCACGTAGACCGGCACTTCCTGTCCCACGGCGAGCGCGTCGCGCTCCTCGGCGGAAAGCGCTTCCAACTCCCGCCCGGAGATGATGCCTTCGGACTTGGCGCCGATGCTGACGAGGATCTGGCTCGGCCCGATGCTTGCGATCACACCGCGACGAATCTCCCCCGGCTCAGGCAATTCGACGCCGGAAGATTCCTGCAGCAACGTCTCCATGCTCTGGGTATTATGAGGTTCGTTCTGGTCTGTGTGCAGGTTTGCGGCCCCCTGCCCATTCAGGGCTTCATTCTGTTCCATCACTGGCGACTCCGATTAAGAAAATGTAAGCGGGATTATACAGGCGATTGCATAAGTTGACAACCCTGAATTGCTCGCGCGGAACAAGATCGAACCGCTCATCGTCGCATGTCGAACCTATCCAAAAAAAGGAGCGCGGACTTTCAGTCCGCCCGGCCAGGCAACTGGAAGCCTGCGCTCCGTTCTTCGGATGGACTTTTAGACCTTTCATGGCTGTATGGCAGAAACATTACAGTCCGGCAAGAAATTGTATCTTTTTGCGCCGAAACTCGTTATATTAGTAGAGAAAGGAGGCCCCATGTTCATCATCTTCGCAGTCTTGATTTGCCTTGCCCTGCTCGCCTTCGTCGGCGGGGACTGGTTCCTGTCTCAATTCAATTCCGACGATCTGAGCAACATGGGTGTTCAGAAACGATGACGCCCGATCATTTCCTCCCCTAGCCCGATGCGAACCCAAACGCGTCGGGCATTTTTATCCCAATTTTCCCTACCGAACGGTCGGTTGATTCAATTTTGCGATATAATAACCAAAATCATCCCTGGAGCCTGACCGTGGACTTCTCCCTCACCCCCGAACACGAAATGACCCGCAAGATGGTGCGCGACTTTGCCCAAAAAGAGATCGCGCCCGTCATCAAAGAGTACGACCGCAAGCAGGAACCCATCCCCTTCGCGCTCAAACGCATGGGCGAACTCGGCATCCTCGGCATCTGCATCCCTGTCAAATACGGCGGCGCGGGCATGGACTACATCTCCCTCGGCCTGGCCTGCGAGGAACTCGAAGCGATTGACACGTCCCTGCGCGTGGCGATGTCTGTCCACACGGGGCTTTGTTCGCTGACCTTGCTCCAATGGGGAACGGAAGAACAGAAGCAGAAATTCCTCGTCCCTCTCGCGAGCGGACAAAAAATCGGCTGTGGCGCGTTCACCGAACCTGGGATGGGATCCGACGTGGCGGCGATGACCACCTCCGCGAAACGCGACGGTGACCATTACGTCCTCAACGGCGAGAAAATGTGGATCTCCCTCGCCTCCAAAGCGGACCTCGCGCTGGTCACCGTCAAGACGGCCTCCGCGTCCCGCAAACCTTCGGAGGGACTCTCCACCTTCATCGTTGATCTCCACTCGGACGGGGTCAAGACGGGCGACATCCACGGCAAACTCGGCGTCCGCGCCGGTTCCACGGGCTGGATCTCCTTCACCGACGTGAAAGTCCCTGCCGCGAACCGCATCGGTGAGGAGGGCGAGGGCTTCAAGATCACCATGTCCGCTTTCGATCACGGACGCTACACCGTGGCCTCAGGCGCGACAGGCATCGTCCGCGCCTGTCTCGAAGCGAGTGTTTCTTATGCCAAAACTCGCAAGACTTTCGGCAAGCCGATTGCCGAGCATCAACTGATCCAGGAAAAAATCGCCAGGATGTCGCAGGATTACGAGATCACCCACCTGCTCTATTTGCAGGCAGGCTGGTTGAAGAATCTCGGAAAGCGTTGCACGCGCGAGATTTCCTTCGCCAAGAAATTCGCCACCGAAGCCTCCTACAGCGCCGCGACGGAAGCGATCCAAATCCACGGCGCGTATGGATTCTCGGACGAGTACGATGTGGAACGCTATCTCCGCAACTCGAAGGGCGCGGTCATCTACGAAGGCTCCAGCGAAGTGCAGGTGCTCATCCAGGCTGGCTACGCGCTTGGGATGCGCGAGGATAAGCCTTTGCGCTGTGAGCCGCCGAAGTATGATGAGAAGGAATGGCAGGGATAAGTTTCAAGTTTAAGGTGTCAGGTTTCAGGTCTTGACCTGCAAGGAGACCGTCGTTATACTTTCGGTATAACGAAAGGTGCTACAAATGGAACACATAAAAACTGCCATCTCCCTGAACAAAACCCTCTTTGCCCAAGCGAACCTTCTTGCCCGTAAATTGAAGGTTTCGCGCAGCCGGTTGTTCGTGATCGCGCTGGAAGATTTTATCCGCGAGGCGGAAAACCGCGAATTTCTGGAAAAGATCAATGCCGTATATGGGGAAGAACCCGACGAAGAGGAAAAACGGTATCGGCGCGCCGCGCGCAAATCCTATCGCCGCCTCGTGGAGGGACAATGGTAATCAACCAGGGCGATATCTATTGGGTGGAATTGGGAGAGCCAGCGGGTTCTGGGCCAGGCTATACACATCCAAACGTGGTGATACAAAACAACCTATCCAATCATAGCAGGATTCAAACTGTCATTATTTGCGGGATAACTTCCAACCTCAAGTATGCCCAAGCGCCAGGAAATGTACTATTAGATAAAGGCGAAGCGAACTTACCGAAAGAAAGTGTTGTAAATGTATCTCAATTGCTGACCGTTGACAAAACGCAATTGGGCGAATACATCGGGACTCTTTCGCGCCAACGGATCTACGAAATTCTGGACGGAATTAACTCTTTTCTCGAACCGCGTGATTCAGATCGGTTGTAGTTGGATTTCATCCAATTCCGAAGCATTATTTTCACTGCATTACAACAATGTCGAAAGCAAAGAAGCAATACTACCTCGTTGTTCACGGGCGCCAGCCAGGAATTTACACCTCCTGGTTCGGCGAAGACGGCGCGTTGAAACAGGTGGAAAATTTTACCGACGCTATCTTCAAAGGTTTTTTCTCCAAAGAAGACGCGCTTGTGTGGCTGAGGGAATTCAGCGAAGAAACACTCCGTAAATATGCCCCGAATCTCTTGGAACTGGTGGATTACTCCAAACCGATTGAAGCGCTTGACCATGACACCGATTTATTGAAAGAAGGAAAAGTAGTCATCCACACCGACGGGTGCGCGCTTGGAAATCCAGGTTCGGGAGGTTACGCGGCCATTCTCCGATACAAAGAAAGAGTCAAGGAAATCACAGGCGGTTTTCGGGAAACGACCAACAATCGTATGGAGATCATGGCCTGCATCGAAGGGCTAAAATCCTTGAAACAAAAATCCTCCGTTGTTATTTTCAGCGATTCAAAGTATCTGGTGGATTCTGTGAATAACAAGTGGGTTTACGGCTGGCGAAACAAGAATTGGATGAAAAGCAAGCACAAGCAAGTTCCCAATGCCGATTTGTGGAAAACCCTGCTTGAATTGATCGAACAGCATGAAGTGGAGTTCAGGTGGGTTCGAGGCCACAACATTGACAAGACCAACCAAAGGTGCGATTTCCTTGCTGCCGAAGCCGCGCAAAAACCCAACCTGCCCGTTGACGCTGGTTTCAATTTGGAAGACATGCAATCTTCTTTGTTCGACAGCTTTGACTCGACATGATCCTCATCAGTACCGCAAGATTTATCTTGCCCGCCGAGGGCAACATGAATGTTGCAGTACTGAGACGACCAATTCTTTCATCACGGTATACGCAGATTTGACAGAGTTTCACAAGAAAAGCAAAGAAAAAAAATCCGCGTAGTTCCGTCTCATCCGTGAAATCCGTGTACTAACAGCCAATCGAAAATCGTCAATCTGAAATCGTAAATCCCAAATCCTCACGGAGGTCGCATTGAAAATCATTGCCTGCATCAAGCAAGTGCCTGACTCGGAAGCGAAAGTGAAAGTGACCGAGAACGGGCAAGTCACATGGGGAGAGGCGCCGCTGGTCATCAACCCGTTCGACGAGTACGCGGTGGAGGGCGCGCTCCAGCAGAAGGAAGCCAACGGCGGGATGGTGACCGCGCTGTGTATCGGTCCCGAATCCGCCAGGGAGGCGCTCAAGCACGCGCTCGCCATGGGCGCGGACGAAGCCGTCCTCGTCAGCGACGCGGCGCTCGAGAGCATTGACAGCGTCGGGGCGGCGCGCGTGTTGGCCGCGGCCATCCTCAAGATCGGCGGCGCGGACATGGTCATGTTCGGGCGTCAGACGCTCGACAACGGCTCGGGGCTGACTCCGCCGCAGACCGCACGCGTTTTGGGGTGGCCAATGCTCGGGTGGGTCGGCCAGATCAAAGTCGAGGGCGGAAGCGTGACAGTGGAACGCGTCCTCGAGGAGGGTCGGCAAATCGTCAAAGCGAACCTGCCCGCGGTACTCTCCATCGTCCAATCCATCGGCGAGCCGCGCTACCCGTCGTTCATGGGAATCCGCAAAGCCTCGAAGGCGACGATCCCCGTCTGGTCGCTGGCCGACCTCGGGATCGGCGCGCCCGCCGCGGTCGTGTCACGAGCCGAGATCAGCAACCCGCCCGTGCGCGAGACCGTCTGCGAGATGATCACGGGCGAGACGCCCGAAGCCATCGCCGAAACGCTGGCCGAAAAAATTTTGGCGGAGAAGGTACTATGAGCCCACAGAGAAAATTAACCGCGGAGAACGCCGAGAGCGCAGAGTTTTTCATTTTGCTTCTCCGCGTACTCTGCGATCTCAGCGGTAAAAACCAATTGCGATGGAGACGGCTATGAAAACCTGGGTTTACATTGACCACTTCAAGGGCGAAGTCCAGCCTGGTTCGTGGGAGGCGCTCGGCCTCGGCAAGACGTTCGGCGCGGTCAGCGCGATCGTGTTCGGACAGGGCGTGGACGCGGTGACGAAAGCCGCGTTCGAATTTGGCGCGGACGAAGTCATCGTTGCGGACGACGCGGCCCTCGCGGACTATCGCGCCGAACCGTACGCGTCCACCCTCTCGGCCATCGCTTCATCCCTGACCCCCGACCTGATCCTGTTACCGACGACGGCGCGCACCCGCGAACTCTCCGCGATGGTCGCAGTGGACTTGAACTCTGGCGTGCTGACGGATGTGACCGCAGTGGAAGTCAGCGCGGACAAAGTCACCGTGACGCGCCCAATCTACGAGGGCAAGGTCATCGAGAAGACCGTCTGCACGGCCAAGCCTGCGTTCGTCACGCTGCGCTCGCGCGCCTTCCCCAAACCCGCGCGCGAGGAGGGACGCACGGGAACCGTGACCCAGGCCGAGGTCAAGGCTGACGCGAAATCGAGCGTGGAAGGGTACTCGGCCACCGAGGCCGCGGTCAATCTGGGTGATGCCTCGGTCATCGTCTCTGGCGGACGCGGCGTGAGCAACAATGCGTCGCTCGGCCTGGACGAGAAAGCCACCGCGCAAAAAGGATTCGAACTGCTCGGCGAGCTGGCAACTGTTTTGGGCGGCGCGGTCGGCGCCTCGCGCGCCGCAGTGGACGGCGGGTACATCACCTACGCCCACCAGGTTGGCCAGACGGGCAGAGTCGTCGCCCCCGACCTGTACATCGCCTGCGGAATTTCGGGCGCGATCCAGCACCTGGTTGGAATGCGAAACGCCAAACTGATCGTCGCCATCAACAAGGACGCCGAAGCGCCCATTTTCACGCAGGCGCGCTATGGCGTGGTGGGGGATCTGTTTGCGATTGTCCCCGCGCTGACGGAGGCGCTGAGGAAGAGGTTGGGGAAGTAGGGACGTGTTGTGTGTTGCGTAGTGCGTAAATGGGAGACCTCCTCGAGGGGTGGGCGAGGAGGTCTTTATTATTTTCTTTTTTGTATCTTCCATGTATAATCAAAAGCATGAAAAAGGCCGCAATGAACAAGACCTTGAAGGATATGACGGAACGAATCGTGCATGTGGCAAACCCTGCGCGTGTTTTATTATTCGGGTCTGCGGCAAGCGGCAAAATGACCAAAGATAGCGATTTGGACGTGCTGGTCATCATGCGTGGAACTGTTCACCGCCGCCAAATGGCCCAGAAAATCTACCGTAATTTACACGGGTTGGGAATCGCGATTGATATTGTTGTCGCAACCGAATCGGACGTGCAGAAGTTCGGCAAACGAAACGGCACTGTGCTGAAACCAGCCCTGCAATATGGACGCGTGCTATATGAAGCATGACGATCCGACGGATCCACGCGCCTGGCTGGCGTTTGCAAAAAGCAACCTTCGTCTGGCTGAAAAAGGTGGTCGACTCAAAGGCGTTCGCTACGAAGACCTGTGCTTCAACGCCCAACAAGCGGCGGAAAAGGCGCTGAAAGCCGTTTGTCTTGCAAACGACCTGGAATTTTCCAAAACACATTCCATCGTGCGTTTGGTGGATATTCTTGAATCAGGCGGAATCAAAATTCCCGAAGCCATACGGGAAGCGGATGTTCTCACCCAATACGCGGTCGAAACGCGCTATCCAAGTTGGGTGGAGGAAATTACCAAGGCGGAATACAAGGAGGCGATCGCAATTGCCGCGCGCGTGGTCTTTTGGGCGGAAAAAACGGTCAAGTAGCGCAGGATTCTTGTATTTGCTGATGGTTCCCTGGTACGGAGGCGATGAGGAAGAGACTTGGTAAGTAGTAAGTAGTAAGTGGTAATTGGTAATTAGAACAAGACCTCCTTGCGATGAGCGAGGAGGTCTTTGCCATTAAGGTTGTAGTGAGATATTCCAGATTTCACCAAAATATGGCACCAAAATAGTCTGAGAACATGAACCATCCCATTTATTGACTACAAGACGCTCACCACCCGAAACAATCCATTGACTGTCATATGACCAAGTGGGTTGAACATCGTTGAGAGAATTGTCTGTAAGTTGATATTCTATGCCAGAGGACAGATCAGTGATGTAGATGTTGTAGCCGACATCGTAACTACCATCAGAACAACCAAGGTCTCCACCGTTATCATCTGGTCGTGCAGCTGCGTATGCAATGAACTGCCCGTTAGGCGACCAAGATAAAGATTGATACAAACCTGTCATTTGTGTAATTTGGCGTTCTTGGCTTCCGTCTACATTACTTATGAAAACCTGTTCGCCACCACTGGGATCACATACATTAGTACCTTACCAATGAAATTCTTGCACAAAAAACAAGAAAATCAGGGCTGAGGAATCGGCGCGAAGGCCAGTTGCGGAATGATGAACATTTCGCGCAA
>DAOUMJ010000083.1:0-15951 GCA_034411715.1 Anaerolineales bacterium | reverse complement strand
GAACGCGTCGGTGATGCCGACGGAGATGTTGAAGTTCGTGATGTGATTCTCGTTGGTCTTGCAGGTGATGAATTCTTCCACGTCGGGATGGTCAACGCGCAGGACCGCCATGTTGGCTCCACGCCTGGTTCCGCCTTGGGCCACCTCCCCGAAGGCGTGATCGTAGACGCGCAGGAATCCCACCGGCCCCGTGGCCTGTCCCGCGGACGATTTGACGAGTCCACCCTTCGGGCGCAGGCGCGAGAACGAGAAGCCGTTGCCGCCGCCCGTTTGCTGGATCAGCGCGGCATCCCTAAGCGTTTGGAAAATTCCCGCGCGGTCGCGTCCCATGTCATCGGAGATGGGCAGGACGAAACAATTGTGAACTACCACGCCTTCTGTAATGTAGGTGTGATCTTCATCCACTTCGCAATTGTAGACGACGCCATTAAAGTTTTGAGATGTAACGGCTTCAATCTCAAAAAAGATCTGCTCACTGTCACGAACGACTTTATTTCTGAGGTAACGCGCATCTGGCGCTGGCAGATCAATGCCATACGCTTTTTTCACAAGATCACGGGATTGCAATGGCGGCATTCCAATTTGCGCGGCCGCACTGGCATTTGGCGTGACGTAGGTTGTGTCCACAGGTCGAACTGCTGCATCATAACCAAGCCGCAAACACATTTGCCATATTTGCTGAACAAGACCTGGGTTACTCAGCGTCAACCGCAAGGAACGAAATACTTTAGGATGAGGGCGGGATGGAATGACATAGGTTTTCTCAAAATACATCCCATCTCCTCGCATGACGCCGATTAGGAACGACTCTTGGATTTCTTTTTCGGCAAATTGCAGCCAGACAGGTATCCGTTTTTTAGTCGAGCCGATTCCAAAGTTGTCGCGGAACCAGGCGACCACTGGACGACTGTAGACATTTAGACTGACCCAATTCCCGAAGGATGAATCGGAACGATTGATCCTTGCGCCAAATATTCTTTCCACGAGTCGAATTACATCCTCATGATATTCCACTTCATCGCTGGCGAAGACAAAACGCACATATCTTTCATCTGAGCCAATCGTTCCCTCAGATACATAATATCCGCACAAGCGGGCAAGATCCGGCGTTACCTCGATATGGCGATTCACCCATTCCGCCTGCCTGCCAGAGTTTTGGTACGAACTTGGACGACGAACTCGTAAGGCAGTTTCGTTTTCTTGCATTTCCAGTTCATCTGCATACTCAGAAGCGGCAAGATCAAAATTAGGGGCAAAGCGCGTTCCTTTGGGAGAGCCAATCGCAACCCGCTCTCCGACCCGCAACTCACCCGCCTTAACCCAACCCTTTTCGGTGAGAACAGGATGCTCTGGCGTAACTTCCAGGGTGGTTCCGATAAGCCTTACTTTAATTCGCAATAATTCTCCATCGTATGCGCGCCGAAATAGATGGGTGACAGGCCTGTAATGGCCTACATGCGTCAATACTCGATCTCCTATCTCTAATTGGTCAATTCGTTTCACTCCCTGAGAAGTGGTCACGCCCATTCCGCCAGTAAAACACGCGGCCAGTTGTCCCAACGGCGTCCCCGCGCCAGTAAATGTTGGAGAGTTGGGGAAGAATTTCTTGCCGGTCAATAAACGATAAAACTCTTCGGCGCGCTTCATCGCATCCTCGCCCCAAGCCTCTTCAACCTTCGCGATGTGCCAGGCCACGCGCCAGATCATCTCTTCCACGGTTTCGACGGGCTTGCCGTCGTCCCCGCGGCGGACGTAGCGTTTCATCAGCACCTGGCGGGCGTTTTCGGTCAGTTCTACCTTCGGGAGTCCGCGCGGCATGGGGGGCGTGGGCAACAAACCTTGCTTTGGGGTGGGGGCGGCTTTGGCAACCATGTCAACTCTCCTCTAAATTGGATGATGTGGCGAAATTAAAAAACCGACAGCGACACTCCACCCTCGGAGTGCGTTTGTCAGGTGAATTAGCCTTCGAGCAGGCGGTTGATTTCGTTGCGGAGGGCGTGGAGATCGTCGAGGCGGAGATAGACGATGGCGTAGCGGATATAGGCGATCTGATCCATTTCCTTGATGCCGTGGATGACGCGGTCGCCCACGACGCGCGAGGAGACTTCAGCCTTCCCCATTTTTTGCAGGTCGGTCTCCACCTGACCGATCAGCCGTTCGATGTCCGCCGCGGAGACGGGACGCTTGGCGCAGGCGATGCGGATGCCGCGCGCCAGTTTCTCGCGGTCGAACTCTTCGCGCGTCCCGTCCTGCTTGACGATGAGCGGCGTGGCAAGGATGGGACGCTCGTAACTGCTGAAGCGTTGTCCGCACTGGAGGCACTCGCGGCGGCGTCGAATACCTCCGTGACTGTCGTGGGAGGTATCCAAAACTTTCGAGTCGTCGTTTTGGCAGTAAGGACAACGCATGAGATCAACCCAAACTTAGAACAAATGTAGCCGCCATATATGGTGGTCAATATGTTTCAAGGCCGTACATATATGGCAAGTGACAGGCATTTTAGCATAGATGCAAAGTCGGGGCAAGGGGACTTGCGGGTGATTAACCTTAAAATATCCGCCCCACATTATCGTCATTGCGAGGTGTTCTTCCGAAGCAATCCTATGTTTGATGAGGAGATTGCTTCGCTCACCTGCACTGCACCGAACGCGGTGCGGTGCGAGTGTCGCTCGCAATGACGTTGCCTCAGGAAAGTGATTGCAAAAATTCCAACACGAGGCTATTGTATTCTTTGGGGTTGGATTGGTGCGGAACGTGTCCACCCGAAATCGCCTGTCCGCGCGCGTTGGGCAGCGTGCGGACGAGGGTCGGAAAGGAGTCGGGCGCGAGGGTTTGGTCGCGGTCGCCCCAGAGGATGAGAGTCGGCATGGCAGCGCGCGGCAGGTCGGAGGTCAGGTCGCGAACCGTGTTGGGGATGTTGAAAGCGCCCGGGGCGGTGCGTTTGTAGTCCAGCGCGGTCTGAAGTCGAATCTCATCGGAGAGCGTCAGGGTCGTTTCACCGGCGCGGCCGAGGGCGATGTTCGTCAGGTCAATGATCCATCGGAAAATCCATTCGGGCGTGCGTTCGACGACGAGCGCGTTGATCGTGGGGCGGCGGTAGGTGCGCCGCAGAAGAGGGGGGAGTTGTTCGAGTTTGTAAAAAGGATTCGTGAGGACGAGGGCGCGCACTTTTTCGGGATGACGGATGGCGTAACGCAGGCACAGATAGCCGCCGAGCGAGTGGCCGATGAGAATGGGAGGTTCTGGAAATTGAAGCGAATCGATCCAGTGGACAAAATGCTTGTAAACCCATTTCGTTTTGTAGGAACGCGAATCGGGTTTGGGGCTCGCGCCGTGACCGAGCAGGTCGAGGGCGTAGGCGTGGAAATTGGCCGCGGCCAGTTCGGGCAGGAGCGCGTCCCAATCGTGGAGCGAGGCCGCCAGCCCGTGGACGAGAATCACAGGATGACCCTCGCCATGTTCTATGAAGTTGACCTGGGTGGGAATCTCAATCGGCGCGGTCCTCGCCGGCGTGGTATTTCTCATATCGCTTTGCCAGTTCTCTGCGCAGGACTTTCCCGATGAAGGTGCGCGGGAAATCCTCCATGAAGACGACGAATCGAGGGACGAGGTGCGGGGGCAGCCGCCGTTTGCAATAGGCGATAACGGATTCGGGCGAGGGGCGCTCGCGTCCCGCGATGACGAAGGCGAAGGGATGCCCCGCGATGGCAACCACAGCGGTCTCCTTGACCTGCGGAATCTCGTAGATGACTTCCTCCACGTCGCGCGGGAAGGCGGGGGTGGGTCTTTGGTCGGGTACGCCCGGCTGAGGGGGATACCACATATCGGCCTTGCGCGCGATGATGCGGAAGTAGCCGTCTTCGTCCATTTGGGCAACATCGCCCGTGCGGAGCCAGCCGTCGGAGGTGAGCGTCTCGCGCGTGGCGAATTCGTCCCGCCAGTAACCGAGCATTACCTGGGGGCCGCGGATCACCAATTCACCGATCTGTCCTGTCTTTACTTCTTTTCGTCCATGAACGAGATCCACGACCGCGGCTTCGGTGGAGGGGAGCGGCACGCCGATGCTGCCGACCTTGCGCGTGCCGCCGAGCGGGTTGGCATGAGTCACGGGCGAGGCTTCGGTGAGGCCGTAGCCTTCGACGAGTTTGCCCCTGGTGAGTTTCTCGAAGGCCTCCTGCACTTCCACAGGCAGGGGCGCCGAGCCGCTGATGCAGGCCTTGATGGACGAGATGCCAAATTTGCGCGCGCCGCGGAAGTTGTTGATGGCGACGTACATGTTCGGCACGCCGGGGAAAATGGTCGGCCTGTATTTTTTGATGGAGTGGAGAATGTCGTGGATTTCGAAACGCGCTTTGAGGATCAGCGCCGCGCCCAGGGCAATCGGGACGTTCAGCGCGGTGGTGAGTCCGTAACTATGGGAGAAGGGTAGGACGCACAGGAATCGCTCGCGGCCTTCCTCGGCGGCGGGCATCCAGTGACGCGTCTGCAGGGCGTTGGCGACGAGATTTCTGTGCGAAAGCATCACGCCTTTGGCGGCGGCGGTCGTGCCGCCCGTGTATTGGATCACCGCCAGGTCGTCGGGGTCAACCTGTAAGGTTGGGGAATGCCAATCCTGCGGACGCATGAAATGCCGCCAGCGAATCGCGCCTGGGAGGGTGAGTCCGCGATTGCGCCAGCGCGAAATCGTCTTTTTGAAGAACGGCAAATAATCGGCGGGATCGGTGAGAATGATGTGCGGCAGGTCTGTGTTGGCCTGAATTTGCTTTGCGAGTCCTGCGGAAAGATTCAACGCCACCAGCACGCTGGCATCCGAGTCGCGGATTTGCCGAACCAGGTCTTCAGGGTTGGTCATCGGCGGCATGAAGACGGCGGCCGCGCCCGCTTTCATCACGCCGTAAAATCCCACCACCATTTGCGGGACGTTGGGCAAAAGCAGGGCCACGCGCGCGCCGCGTCCGATTCCGAGTCCCAGTAACGCGTTGGCGAATTTATTGGCCTCGTGATTCAACCGCCGGTACGAGAGACGCGCGCCCTCGAAATAAATTGCGGCGCGGTTGGGAAATCTCCGCACGGAGGAGCGCAGGAGGTGATGCAACGGAATGCGCGGCACACTGATAGTATACGGCACGCCTTTTTCGTAATGCGCCAGCCACGGGCGCTCGGTTTTCAAGTCTTCACGCGTGCTGGCCTTCTTTTGGGCGGCCTTCGCTATATCGCGCCACGAGGAAACCTGTCCCTCGCCCGCGAGGAAGCGCTCGATGGCGCGCTCCACCGCATCGCGCCGCTCGAGCATGACCATGTGGCCGGAGACGCGGATATCGGCCTCCTCCGCTCCTGGAATGCTTCTCGCCACCTGTTCGAAGTGGGTCTTCTCGAAGACGGCGTCGCGATGGCCGCGGATCACAAGCGTCGGTACGGCGATGGAGCGGAACTTTTCCCAGCCCTGCCATTTCGACAGGGTGGTGTGGTAGAACCGCTTGAGCGCATGAGGCGGCGCGGAAAGCCACGAGCGCGTGAATGGGGTGATGAGACGGAGCAGCCAATTCGGAAGATTGAGCGCCAGCCGGAAGAGAGGGTTGAGACGGAATTCGCCGGCGGTGGCGATCAGCACGAGATGCGCGATCCGCTCCGGGTGCGCGAGCGCGAATTCCGCCGCCAATGCGCCGCCGAAGGAATGTCCCACCAGCACGACTGGCTCGGTCACGCGCAGAGAGTCGAGCGCGGTCTCGATGTCGGCCAACAGGCGCGGCATGTCGTAGCCGGAGGAGGGCTTATCGGAAAGTCCATGCCCGCGCAGGTCGAGGGCGATGACGCGGTTTTGCAGGCTGAACTTTTGCATCTGGTACACCCACTGCAAAGCCTGTCCCCCGAAGCCGTGCAGGAAAACGAACGTCCGCTGGGGGCGGTCGGGCGAAACGTCCAGCGCGGAGAGGCGCATCAGCGGATCGTTGGAGACTCGTATCTCGTGACGGTAGAGGTCGAGGTCAATGTCCATTGACAGATTGTATAAGAGGAGCGAAGAGTTGTCAAACTTTTACTTTCGCTGTCCCTGCGCCGCCACGGCCGCGGCGGCTTTGGCGACCGCTTCCGCATCGCCAAGGTAATAACTTCGGATTGGTTTCATATCCGCATCCAATTCATAAACCAGGGGGACGCCGGTGGGGATGTTCAATTCCGTGATCGCTCCATCGGAAATGTTGTCGAGATATTTGACGAGAGCGCGGATGGAATTACCGTGCGCGACGACGAGCAGGCGCCGACCCGATTGGATGTCGGGAACGAGCGTCGTATGCCAGTAGGGAAGGACGCGCTCCAGCGTGATCTTGAGCGATTCGGTGGCAGGTAATTGTTCGGGGATCAACGAGGCGTAGCGCGGATCGAAGCGCGGATGCCGCTCGTCGCTCCACTCCAGCGCGGGCGGCGAGACATCGTAACTGCGCCGCCATACCTTCACCTGCGCCTCGCCGAATTTTTCAGCGGTCTCGGCCTTGTTCAATCCCTGCAGGGCGCCGTAGTGGCGCTCGTTCAACTGCCATGCGTTGACAACGGGAATCCACTCCAGGCCAAGTTCCTCCAGCGCGATCCACAGGGTTTTGATGGAACGGCGCAAGACAGAGGTATAGGCCGCGTCGAAAACGTACCCACTCTCGCGCAGGAGTCTTCCTGCGTTGCAAGCCTCTTCCACGCCCTGCTCGGTAAGGCCGACATCCGTCCAGCCGGTGAAGCGGTTTTCGAGATTCCAGACGCTCTGGCCATGGCGAAGCAGGACAAGTTTGTACATCGAGGCCTCCTTGTTTTATCGCTGGTAGGGACGGTCGGCATCCGCCAGGGCGTCCAGCAGTTCTTCCTTCATGCGGAAGGCGGTGGTTGTGTCGCTGGAAAAGAGATCGCGTTTTTCTTCGATGTCCTGGTCAAGATGATAGAGTTCAAAAACAGCCTCGTATTTTGCGTATCCCTTGTAATAGAGCAAATGATAGCCGTCCTTGATCAACGAAATGGTGGCTGTTCGCAGCGGGAGAAAAGCAGAACTCTCTTTGGCCTCAACGGAAAAGATTCCGCGGTGAAGATCCGCCTGTCCACCGAACCCGGGTAAAACCAGGCCTTCGATTTCAAGCGGGACTTCGCGCCCGACGAGCGATAACAAGGTGGGGACGACATCCGTGCTGCTGGTGGGCGCGCTCACATCCACCCGCCTGGATTGCCGCGGGGCGGAGATAACGAGAGGGACCTGGAGAACGGGATTGTACAACAGGGCGGTGCCATGTCCCACCTCGCCGCGCTCGAACACTTCGCCGTGATCCGACGTGACGATAATATAACTGTTCTCCAGGATCCTCGCCGCTTCGAGGGCTTCGATCAAAGCGCCGAATTCTGCATCCACGTTGGCAATACACTCATCGTAATGCAGCCGGTATTCCTCCAATTGCCTTTGTTTATGACGCATGTAGGATAGCGGATGAATAGGCTTGTAAGGCACTTTAATTTCAGGGAATAACCCTGTAAATTCCCTGGTTGGCGCATACGGAGCGTGCGGAGAGAACAAATGGAAGTATGAAAAGATCGGCTTTGTTCCCACGGATTCGACAATCGCCTCGCGCACCCCCTCGAATACGACGCGATTCTCGTAGTAATACGACAGGCTGTTATAAGGCATGCCATAAGGATATTTTTCGGACGGGCCGGTGGATTTTCGACTCGACCTGTCCATAATGGCGCTTAGAGAACCGAGGGTAAATGAACCGGGCAGAGGCGTTAATTCCTTGTAGTTCAATGCCAGAAATTCGTCCAGGGCATAATGGACTATCAGCGGATCGTTTGGCGCGTGGATCGAATAGATGGGGGCCTTGTTTTTGTAACTATAGGAATTTATGGGAAGGTGACGATCTATCCCTGCGCCAAATTGGGTGAGAAACAGATCCGCCCATACATTTTGGGCGAAAGCGAGGCGATGATAGTCCGAGCCGAGCCATTGGAAGATATTAGCATTTTGCAACGAACGTTTGACCATTCCGCCCAAATTAATGGCCCTGTGCGTCCAGGGTTGCATACCCGTCAACAGCGAGGCGGTACCCGAGGTAGTAAAACTGCCTGCAGAGTAATGGGAATGGTAAACCGTGGCGCGTTCTGCAAACCGCGACAGGTTGGGGGTGGTCTCCCTTTCATACCCATACAAGGATAGATGACGCGCCGACATCGCATCAAAAAGGATGATGACAATGTTCGGTTTTGCAGGATCGCCGGGGTTGCCCGGGCGCGTCCCGCCGGGGGACGATCCAAGCCGGGAAAACGCAACGCCTGCGGAAACGGCCGCCAGCAGTTTCAGAAAATCACGACGATGGAGGCGGGGTTGCGGAGTCATCAAAGGAAATTCCGAAACAATACCACCACCGCAGACAGGAGAGATAACGGCAGGAGGATATAAAGGAATACGGTCAATTGGTCGGCCAGCCAAAAGATTGCCCTCCCCACGCCCTGTACCTTTCCGGCGAGCGCCAGGAAAAGCGATAAAGCCAACAGCGTGACAACCAACCACGGGGGCCAAAGGGTAAGAACGGACGTCCCCTCGTTTACATAGCGCGCGAAAAAGCACATTCCCGATCCAAGCAGGGAAAGCGTGATGATCGAACCACGAATGGCAAAGTGGTCTAACAATAGGACCTGCGGCAGAATCATAGCAGCCAGAGTCAGCAGCCCCAAAATGAACAGGCTCTCGAGCAAATCGGTAAACAACGAATAGGAGAGAATCGCCAGCATCTCACCCACGGTTAAATAGTTCAGCCAGGATGGAAGTTTCCAAATAAAAGCGATGATGGTCCATCCGTAGATCATGACAGCGATGACCGCATAAACGACCACCAATTGCTCGAAGGCTGGCAAACGACGTTTCAAGACATCAATCACGCAACGCGACTCCAATACAAACAATCTCTTCGATCTAACGCCGGTAGGGATGGTCGGCATCCGCCAGGGCGTCCAGCAGTTCTTCCTTCACCTGCGCAAACTCAGAGGGCTGCCGCGGAACCAGATCCTTCAACTCGAATGGATCGTCGTCCAGGTCGTACATCTCGAAATCGGTTGGCGCTTTCTCATAGCCCCGATAATGGATCACTTTCAGGCTGCCGCGAATGAGAGCCACCGTTCCTTCCCCAATTGGCTGGAAGGAGGAGTTATACATCGCCACCATCGAGAAGAGGCTTCGCGCAGCGTCGGTCTCCCCGCCCAATTCGGGCAGCAGGCGGCCATCCAAACCGTCCACGGACGCGCCGATCAGGTGCGCGATCGTCGGAACCAGGTCCGTATTACAGGTGGGAGCGAATACGTCCCGCCGTTCCCGTTGACCGGGCGCAGAGACCACCAGCGGAATGTGGATCACCGGATCGTACAACAAGGGCGAGCCGTGTCCCCATTCGCCGCGCTCGAACATCTCGCCGTGATCCGAGGTGACGAAAAGGTAACTGGTCTCCAAAACGCCCTCCCTTTCCAGCGCATCCACCAGAAGTCCAAATTCATGATCCAGGTCGGCGATGAACTCATCGTAGCGATCGCGCAGATATCGGATGGTTTTCGCGTCGGCATGATGCGCAGCCAAAGGATGCCGTTTCTGGTAAGGCAATCTGATCTCCGGGAATATCCCTGTGAACTGCTTGCGGGGACAGTAGGGCGTGTGCGGAGAAAACAAATGGAAATAACCCAACCAGGGAGAGTTATCGCGGGTGCGTTCGATGATCTCCCCCAGCAAACCTTCGAAAACCTGCGGATGGCGGAAGGTGTAGTAGGAATTATTTGGAACCCCGAACGGATACTCGCCCTCCTGGGCGCGGGCGCGGTTATCGAGCAAGCCGCGTGTTATATCCATGTAGCCGAGCAGGGCGGAACCCGGATAGGGATTAAGAATCTGGTGCGAGGAAAACAGAAATTCATCCAGCGCGTAATATGCAACAACGGAATCGTTCGGCAGGCGCTGGCTGGGCATCGCCGCCAGACTCTTATCCGAGAATAAAGGCGACGGGAGGTGATCGTCCATCTCGGCATGAAGTTGCCGCAACAGCACATCCGCCCAGATGTTTTGGGTCCACCCCACCCCATGATGGTCCGGCGCGACGCGAAACAGGTTCTCCGACAGGCCGCTCCGCATCAGGCTGCGCTGCGCGAAAGCGCGGTGATGCCAAGGATACAGCCCCGTCAGCATGGAGGCCGTGCCGGGGACGGTGAAATTGCCGGCCGAATAATGAGCGTGATAGACCGTGGCGCGCTGCGCGAACCGCTCCAGGTTGGGTGTGGTCGGGCGCGGGTAGCCGTACAACGAGAGATTCCGCGCCGACATGGCGTCGAATACCAGCACAATGATATTCGGCTGTTTGTCGTTCCCAGCAAGGGCGAGATCCCGCAAGCCTTTAAATCCAAGCGCCCCCAGACCGGCAGATGTCCCGGCCAGTAGTTTCAAAAAGTCACGACGCGAGAGAGCAGACATGGCAATCCGTTTAACTCATATTTCGCAGAATAACATTAAGGAAAGAGAGGAAAAAGACAGGAACCAGGATGAACAGAAACACCTGCAATCGGTCGGCGATCCATAGAGCGCCTGTTCGGAGAAACCTGACACGCGGCGAATAAACCGCGAGCAGGATGGTGAGCGACAACCCCGCCAGGGAGGCCCACCCCCAGTACCGATCAAAGGCATCCCCAAACAACTCATGAAATTTTACGATGAGCATGAGCGAGCCATACCCTCCCAATGCAAACCACGCGCCGCGAATCACGAAGTTTTCCTGCGTGCTCCACACGGCGGGCAGCAGACAAATGATCGTGATCAGTCCCAGCAAAAGCAGGCTTTCCACCATCGCCCAGGCCATGACATAGGAGAATGCGGCAAGGACCTCCCCAACATTCAGAATCAAAAGCCACGAAGGGAGTTTCCAGAGAAAGACAACTGTGGTCCAGCCGCAGATCAAGGTGACAATGACAGAGTAAACCGACACCAGGCTGGAGAAAGAAGGGAGGCGGCGATTCAATGCGTTCCTCATCAGGCGCGGTTCCGATACAGGTTTACATTCGGCACCGACAGCATTTTTTCCAAATCGAGCGGCAGGCCGAGAAATTCGATCACGCGCCTGCACAGCGGTTCGGGGTCCGACATCAAGGAATTATAGCCCACGTACAGAACTTCCACGCGCGGCTGACGCGCCAGCCAGGGCTTGACCACTTTGAGATGCTCGCGGAACTGCGCCGCCATCTCCTCATCCGAGATTTTGGATTTCTCCCCGCGATGATCGAGCATCTTTTTTTGGGAGGCCAGCACCTCCCTGATCTCCCGTTCCATGAAAATGATCTTGTACGTTCTGTCGGTTGGCAGATGCTCCAGCAAGGCGGAAATAACCTTGACAACCTTGCCTCCCGCCTCGTCCAGCCAGGCGCGGTCTCCCTCGGTCATCTGTTTGACACGCTCGAACTCGAAGTAGCCGTTCGGGTTATCATCATCGGCGGCGCGAAGTTCGTCGGTAAGGATTTCCAGTCCGCCCGCCTGCAACATCTTCATCATCATGGACGTGCCGGAACGCGGCAGGCCGGAGACCACCACAATGGGCTGTTTTTTGGCGGGAGACTTTTTGGAGGAGAAAAGTTTGAACATGAAGAGAGTAGAGAGCAGAGAATAGAGAGTAGTATAGTAGGTGAACTTAGGGAAAGTTTCTTGCACCTAAAAATCTACCGATGATTTGTGCTTCAACAATTTCTCCTGCTTACATTTACAGGTAGCCCAACCCCTTCAAACGCTCCTCCAAATCCTTCCGGCCCTGCGGACCGATCTGGGAGGGCGGCTTGATATGGGATTGGTCGAGATGGCGGCCAATGGCGAGGAAGGGAATGTCGCGGAACGAGATGCCGCCGAAGTCGCGCAGGTCGCGGTTGGCGAAGATCACACCGGGGACAACGTCCGCGTCCACGCAGTGGTCCGCGCCCCAATGGTCGGCGTTGACCTCGATGGTCGCGGCGGGGATCTTGCCGAGTCCCGTGTCAGACGAGGCGCGATAACCGGGCGAGTAGCCCACCACCACGTCCGGGCCGAAGCGGGCGTAGGGGCCGTTGTAAACCTCGTGCTTGAGTCGCGCCTTCTGGACGACGGCGCGGCCGTCGGGGCCTTTCCAGTCCAGCAGTTTCGCCTGCACGTCCGCGAGCAGCGGCTCGACATCCTGCGCGGAGACGACCCCCTGCCCCTCGCGTCCAGCCACGTTGAGATAGAGGCTGTTCAGCCCCACCGCGTAGACACTGGTGCGCGACCAATCCACATCCGCAAGACCACCTTCGGCCTTGCCGTCCTTGAACGCCAGCCAGCCGTTTTCCACCAGCCAGCGGTTGAGATGCACCTTGAACTTAAATGCGCTGAAGCCGTGATCGGACAAAACGAGCAGGCGGTGTTTCCCATTAAGCCGCGCCGCCACCTCGCCGACGAACGCGTCCAGTTTTTTGTACCAGGCTTTGGCCACGTCGAGGCGATTGTGATAGAACATGTGCTGGATGCGGTCGAGGTCGTCGAAGATGCTTGCCAGCACGCCTTCCTTGAATTTTCCGAGCAGATGAAAAAAGACCTGCTTGCGCCGCTCGAAGATCGTCTCGCACAGCGCCAGGAATTGATCGTCGGTGATACAACCCTCTTCGAGTCCCGTCGTGTCCTGCGGCCAGCCGAGGGTCAGGTACGGCCCGACCTCCTTCCACAGCGATTTCGCGAACGAGGGCGACGAGGCGTAATGGAAGGTGGAATGAAGCGGATGGATCTGCAGCGGCAAAACGTAAAAGCGGACGGTCTCGCCGAGATGCGTGAGAATGAACCGCGCGATGGCGTGAATGTTGAAGAACGTCCCCGCCCTGAACTTCAACTCGACGATGTCGCTCCACTCACCTATTTTCAACTCGATCTTTTGGTCGCCGACGCTGAGACGAGCGGACGATTCGCCGTGGACCTCGAGCGTGACAGGCAGCGTCGCGGCGGTCGGGCCGCCTCGTCCCTGGACCGTCGGCCCGCTCAACGTCCCCGAATAATTTCCCCCGCCGACGGCCTCCAGCCGCGCAACGAGGGTCTTCTTCTTCGTCTCGTCCGCGCTGGTGAACAGCGTTCCGACTCCTAACTGTCCGCGAATATCGGGCGTGCCGAGGCCGGGGATGGTATTCACCGGCAACTCGGGCCGAGCCGGGAACATGGCAGGCCACCACAAGGCCGTGGCGGGATAGCCCATTTCGGCGGCTTCCTCGAAAAATGTTTTCGTGGTGTATGGGGGAATGAAACTCTCGCCGAGGGCGGTCTTCTTCGTCGGCAGGATGGACACGTACGGCATGTACGAAGCCGCGTCTCGCACGACAAAGTCGAAGATGCCGTGACCGCCCGGGTCGGTCCCGGTGGCGATGCACGTCCACGAGACTTCGGTTTGGGGAGGCGAGGAAACTTCCAGCCGCGCGTATCCGCCCGCTTCCATCAATCGGGCAAGATTGGGTAATTCATTTCGCCCCGCCATGTTCTCGAAAATGACGGGGTCGAAGGAGTCGAAGCCGAGGATGACGGTTTTCATTTGGGCTAACTTGAACTCAGAAAAGTTAATCGCCGAGCGCGCCGAGAACGCGGAGTTTTATTATGTTTTCTCTGCGATCTCCGCGCTCTCTGCGGTTATGTCTTACTCTTTCGTGGATTCGTCCTCATCCTTGCGCGCGCCGCGCCGTAAGCGGGCAATGCCCTCGCGGATCCTGCGCGAAAAAATCAATAAAACGCCTGAGATGGCGGCCAGCGTGGCGGCCAGCGCCTGAAACAGGATGCCGCCGGTGTTGGGATCAACGTACATGGGATCTCCTTTTTTCGTTCGATCTTTGTAAAAAGCAAGCCACGTTATACTTTAGTTGGCGTGAATCGTCAAACGCGGCGCAACATAACATTAAATCCGCCCATTATTATTTCATCGCGCTCCTGCTCCAGATCTCCCTTGCGATCATCTCCTGATCCACAGGCAATTTATCCACGCGCACGCCGACCGCGTTGTAAACGGCATTCGTGATGGCGGGCGTGGTGGGGATGCTGCAAATTTCGCCCACTCCTTTCGCGCCGTAAGGCCCCGCCTCCACAGGATGCTCCACGATGATGGAAGTGATCTCAGGCGTGAGCATGATTCCAGGGACACGGTAGCGGGCAAGATGATCCGTCACTACATTGCCGTTCTCAACAATGAACTCCTCGGTGAGACAGTTGCCCAGCCCCATCATCACGCCGCCTTCCACCTGTCCCTGCAAGCCGAGCGGATTGATGGCCGCGCCCACGTCGTTGGCTGAGATGACGCGCAGGACGCGCACTTCGCCGGTCAATTTGTTCACTTCCACTTCGGCGGCCTGCGCGGCAAAGGAAAAGGCAAAGTGCATGTCGCCGCCTTCCCCAAGCGGTTTGGTCTGCGGCGCTTCGTATTCGTAGCGGACTTTCGGCTGTTGACCCAGCGCGGTCATTTCTTTGTAGACATCCGCGTAGGAAAGTGAATTTCCATTGACGTGGACAGCCCCATTCTCGAAGCGAATCTGCTCGGGGCGCACGTCAAACTTCTCGGCCATCGCGGCAGTGATCTCGTCGCGCAAGGTCTTGGCCGCGCAGCGCGAGGCGTTGCCCGTCACGAAGGTCTGGCGCGAGGCGGTGGTCGGGCCGCCGTTGGGGGTCAGGTCGGTGTCCATGACGAGGACGCGCACCTGCTCCGGCGGGACCGACATCTCCTCCGCCACGATCAGGCGCATCACGGTGACGAGTCCCTGGCCGAGTTCCGCGGCCGAACTGCGTACCTGGAAGGTGCCGTCTTCGTATAATTCGACATCCGCCCCCGATGTGTCGGGCGCGCCGCCGCCGAGTCCCGTGTTCTTGTAGGCCGCGGCAAAGCCCCAACTCCGTACCAGGTGCGGCGTGCCAGGTGTCAGGCGCGGCTTGAACAGTTCATCGCGGCTCAAACCTGAAACCTGGCACATGGCACTTGAAACCTTATCAAGACATTCCGTCAAACCGACCGACTCGGTCAAGACCTGCCCCGTGTTGGTGACGCTCCCAACGTGCAGAGCGTTCATAAGTCGGACTTCGACGGGATCGAGATTCAGTTTTTCGGCAAGCATGTCCATCATGGATTCGACCGCGAAGGCCGATTGCGTCACGCCGAAGCCGCGGAACGCGCCCGCAGGCGGGTTGTTGGTGTACATGGCGTAGCAATCGGCGCGCACGTGCGGGATGTCGTACGGTCCCGCCGAGTGCGTGGTGGCGCGCGTCATCACCTTTTCGCCGAGCGAGGCGTACGCGCCGGTGTCGCCGTAGAGTTCGGTTTCCATCGCGACAATGCGACCATCTTTCTTCGCGCCAACTTTGACGCGAATCTGCGTGGCGTGGCGCTTCGGATGGACAAGCAAACTCTCGCGGCGATCAAAGAGCAACTTGACGGGACGCCCCGTGACATTCGCCAACATCGCGACGTGGATCTGTCCCATCACGTCTTCCTTGCCGCCAAAGCCGCCACCCATCAACTGGCCAACGACGCGCACGCGTTCCTCCGGCCAGCCCATCACGCGCGCAACCTGTGTTCGGTCTTGATAAGGAATCTGCGAGCCAACGTAAATTTCCATGCGTCCATCGGGGAGCGGCACGCCGATACTGCACTCAGGTTCGAGGAAGGCGTGGTCAGTGGTGGGCGTGTGGAAGGTGTGTTCGAGGATCACATCCGCCTCGGCGAAGCCTTTATTCATGTCGCCCTTGCGAACCTTGATGTGCTTCAACAAATTTCCCTTCTCGTGGATTTGCGGGACTCCCTCCCGACGCGCCTGGACAGGATTCGTGATAACGGGCTGGAGGTCGAACTCCGCTTCAATCTGACCGATAGCCTGCTCTGCCGCCTCGGGCGTTTCCGCCGCTGCGAGCGCGATCGCGTCCCCCACATAGCGGACGCGTTCCCCCAC
>DAOUMJ010000082.1:0-19955 GCA_034411715.1 Anaerolineales bacterium | reverse complement strand
CTGGTCCCATACTCAGCCTTTCCTTCAAGATTTTTTCGCCAAGTTTACTCTATTACGGAACAACTCTATTCGTTTCAAAGTCATCATTCCGTATGTCATCCTGACTCTCGTGGTTGCAGTCATCGGGGTCTATGTCATCACGCAATTGGTTTCCGTCAGGCAGGAAGAGCGGCTGAGGAACCAGTTGCGCGAGGCCGGGCGGATTGTCTCGGATGAGTTCAGCAAGCAGGAAAAGCAAAATATCGAAAAGGCGCGCCTGATTGCTTACACTGCCAACCTGGCGGAGTCGCTCCGGACTGGCGACCGCGCCGCGCTCGAAAGGCTGGTCGTTCCACAAGCGGAGGGAAATCGCCTCGAGCAGTTGTTTTTGATTGACGAACAGGGCCGCGAACAATTGCACCTGTTTCGCAATCCCGATGGCGTTTTGGAGACAGTCAATTACGAAACCGGGCTGGGGAACTCCCCCTGGATTTCTGCGCTGCTGCTGGGCAATTCGGAATCGGCCAGCCGGGTTTTTGGACAGAACCCCATCGATGGCCGGTATTATCACTATAGCGCCCTTTCGGTTTTGTTGGACCGACAAACGATAGGCGTGGTGGTGATAGGAACCCCGCTCGACAGCCTGCTACCGCGCCTGAAGAACGTCTCGCTGGCCGATGTCATCTTCTACGATGGAACGGGGCAAATCATCGCATCGACCCTGCCCGGGCAGGTCGAAAATGAAAATCCCGAAGCGACGTTCTCGCTCGACCAGACCACCCTGAATCTCATCCTGAGGTCTTCCTCTGTAGTCTACGGGGAAAACAAGGACATTTCCGGGCGCTATTACAGCATTGCGCGTGACGTTTTGCAGATTGGACGCGACCGGCTGGGAATATTTGGGGTCGTGCTGCCGCTGGATTTCGTCATGGAGTTCAGCGTAGCCAATCGCAATTTTTACATCCTTTTGTTTACGGCCATCGTTGCGGGCGTCGTCGTGCTGGGATACGGCATTTCACGAATGCTCATCAACCCGCTTCAAAAGTTGCTGCGTGCCTCGCTGGCCGTTGCGGGCGGCGACCTGAACCAGCGCACCGGTATCCGCACCGGCGATGAAATCGGCGAATTGGCGCAAACATTCGATGATATGACAACGCGGCTGCAAGAACGCACGTTCGAACTGGAAAGAACCTACAAAGTGCTAGAACAAATGGACCGTACCAAGGCCAGTTTCATCGAAGTTGCCGCGCACGAACTTCGCACGCCGTTGACGCTGGTCAAAGGATACACTCAAATGCTCGCCATGAAGTTCAAAGACGAACCGGAAACTATCGCGCTGACCCAGGGCATCCTGGATGGTTCGGACCGAATGCAGGAAATCGTCGGCAGCATGTTGGATGTTTCGCGCATCGACAGCAAGATGCTGAAAATCCTGCCGGAGGATGCCAATTTGGGCGTAGTGCTGGGTCGGGTACGCAAAACGTTCCAGGATGCGCTCAAAGAGCGTAATCTAGCCCTCGCCATGCAAGGCGTCGATGGCCTGCCGGTTCTGCAGGCCGACCCCGACCAACTGTACAAAGTGTTCTACCACCTGGTCATCAACGCCATCAAATATACCCCCGATGGCGGACGCATCACCATTCACGGTCATCTGGTGGAATCCGGGGATGGGCAGAACGAGGTCGAAATCGTGGTCAGCGATACGGGCATTGGCATCGAACCGGAGCATCACCAACTCATCTTCGAGAAGTTCTACCAGACCGGGGAAGTGTACATGCACTCTTCGGGCAAGACCAAGTTCAAGGGTGGTGGACCGGGTTTGGGTCTGGCGATTGCGCGTGGTATCATAGAAGCACATGGAGGCCGCATTTGGGTCGAAAGCCCAGGGCATGACGAAGTCAATTATCCGGGCAGCAAATTTTTCGTTCGTTT
This sequence comes from Anaerolineales bacterium, assembly GCA_034411715.1. Classification (GTDB taxonomy): domain Bacteria; phylum Chloroflexota; class Anaerolineae; order Anaerolineales; family Villigracilaceae; genus Denitrolinea. The sequence continues at coordinate 18,044 of DAOUMJ010000082.1, read as the reverse complement.
GCCATTGAAAGTGAAAAGCAATGAACACAGCCCAACTTCAATCGCGTGAACAGCGCGGCTGGCGACTCTTCCTGCTGATTTTGTTGATTGGCTTGCTGGCGTTATGCGTGGCGGGGCAATGGGCGATTCGCCTGGCTGAACGATGGGAACTCTTGGGGGCAAGCATGCGCTCTTCGATTGACCCCGACGAATCGTTCTCGAAGGGACCCACCCTCGCCCCGCTCGCGCCTGTCAGGCCGGAAATCGGCACCCCCCTGCCCTGGTGGGATACCTTCCTCCCCCCTTCCGGCCCGCTCGACCCGCTTCTACCGCCTGTCATTATCACTTTTCTCCCGCAGGTCACGTTTACGCCAACCGCCACGCATTCAGCGAATACCCCGCTGCCGACCGCATCACAGGCCCCCACCGGTGTGCTCACACCAACCTGGACGCCCCTGCCGTATTTCTCTCCCACGCCCATCATCATCATCTGGCCGACCCGCACCAACACTCCGTTTCCAACCACCGGCCCCGGCCCCACCCGCACCCGCACGCCCACCGGAACCGCGACGGCGACAATTACGCTCACCCCTACGATAACGCCAACGCCCACCCTTTCCGCAACTACAACCTCGACGCCGACCGCGACCCCAACTGCGACCGTAACCCCAACTGTGACCGCAACCCCAACGCCCACTCCCACGCCGACTGAAACATCTATTCCCACCGAAACGGCTACCATCGCCCCGCCGCCGGGCGGCGTCAACATTGGGCCGGGAGACGGGGTTTGGGAACCAATAGTAAACGATTCTCCACTCATTATCGATATGGGCACAATACTGATTTCCACCAGCGGCGATAATCAATATGATATGGTTTATTATGAAAGGGTCAATGGGCCGGGAATTTATTTGGATTGCGTAATTTTGGAGTTGGGAAACTCAGTGGATGGCCCTTGGTACCAGGTTTTCTACTGGTGCGATGGCGTGCAAGACACAAATACAAATATTGCCGGGTATCCAGAAAATGATAGTGAATGGATTCCTGAAACCGTTTTGTATCATCCCTGGCCGCCCCCGCAAAACGGCGTGACCATTGATATTGACCCCTTTGTACCGCCCGGCACATACCGCTATGTGCGCATCACATCGCCTGGGGGACAAGATACTGATGGCGGCGCGGATTTTGACGGCATCGGCCTCTACCCGTGGTGAAAAAGCGTCCCGAAGGTTCAAAAAACCTTCGGGACGCTGGTTTTCCGCTACAAATCCTTCACCAAATACAACTCCCCCCGCTCGAACCCCCGGTCGAGATAATATTTGCGCGTGCCAACCGCCGCGATGACCGCCATGCGCCGAAATCCGCGCGCACGCGCGATTTTCTCGGCTTCCTGCAACAGGCGCGTCCCCAGGCCGGTATGCTGCGCCGCGCCGTTGCCCTCCGCACCGACGGGCAAGGACTGGCCGTAGACGTGGACTTCACGGATAAGGGCGGCCCCTTCGAGGTCGGATAACCCGGTCGATGGGGACTCTTTCGCGGGCAGGGCCAGGCGAATGAACCCGGCAATCCGGTCGTCGGGGGTGATGAAGGACAGGAAATGCTCCTCGGCGCGGGCCGCCGCATAAACCAGGTCATCCAGCCTCAGCGCAGAGACATCCACCTGCGTCCCGCGCACTTCACGGCAGCGAATACAGTTGCACTTCGTCCCGCGCCGCTTCATTGACTCGTGGACATCCTGCCGCAGCGAGGTGCGCTTGTTGCCCTCCACCACATTGGTCGAGGGGATGTCGCGGATAACGCGGTTGATGCGGCAGTAGCGCGGCACGCTCGGTTTGATGTCCGCAATCAGGTCGATGAGTTCCTGGGTGGTGTAGGGCTGGTATTCGCCGCGCTGCCAGACCTCGTACAGTTCGGCGTTGGCAAGCAGTTGGTTGGGGTAAATCTTGATTTCATCGGGACAGAACCCGTCCCACAGGCGGGCGAAGTCGGCGCGGTCGCTCTCGGGGGTCGCGCCGTGCAGGTTGGGCATCCAGTGCAGGACGATTTTGAACCCGGCAGCGCGCAAGAGGGTGGTCGCCTTGAGCGTTTCAGCGGCGCTATGACCGCGTTTGTTCATCTCCAGGATGCGGTCATCCAGGCTTTGCGCGCCCATCTGGACTTTGGTCACGCCTAAATAACGCAGCCAGGCCAGTTCTTTGGGGGTAATCTCATCGGGACGGGTTTCGATGACCAGTCCGACGTTGCGATGCGGGGCGGTTTCGTTGAGGGTCTGGGCGGCGGTCAGGCCCCCCTCCTGGCCTTCCCCAAAATCCTGCGAATCCCAGCCGAATTCGAGGGGATTGAGGGGGGCGGAGGTATTCATCGCGTCGAAACAACGCCTGATAAACCATTCCTGGTAATTGCGGCGATACGCGCTCCAGGTGCCGCCCAGGATGAGCAGTTCGATTTTATCGGTGGGATGCCCAAGCGCCTCCAGCGCTTCGAGGCGTGAGCGCACCTGGGTATAAGGGTCAAAATCATGCTCCAGCGCGCGCATCGCGCCCGGCTCATCCGGCAGGTACGATTTCGGCATGCGCACATCGGTTGGACAGAAGATGCACTGTCCGGGGCAGGGATAGGGCTTGGTGAGGACGGTAACGGTGGTGACGCCTGAAAGGGTGCGCACCGGCTTCATGCGGATTCGTTCGAGCAGGCTTTTATCGGGACTCAACTCGCCGCGCGCCGTCATTTCGTTATAGGCAGCCACCAGCGCGGCCTTGGAAAGCACATTGCCGCCCGGTATGGGGTTACCGCGCAGGGCCTCCATCGGGTCGACGCCGTTGATGATTTCATCCAAAACAACCCGCGCCTGGGCAAGTTTTTCGGGTGTAATGGCTTTTTGCTGTTTCCAGCGGGTTTGGCGGTCGGTAAGTTCCATTGATACTCGTAAATTGTCTACCCCATCGGGTACTTCATGCGCTGGCCGCCGATGAGGTGCATGTGAATGTGGAAGACCGTCTGCCCGCCGTCGGCGTTGGTGTTGACGATGAGGCGGTAGCCGCGATTGGCGATTTTTTCCGCTTCGGCAACTTGCCGCGCCACGACGAACAGATGTCCCAGCGTGGACTCGTCCTCCGGGTTGGCGTAGTTGACCGATTCGATGTGGCGGTTCGGCACGATGAGGACATGGGTCGGCGCGACGGGGTGAATGTCGCGGAAGGCCGTGACCTGCTCATCCTGGTATACGATGTCGGCCCTGGCCTGCCCGGCGGCGATTTTGCAGAAGGTACAGGACGGATTCATGGCGTGGAGCATTCTTGAAAAACGAGAATACAGGTGGGTTGCAAGCGCTTTGGACATGCGGGAGTGCGTAAATCGTAATTCGTAAACCGCAAATCTTAAGGTCCCACCACCGGCAGCGGCCCGTAAGCGGGTGAGCAGGCGATGTCGTAGTATTCGATTTCTGTCGCGCGCACTTGCTCGGCATAGACGGCAGCTTCCGCGCCGATTTTGCGCACCGTGTCGATGTGGTTGCGGGCGTCGGGCGACCAATAGCGCGGCAGGGTCAGCAGCGGGTCGCCGGCCGGGACTTCGGGCAGGTAGGAGGGGCGCATGGGGTCGCTTTGTTCGGCCTGCGGCACCCAGTTGAACATGACCGGGCCGCGCGGGTTGACGGTGAACCCCAACAGGTAGTTGTATTCGCGGGCAATTTCGACAGCGCGCGGGGTAAAACTGCCGCCCGGCCAGATGTAAGCGATGGGCGTTTTACCAAAATATTTTTGGAACATCTCGAACGGTTTGCCCAATTCCTGACGCATGTAATCTTCGCTGGAACTGGCGGTGATGTTGATGTTATGGACATAGCCGTGCGCCTGGTGGTCCACCCAGCCCTCGTCTTCCAATTCGACATTTTGCTGCCAGATGTCTGGACGTTCATCGAGCGTGATGTAGGAATTGATGACCTTCCAACCCCAGTCGCGGTAATATTTGGCAAAGGTATCATCGAAACTCTGGCGGAATTTGCGGTCATCCACAATCAACAGCACCGAACGCTGCGGGATTTTAGCATTGTGGTAGAGAAAATCGGCAGCCTGCTGCATGGTAACGGCTTCGAAGCCCTGTTCTTTCAGGTCATCCATCAGGCGGCGGAAATCCTGCATCGACATATCATGATAAACGCCGGTCGCGCCAGAATTGACATCGCCTTTGGCGATGCCGTGAAACATGATGGTCATCAGCACCGTGCCGGGGGCGGCGTTGTTCGGGTCCCACCTGGCGCGCAGGTATTGGCAGGTATCGTCGAGATAGGCGCGCGGCACGTCGAGCGGTTTCAGCAGGCCGGTTGTGAAACCGGCGGGCAGGGCGGGCGGCGTGCGCCGGGGGTCGAGGGTAGCCGTTGGGACGGGAGTCGCTGTTTCGGTGGGCAGGACGGCCCGGGCCGTTTGCGATGCGGCTGCATAGACGGTGGCAACCGCCTGGGTACTGGCGATGTTCACGTCCGCGGTCGGGGCCGGGGGCAAGGTGGCTGCCTGGGGTGCGCAGGATGCCAAAATAACGGCAATCAGGATGGTGATTGGCAATTGGTAATTCATAATTCGTGAGAACATGTCCCTGATTTTAACCGAAAAGACATGGCTTTCCCTTAATCCAGGATAAGCCATGTCTGATTTACCAATTACAAATTAGCGGTTACTCATTGCTGTTCCCGCTGATGAAGTCTTCCGTCTTCTGGCGGCAGATGTCGTCGCGGAATTGTTGGGGTGGGGTCTTGAAGAAGTACGACGATGGGCCGGTGATGGGGCCGCTCAGGCCGCGTTCGAGGGCGAGTTTGGCGCAGCGCACCGCATCGATAATGACGCCCGCCGAGTTGGGGCTGTCCCACACTTCGAGTTTGGCCTCCAGGTTGAGCGGCACGTCGCCGAAGGTGGTGCCTTCCATGCGGACGTAACACCACTTGCGGTCGCTCAGCCACGGGACGTGATCCGAGGGGCCGACGTGGACGTTGTCCGCGTCCAACTGATAGGGAAGCATCGAAGTGACCGCGTTGGTCTTGGAGATCTTCTTGCTCTCGAGGCGCTCGCGTTCGAGCATGTTGAGGAAGTCGGTGTTGCCGCCGAAGTTCAGTTGATAAGTGCGGTCGAGGCGCACGCCGCGATCCACGAACAGGGTGGCGAGGACGCGGTGCAAAATGGTCGCGCCCACCTGCGATTTGATGTCGTCGCCGAGGATGGGCAGTTTGGCGTCGCGGAAGCGCTTGGCCCAGTATTCGGACGAGGCGATGAAAACCGGGATGCCGTTGACGAAGGCGCATCCCGCCTCGATGACCTGTTCCACGTACCATTTCGTCGCCATCTCGGAACCGACGGGCAGGAAGTTGACCACCACGTCGGTTTTCGTATCCTTGAGCAGTTTGACGATATCGGCGGTGGGACCGGGCGCCTTGGTGATGACCTGCGAGAGATACTTGCCGAGGCCGTCATGGGTCATGCCGCGCACCACCGGCGCGTTCAGATTGGGGACGTCGGAGAACTTGACGGTGTTGTTCGGCTCGGCGAAGATGGCCTGCGAGAGGTCCTTGCCGACCTTGGTCACGTTGACATCAATGCCGAGGGTGAACTCGATGTCGCGGATGTGATATCCGCCCAGGCGGGCGTGCATGAGGCCGGGGATGGTCTCGTTATCCTTGGCGTTCTTGTAATACTCCACTCCTTGCACGAGGGAGGAGGCGCAGTTGCCGACGCCGATGATGGCGACGCGGACTTTTTTTGCGGGCATTCGATGAATCTCCTTGCGTTGGTATGGATGGGTTGGGGTATGTGACAGCCGCTTTCGACGGACTGTCACATTGTACACGTATCCAGGCGGGTCATTGTCGTTGATTTGTTGTTCCGAGTGGACAACATCTTACCAGCCCTCAAGTATAATCTGCGCTGGACATCGCATGGACACCGAACGCATCCACCGACTGCTATCCGTAATCCAGACTCTGGGCGAGTCGCTGGAATTCGACTCGTGCCTGCAAACCATTCTGGACGAGGCTTGCGAACTAACCTCCAGCGAGACAGGCTCGATCCTGCGTTACGACCCGCTCACCGAGACGCTGGTCTTCGCCGCCGCGCCGCTGGAATTGCGCGAATCCCTGCGCGGGGCGCCGCTGCCGCTCGAAGGCAGCGCGGCCGGCTGGACCTTCCGCCACAGCGGGCCGCTCGTCCAGAATGCCGCCAGCGACGAGCGCCGCTACACGGAAGCCGAGCGCCTGACCGGCGCGCGGACGCGTTCGCTGCTGGCCGCGCCTGTGGTGTTTCGCGGCGAGCGGCTGGGCGCGCTGGTGGCAGTCAACAAAAAGGGCGGCGCGTCTTATTCCGCGGAGGATGTCTCGATCCTGGAGACGCTGGCCTCGCTGACCGCCTTCGCCATCCACGACCACGACCTGCACGAACACCTGGAGCAGGCCCGCGCCGAAGCCGCCAACCTCGACCGCCTCAAAGCGGACTTCATCGCCATCACCTCCCACGAACTGCGGACTCCCCTCGGGCTGATCCTCGGCCACGCCACCTTTCTGCGCGAATTGATGGGGGAGGAACACCGTGAACAACTGGATCACATCATCCGCTACGCCACGCGGCTGAAGGAGATCGTGGAAAGCCTGGCCCGCGTGGACGACTACCAGAGCGGCGCGGCGCGCGTCCGCCAGCGCGAAGTCTCGATGGAGCGCCTGGCGCGCGAGGTGGCCGAATCCTTCCAGGAGGAGGCGCGGCGCAAGGGCGTGGAACTGGGCGTCGAGACGGGCGCGCTCCCTCTCACGGTCGAGGGAGAAGCGGGCAAGATCGAGGTGGCGCTCAGCCACCTGGTGCGGAACGCCATCACGTTCACCGACGCGGGCGGGCATGTCGTCGTCCGCGCCGAGGCGGCGCCCGACGGCGTAAAGGTCTCGGTGATGGACGACGGCGTCGGCGTCCCCGCGGCCGACCTGGGGCGCATCTTCGAGCGCTTCTACCAGGTGGAATCGCACCTCACGCGCAAACATGGCGGCATGGGGCTGGGACTCGCGGTGGCCAAAGCCATGGTGGAAATGCACGGCGGGCGCATCTGGGCCGAGAGCATGGAGGGACAGGGCAGCCGCTTCATCTTCGTGCTTCCACTCAACCCTCCCTCGCTCGACGCGGAGGGAAAGGGATTTTTATCTTAAGCGCTCGCTTTGTGTAGTTTCGCGAGACGCTGCGCGGTCCCGCCTGGCAAGGCGACATGAATGTCGCGGTACGCAATACGCATTACGCAATACGATCCATGGAACCCTCCTTCATCCTCGTCGGCCAACTCAGGCGCGAATACCTGCTGCCGCCCTTCGGCCAGCCCCTGCTCGATTCGCCCGGCGGGAATTTGCTCTACGCCGCAGGCGGCCTGGGCGTGTGGGAGGCGCGCCTCGGCCTGGTGGGGCGCGTGGGCGAAGACTATCCCCGCTTGTGGTTGAAGGACCTGGCGCGGCGCGGCTGGGACACGGCGGGCATCCGCATCCTGCCCGGCGCGCTCGACCAGCGTTCCTTCCTGGCCTGGTCCGAGAATTTCGAACCGAGCCGCGCCAATGCCGTTTCGCACTTCGCGCGGCGGGGCATTCCTTTTCCAAGGGCATTGCTTGGCTTCCAGCCCCAGAGCAATTCACAGGCCGCGCAGTCCAAACCCGATCCCGTTTCGCCCCTCGTGGCCGACATCCCCTCCGAATACCTCGATGCGGGCGCGCTCCATCTCTGCCCGCTGGAACTGGCCGCGCACCAGCAATTCGTGGACCGCCTGCGCGGCGTGATGCGCGTCCTGACCCTCGACCCGTCCGCGGCCCTCATGGCGCCCGCCTTCCAAAGGGAGGTGCGCGGCCTGGTACGCGGGCTGACGGCCTTCCTGCCCTCGCTGGAGGAACTCACCGCCCTCTTTTGGGGCCAGACCAACGACCCCTGGGAGATGGCCGCTGCCATCGGCGAATGGGGCTGCGAATACGTGATCGTCAAATGCGGGGCGCGCGGCCAATTGGTCTATGATTCGGTGAGCAAACGCCGCTGGGAGATTCCCGCCTACCCGGCGCGGCTGGCGGACCCCACCGGCGCGGGCGACGCTTTCTGCGGCGGTTTTCTGGCTGGCTACCGCAAAAACTACGACCCGCTCGAAGGCGCGCTGCGCGGCAACATTTCGGCTTCGCTGGCCGTCGAAGGCTCCGGTCCGTTCCACCCATTGGACGTGGCGCCCGGCCTGGCCGAGGCGCGTCTCTCCGCCCTGCGCGAGATGGTGAGGGAGATTTGAATGATTGATGCCGCCAATCGCCTGCTCGACCTGGCAATCGCCATACAGCAAATCCCCGCGCCCACCTTCGAGGAAACGGAACGGGCGGAATTCGTCCGTACGCGCTTTCTCGAGGAGGGACTGTCGGATGTGGGCGTGGACGCGGCCGGCAACGCGCTGGGACGACTGCCCGGCGGCGGCGCGCCCCCGCTGGTCGTCAGCGCGCACCTCGACACGGTCTTCCCGCGCGCGACCGACCTGCGCCTCACGCGTGACGCGGAGAGGATCCACGCCCCGGGCATCGGCGACAACTCGATCGGGGTCGCGGCGCTCCTCGGTCTCGCCTGGCTCCTGCGCGAACGTGGGACGCGCCTGCCGGGCGATCTCTGGCTGGTTGCCAACACCGGCGAGGAGGGGCTGGGCGATCTGCGCGGCATGAAAGCCGTGGTGGATCGTTTCGGCGCGGACGTGACGGCCTACCTCGTCCTGGAGGGCATGGCGCTGGGACACGTCTATCATCGCGGGGTGGCGGTGCAGCGCTACCGCATCTCGGCGCAGACGGCCGGGGGACACGCCTGGTCGGACTACGGACAACCCTCGGCGGTGCATGAACTGACGGCGCTGGCGGCGCGCATCGCCGCGCTGAAACTGCCCACTTCGCCGCGCACCACGCTCAACGTGGGGAAGATCGCGGGCGGGACATCCATCAACACCATCGCCGCGCACGCCTCGCTCGAACTGGACCTGCGCTCCGAATCGCCCGAGACGCTGACGGGTCTCGTCGCGGGCGTGGATTCGCTCCTCGAAGCCGCGAACCGCCCCGGGGTCCGCGTGGAGGCGGAGTCGGTCGGGCGGCGTCCGGGCGGCGAAATCCCAGCGTCACATCCACTGATCCGCCTGGCGGTCGAATGTCTGCGCGCGCAGGGAATCGAGCCATCGCTCATCGGCGGCTCAACGGATGCCAACCTGCCGCTCAGCCGCGGCCTGCCCGCGCTGGTGATGGGCGTGACGACGGGCGGCGGCGCACACACCTCCGCCGAATACGTGGACGTGGAGCCTGTGGCAAAGGGGATGGAGGCACTGGCAGAGTTTGTGACGAATGTGTTCGAGGCGCGGTGAGCGAGCGGTAGCGGAACCGCCATAATGCAAAAATATGAACTGCTTGTTGACAATGTGTGTATGGTGTGTATAATAATCCCATGACCAGCCGCGACATCATTGCCAGACTCAAAAAGGATGGCTGGATATTGGTTCATATTCGAGGTAGTCATCATCACTACAAGCACCCTCGAAAACCTGGGCGCGTAACGGTTCCCCATCCAAAGAAAGATTTGCCAATCGGAACCTTGCGCAGCATTTTCAAGCAGGCTGGCTGGTCATGGACAGATAGGAAGTGAGATTTTATGCGTTACCCGGTTATCATCCACAAAGACCCTGAAAGCGATTATGGCGTCACCGTGCCAGATCTGCCGGGCTGTTTCAGCGCGGGCGGGACAATGGACGAGGCTTTGCAAGAGGCCATAGAAGCCATTGAGACACATCTGGAAGGTTTGTGGTTGGATGGGGAACCAATCCCTGCGGCCAAATCCATTGACGAGCATCAGGGCAATCCTGATTTTGCCGATGGCGTTTGGGTGCTGGTAACAGTGGACATCACAAAGTTATCGGGGAAAACGCGGCGGATCAACATCACCCTGCCAGAGCGCGTGTTGAATGTGATGGACAAATACGCGGCCGAACACGGCGGCACGCGTTCGGGATTGATCGCAGAGGCCGCAATTGAGTACATTGCATCGAGGCAGGAGGAGGCATGATAAACATGCTGAATAAGGTGAATTATGGGAAAGCAAGATAAAACCGAACATCCATTGGTCAAGTCTTTCGGAGTAACCCCCGAAAAGGTAGTAGGTTATGCCTATGCTGGTTTACTCGCCGCAGTTTGTTTGGGATTAGCGCGACCTGATATTCTTGAACAAGTCGTTGAGGCATTAGGACTACTTCTTTCAGTCGCAGTAGCGTTCGCAATAGGAATTGGCATTTATGCGTTTTACTTCAATGTGATCGGGGAGTTTATTTTATATCCATTTCAACACACCCTTCATTTTCTTTTGGATTTAATATGGAGAAAAACCGGACAAAACCACACATGCGACATTGCTTACTTGGGGTATTTGGGAGTGCCGATCGGTTTACGCAGGCAGGCTTATGAAACTCTTAAATCCGAATTTTACGAATTGGAGAGACGGCGACGCATACAATTGGCTCATGGGGAAATACACGTTCTTTACCTGACGTTTGTGGAATTGATAGTTGTCGGCATTTACTTGGTTTTCCACCAGAGCATACCACATGCGCCATTTCTTTTTGCATCACTCATTGTTTATTTCGGGGCTTTAATCGCCGATATAAAACAACACTCAATCGAAGCGCACTTATTGAAAGCCTACAACGAAAAAGAGTTACGCAAATTTTTGATAAAACGGGGTTTTATAAAAATCAAGTAACAATGGCTGACCTCCGCATAAACATCATCTGGTAGATTTCTTTTCCTTTCATCGCGGCGTATAATCACCCCATGCGCCGATTCATCCTTCATCTTTCACGCGTAGCGTTCATCCTTCTCCTCGCCGCCTGCCAACCCGCGCCGACTCCCTCCGCGGTCCCAACCCTCACCCCTCCCCACCTGACACCTGACACTCCGACACCTGACACTCCCACCCCCACCCCGCAACCTCACCTCCCTCCCCTCTTCCTCGTCCCCGACCTCGAGGATTTCCCCGCGAACGTGAATCCCCTCACCGCGCGCGAAGTCGAAGACCCATCGTGGCTGGGCCTGCCTGCCGTCCTTGTGTCCATCAGCAACATGCCCGTCACGGCGCGGCCGCAGGCGGGAGTCAACTTTGCCTCGTGGATCTTCGAGCTCTACATCGGCGAGGGCGCCACGCGCTTCATGTCTGTCTTCTACGGGAACGGCGTGCGCCACATCCCCAACGTGAACGCGGGATGCGCGCCGCGGGAGGAGATCATCCGGCCGAGCGGGGATTGGATCGGGAACCGCGTCTTCCTCGACGAAAACGCGAACGGCCGCGCCGACGATTGGGAGACGGGCGTCGCGGGTGTGTGCGTCCGCCTGTTGGACGCGGCCAGCCGCGAGGTCAGGGATGAGACGACGACCGACTCGAATGGCTGGTTTGCCTTTGATCGTCCCGACGGCGAGGTCATCCTGCAATTCGTCATCAACGACAAATATCAATTCACGACTCCCGACATGGGCGACGACGACCGCGACTCGGATGCGAATCCCGTGACGGGCGAGACGCGTCCATTCCGCGCCGACTCCACCGCTTCGCGCTTCGCGTGGGACGCGGGCCTGATCCTGCTCGAGAAGCCGACAGCTACCCCAAGCCCCGTCGTCACAGGCACGCCCGAAAACTGGTACATCCCAAATGAGCCGTACATCGGGCCGATCCGCTCCGGGCGAATGACGTACGTTCACATCAACAACATGTTCTGGAACAGTTGCCTCGTCTTCGCCAGCGCGGGGCGCGGCATCATTGACGCTCTGGATGCGTGCGAGATCATCTACGGCGTGGACGATACCACTCCCAACAGTTCGCTCCTCACCGCGACGCGCCTGCGCCAACTGGCGGAAAAGAGTTTGGTCGCGGGACAGCCTGTCAATTATTCGGGCAATGTTTTTTCGGATGAGGTTCCCGCAGGCGGCAGACCCGCGATTGACATCTCCGTTTTCTATCACGCCTACACGCAGGCCGCATGGAAGTATGATCCCATCTCTGGCAGTTACCTGCGCTGGACCGACCTGGCCGATGGGACGGGACTTCCGCTCCTCCCCGCCGCTGACCGATTAACAGAGCGGCAGCAATCCTTCGAGAACGTGATCGTGATCTTCGCGGAACACATCCGCATCCGCCACAACCAGTTCGAGATCAACGTCGGCGCGGGCATGCGCGGCTACGCCTATCTCTTCCGCGATGGGCAGGTCTTCCCCATCCGCTGGTCCACCGTCAACCGCGAGTGGGAGAAAAAATCGGGCTTCCCGCGCCCGATGTATTTCCTCGACACGAACAACAATCCCATCGCCCTCCATCCAGGCCGCACGTGGATCCATCTCGTTACACCGTTTTCCCACGTGGAGGATCAGGGCGAAGGGCAGTGGCTGATCCGCTTCGTCCAGCCTGCGGATCCAAAAGATACGCCGATGCCGTAACAGATCTCTTGTGTCCACCTGAGGGTATAATGTGGCTACATGAAAAAAGGAGTAAAAAAATGAGCGAAGTGACTGTCGGTACTCGCGATTTAAAAAATAATTTGAGCCAATATCTGCGACGCGTGAAAGCGGGCGAGACCATCATCATTACAGAAAGAGGAAAGGCCATCGGCCAGATCATGCCTGCTCCCATCACTCTGGAAGAGAAAATGAAAGCGCTGGCGGCGGCAGGTTTCCTGGAGTGGAGCGGTAAGAAGTTGAAACCGCATAAGCCCACGATCATCAATACAAGCAATCGCTTGATTTCCGATCTCATTGTGGAGGATCGGCGATGATTGTTTATTTCGATACAAGCGCATTGGTAAAAGGCTACGTTCAAGAAGCAGGTTCATCGGAGGTGCTTGCGCTGTTGGACGACAAAGAAAATTCGTTTGGCAGCGCGGCTGTCACACAAATTGAGATGGCTTCCGCCATCCAAAGAGCGATCCGCGCAATCGGCGTGTCCTCGTCCGATCCTGCCAAAGCCTGGCAGGATTTTTTAGACGATTGGGCGGCATTCAACCGAATTACCGTTTCTCCTGTATTGATCGAGCGAGCGTGCAGTATCGCTTGGGATGATGGTTTGCGTGGATATGATTCATTGCACTTGGCCGCCGCGCTTCTCTGGGCAGAGTAACATGCACCCTTACATCTCTCCTCTCGCAACCCTCTTCCAACAACACGCCAATCCCGCACAGGCCGCGCCGATGAAGAAATACATGCGCGACCAGTTCGAATATGTGGGAATCAAAACGCCCGAACGCCGCGAGTTGCAAAAGCAATTCTACGAAGAACACGGACTCCCTTTCGTCGTCGAACTCAAACCCATCCTGCTCGATCTCTGGAATTTGCCGCAACGGGAATATCAATACTTTGGCGTCGGCCTGCTGGGACGCCTGGCCGAGTCCATTCCGCGCGAGTTCATCACGACCATCGAATACATGATCGTCACCAAATCGTGGTGGGACACGGTGGATTCGCTGGCAGGCGAGATCGTCGGTGTCCACTTTCACCGCTTCCCGAAGGTACGCGAAAAATACATCGCCAAGTGGCGCAAATCGGATAATTTCTGGCTGCGGCGGACGTGCCTCCTCTTCCAACTCGGCTACAAGGAAGCCACCGACTTCGATCTGCTCTGCGACCTGATCCGTGAGAATCTCGGCTCGAAGGAGTTTTTCATCAACAAGGCCATCGGCTGGGCGCTGCGGCAATATGCGCGCACCGACCCAAAGGCGGTGAAAAAATTCGTCAAAGCCACCGACCTGCATCCGCTGAGTCGACGCGAAGCGATGAAGCATTTGGAGTAATTCAAAGCCCAGGCCTCTTTACAACCCCCCGAAGCGAAACTGAGTGGGGCTCAGAAACCTGGGTTCTGTTGTAAAATTGCTTCAACAGGAGCAATACCATGACCTTCAAAACATTTACCGCTGTCATCCACAAAGAAGAGAATCTCTATGTCGCTGAATGTCCTGAGGTTGGGACGGTCAGCCAGGGTGAAACAATTGAAGAGGCGGTTGCAAACTTGAAAGAAGCAACCGAGTTATACCTCGAAGAATTCCCGCTTCCCGAATCATCCCATCCACTCCTGACCACATTCGAGGCGGCTGTCTATGCCTAAACTGCCGCGCATCTCGGGAAAAGAAGCGGTTCGAATCATGGAAAGGTTGGGGTTTTCCCAAATTCGCCAACGCGGGAGCCATGTTGTCTTGAAGAAGACAACCGCAAACGGCGATGTCGGTTGCGTGATTCCCTTACATAAAGAATTGGCAATCGGCACGTTGGCGGGCATCTTGAAACAAGCCAAAGTTTCGGCAGATGAGTTTCTCGCCAAAATGTGAGTGGACTGATGCAGAACCCAGGTTTTTCCCAGGAAACCTGGGTTCTGCATCTGGAACGCCCCCATCAGGTAGGAATTGCTTTGCTTCGCCCAGAATAACGATGAGGAAGGAATTTTCCTGACATTTGTTACTTTATCCACAAACAGGCGCGGGCTATAATTGACAAGACCGACAAAATGAATTTTGTCCTACAAAGGAGCAACCATGAGCAAGGACACAGAAGTCGTCATCCTTTCCGCGGTGCGCACGCCGAGCGGAAAATTCCAGGGGAGTCTTTCCAGCCTCCCCGCGCCGAAGATGGGCGCGATCGTCGTCAAGGAAGCGGTGAAACGCGCGGGCGTGGATCCCGCCGAGATTGACGAGGCCTTCATGGGCAACGTTGTCTCTGCGGGGCTGGGGCAGGCGCCGGCGCGTCAGGCCGTCATCGGCGCGGGGTTGCCGTCTTCGGTCGGCGCGACCACCATCAACAAGGTCTGCGGGTCGGGGTTGAAGGCCGCCATGCTGGCGGCGCAGGCCATCAAGGCGGGTGACGGGCGATTGTTCGTCGCGGGCGGGTTCGAGTCCATGAGCCGCGCCCCCTACCTCGTCCAGGGGCGAAGCGGCGAACTGCGGTTCGGTCATCTGCAATTTACCGACGCCCTGCTCAACGACGGGCTGTGGTGCGCGCTCGCCAACTGGGGCATGGGCGACGCGGCCGAGTTCATCGCCAAGGAGTATGAGGTCACGCGCGAGGCGATGGACAAGTTCGCATACGAGAGTCATCAAAAAGCGATTGCCGCCAGCGACGCGGGCAAGTTCAAGGCGGAGATCGCCGCCGTGGAATTGCCGGGCAAAAAGGGCGTGACGATTTTCGACACCGACGAATCGCCGCGCCGCGACACGACGCTCGACGGTCTCGCGGGACTTCGGCCGGCTTTCCAAAAAGACGGCAAGGTCACCGCCGGGAACGCGCCCGGCCTGAACGACGGGGCGGCCGCGCTCATCGTCGCGTCCCGCGCCTACGCCGACAAAAACGGGCTTAAACCCCTCGCGCGGATAATTGGCTACGCGCAGGCCGCCGACGAGCCAAAATATCTCTTCCGCGCCCCTGCCCTTGCCATTCCAAAACTGCTCAAACAAATTGGCTGGACGCTCGCAGACGTGGACTTGATCGAACTCAACGAGGCCTTCGCCGCGCAAGTCCTGGCGGACGGTTACGCCCTCGCCGACCAGGGCTGGGACTGGGCGAAGGTCAACGTCCACGGCGGCGCGGTCGCGCTGGGTCATCCCATCGGCGCGAGTGGAGCGCGCGTGTTGACGACGCTTATCTACGCGTTGAAGGATCGCGGGTTGAAGAAAGGAATCGCTTCGTTGTGCTTGGGCGGCGCGGAAGCAGTCGCAATGGCGATTGAGATCGAATAAACCAGAGATAAACGGAGATGGACAAAGATGAATACCCGTTCATCCCTGTTCATCTTCGGAAAATGAAAGAGGAGAGAAAATGGAGATTAAGAAAATATTCGTCATCGGCGCGGGGACGATGGGCAATGGAATCGCCCAGGTCGCGGCGACATCGGGTTACACCGTCACCTGCATGGATGTCGTCCCTGACGCGCTGGAAAAGGCCAAGGCCACCATCGCCAAATCCGCCGCCAAACTGCTCGAAAAGGGCGTCATCACCGTTGAGCAAAAAGCCGCCACAGAGAAAATCAATTTCGCGGGCAACATGAACGCCATCGGCGAAGCGGATCTGGTCATCGAGGCCGCCACCGAGAATCCCGAATTGAAATTCAAGATTTTCAAGGACATGGACGCAGCCGCGCGCGAGGGCGTGATCCTGGCAACCAACACCTCATCCATTTCCATCACCAAGATCGCCGCCGCCACGAAGCGGCCGGAGAAGGTCATCGGCATGCACTTCATGAACCCCGTCCCGTTGATGAAACTGGTGGAAGTGATCCGCGGACTGGCCACCTCCGACGATACGCTGGCCGCCACCGTCGAGGTCTGCAAATGGATGGGCAAGGAACCCGTCGAGGCCAACGACTCCCCCGGATTCATCTCGAACCGAATCCTTTGCCCGATGATCAATGAAGCGATCTTTGCCCTGCAAGAGGGAGTCGGCACGCCCGAAGCGATTGACTCGGTCATGAAACTCGGCATGAACCACCCCATGGGTCCGCTCACGCTCGCCGACCTGATCGGGCTGGACGTGGTGCTGTTCGTGATGGAAGTGTTGCAACGCGACCTGGGCGACGACAAGTATCGTCCCTGTCCGCTGCTTCGCAAATACGTGGATGCGGGCTGGCTGGGGAGGAAGACGGGGAGGGGATTTTATAAGTATCAGTGATGGAGAGAAGAGAATAGAGAGTAGCCGCGAGCCAGAACTCCGAGATTTCCGAAATCTCGGAGTTCTGAATGCTGGTCGTAAAGATTCCGAAGAACCTGCGCTGCCCCCATCAGCGATTCATAGATCTTCCTGCTTCGGCCATCACGAGTTCAAAATCATCCAGTAAGTTTCCCGTCAACGCGGAGGGAGAAACGTTTCCATGGAATTTAGATGCGATTGCCCTGAAGCGCCAGGAAGTTTGCTTGACATTCCTATCTGCCTCAAGTACAATGCCCCTCGCCTTGTAACCGGGCCTGTAGCGCAGTTGGGAGCGCGCCTCAATCGCACTGAGGAGGTCAGGGGTTCGAATCCCCTCAGGTCCACCTGTTCAGTGATCAGTGTTCACGTGTGCCTGCGGAACAGTGCAGGCAGTCATCAGTAATCGCTCACTGAACAGAATCAAAACCGATTACTGTTCACTGATTACTGGCAAGCCCGGGCCCATAGCGCAGTTGGGAGCGCGTCTCAATGGCATTGAGAAGGTCGGGGGTTCGAATCCCCCTGGGTCCACAAAATATGGTACGTCGAAATTAATTTCGACGTATAACAAAAGTCATGGCAGGAGTAGTAGGTCATCCCGACAGCGAGAAGGGAGAGCGAGGTGGAAGCCCTTCGATGTGTCCACGGGAACGCGACCCCTAACGGGTGATAAGACCGAACTCGCCTGTCCCCTCGAAAGAGAGACTGCGCTGGTGAAGGTAGGTCGGATTGTCAATCCGACTTACGGTAGTCGGCGACGGGTTGCCCGTTATAGCAAAGAAAGAGCGTCGGTTAGTCTGATAGTCAAATAGTCGAATAGTCAGTTGGTCAAAAGGCTATAAGACAAAGCGACTATGTGACCATGAGACTAATTGACGAACCCGGGTGGTACCGCGGAGGAGTTCCTTCGTCCCTGAGTGGATGGAGGAATTTTTGTTTTTACCCTCACCCTGACCCTTCCCCCATTCGGGGAGAGGGAGACCCTCACCCTGGCCCCCTCCCGTGGGGAGAGGGGACTCATGCGAAAGGAGGCACGCATGGAAGTTGTATCAGTTGTTAGATTCGAGGCGGTGACCTGCCTTCTCGCGCGCCTCCTTGTGAAATCAGTCTAACGTCAAAAGTCGAAGGTCAAGCACGAAACTTGACACTTGGAACCTGAAACTTATTTCGAATGAGGTCAGAATGGCTGCTACGAAAAAGAAAACTACAAAGAAGAAACCCACGCCCAAAAAGGCGACGAAGAAAAAAGTCGTCACGTCCCCGAAAGGAAAAAAGGCAATAGCGCATAACTTGCTATTCTAGGCTGTTTCGCCTTGGCGCAGTTGTTGAAATCTTCCCCCACATTTTGGCTAAAACGGACTTCAAG
>DAOUMJ010000081.1:0-8320 GCA_034411715.1 Anaerolineales bacterium | reverse complement strand
GAAAAACAGGTTTCTTCAGGAAACCTGTTTTTTCGTTCAGGCGGCGATCCGCTTCAACGCTTCACACAGGCGGGCGATTTCCTCCACTATGTTGTAATGCGCTGCGCCCACGCGCACCATCCCGCCCGAAGATTCGAGACCAAGGCGTTCCGTCACCGCCAGCGCGTAGTAATTCCCATCCCAAACGTAAATGCCAGCCTCCCCCAGCGCCTCGGCCACGGCGCGCGGATGCTTCCCCTCCAGCGTGAACGAGACGGTCGGGACGCGCCGCTCGAGGCTCAATTCGTGTTCATAAGCGCGAATGGCCGTCATTGCCTGCTTGAGGGCGAGACGGCGGCCCGTGAACCCGTTCTCTTTCAGACCTTCCGCGGCCGCGCCGCCGAATTGATTTCCCAGCCACTCGAAATTCCAGCGCGCCCAGCGCTCCCGCGATGCCCTCGTGACTCTGCGTCCCGGTCTCGAATTTGCCGGGCGGATCGTTCGGCGCGGGGCGGACTTTGTAAGCCTTCAATTCGTCAAGCAACTCGTAGCGTCCGTAGAGCGCGCCCGCGTGGGGGCCGAAGAATTTGTATTGAGAGGCGCAATTAACAAGCGTTCCGGGTTGACTTTGAAGACCCATGTTACATAGGCTACCTTTTCATCATTTTCCACCACAAGTGTAGCATAAACGCTCAACATATCTACAATATGCTTTCTTGAGTCGAAATCTTCGTCTGCATCATCCAATCCGGCAGCGATCTGATGTGTGTACTCTTTCGTTGCTTGCAATTGTTCAGGTGAATAAGCGCTGGTCTCCAAATGTGCCGCCAAATTGATCCTTTCATTAGCAAGCGAATCAATCGTGTCTTGGAGTCTTTGCCGTCTCTCAACAAGTAATTCCTTGGGGAAATTGCCCCAAAAGTGGTGACCGGAGACGCAGTTCACATTCCTCCCGACTTTGAGAGCCATACCCGGGGCGCTTTTGCCGATTGTCATTACTTTACCAAAGTGCTATACTTTATCTAGATACTCGCCAAAGGATGAAAATGCTGGAAGTCCGCTTGCTTGGAAGGTTCGAAGTAAGGGGCGGCAAGAAAGCCATCAACGTACCCTCGCGCCCTGGACAGGCGCTGCTCGCTTACCTGATTTTGAGCGCAGGAACTTCACATCGCCGCGAAAAACTGGCGTGACTATTATGGCCTGATTCTTTGGAAGAAACCGCACGAGACAACCTGCGCCACGCGCTCTGGCGGGTTCGCAAGGCGCTTCCCAAAAATTCTAAAATTGAATACCTGCTTACAGACGATATTGTCATTACATTCAACGCGTCGGCTGATTATTGGCTCGACGCCAAGGCGTTGGAGAAATTAAGCGAAGACGCATCCGCCGACGGATTAATTTCTGTGCTATCGGAATATCGCGGGGAATTGCTGCCCGGCTTTTACGATGATTGGGTGGTGTTGGAACGCGAGCATTTGAATTCCATTTTCGAACATCACATGGCGCGGCTGATGTCGTGCCTGGAAGATGAAAAACGCTGGTCGGAGATTTTGGATTGGGGCGAGCGCTGGATCAAACTGGGACAAATGCCAGAACCCGCGTACCGCGCCTTGATGTCCGCGCACGCGGCGGAGGGGGAAATGTCGAAGGTCGCGGAGACGTACGAACGGTGCGTGACTTCGTTGAAGGAGATCGGCTTTGAGCCGTCGGAGCAGACGCGCGGGTTGTACGAAAAACTCAAAGCGGGGAAAATGCCGCTCGAAACGGAATCCGCCCTCCCGTCGAGCGAGAAGCGAAAAGAATCCGCGAGGACGAATCTGCCCGTCCCGATCACCAGTTTTATTGGGCGCGAGAAGGAAGTCGGGGAAGTCATCCAATTACTCGATAGGAATCGGCTGGTTACATTGACAGGTACCGGCGGCGTGGGGAAGACGCGGTTGGCGATCCAATCTTCCAATCGGATGCCGAATCGATTCAAGCATGGCGTGTGGTGGGTGGAACTCGCGCCGCAGGCGGCCGCGCAGGTGTTGGACGTGCGCGAGACTCCCGGCCAGCCGCTGATTGAATCGGTGAAGAATTTTTTGCGCGGCAAACAGATTTTGCTTGTTCTCGACAACTGCGAGCATTTGATTGACGATTGCGCGCGGCTCGCAGACGACTTGCTGACACACTGCGCCGACTTGAAGATTCTGACGACCAGCCGCGAGGGACTGGGCATCACAGGGGAAATGGCGTACCAGGTGCCGAGCCTGTCCCTGCCCGCGCCGAAACGTTTGACGCTTACCGACCTGCTGATGGAGTACGAGGGTGTTCGGCTTTTCGTCGAGCGCGCCCGCGCGGTCAAAGCCGATTTCGCGTTGACCGAGCAGAACGCGGCCGCGGTGGTTCAAATTTGCGCGCGGCTGGATGGAATCCCTCTTGCGCTCGAACTGGCCGCGGCGCGAACCAAACTGCTTTCGGTGGAACACATTGCGGAACGACTGAACGACCGCTTCAATCTCCTGACGCAGGGAAGCCGCGCCGCCCTGCCGCGTCACCAGACGTTGCGCGCCGCGATTGATTGGAGTTACGATCTGCTTCCCGAGGAGGCGCGCGTTTTGTTTCGGCGTTTGTCCGTGTTCGCGGGCGGATTCACGCTGGATGCGGCGGAAGAGGTTTGCTCCGAAGCGCCCCTCGACCCGCGCGCCATCCTCGACTTGTTGACGCGGCTGGTTGACCGTTCGCTTGTCAAGGTGACGCGGGAAGGGGAAGAGGAGCGTTATTCCATGCTGGAGACGATTCGGGAGTACGCACTCGATCAACTTCGCTCCATGGGCGAGGATAGCGCTGCGCATGCGCGTCATCTGGGTTATTTTCTCAAATTCGCGGAACAGGCTGAATCGAAAATCACCGGAGGGACGAAAGAGGGAGAATGGCTGGCTCGTTTGAACATGGAACATGAAGATTTGAGAGCCGCCATCGCCTGGGGGTTGAAAAACGATCTCACATCCGCGTTGCGAATGACTGGCGCGTTGGGCGAGTATTGGAACTCATATGATTATGGCAACGATGGCGTGAAAACCCTTACGGATGCCGTCAATTCATCGGAGAATCCCCCTGACGACGTTCTTGCCAAGGCACTTCATTGGCAGGGATTACTTATGAGCGCGCAAGGAGAGTATGATTCCGGACGGCAAATCCTTGATCGAAGTTTATCGCTGGCGAGAAAAACAGGAAACGAACGAGTCACCGCAACGATCTTGAACGGTCTGGGAGTTAACTTATGGTTAGGGGGCTCAAACAGCGAGGCGCAGGAATATTGCGAGAAAGCGCTCATGCTCTGGCAAAAGTTGGGCGACCTGCAAGGTATAGGTCTATCCATCGGCTATCTTGGTTATATTGCTCTTCAGCAGGGAGAAATCGAAAAAGCCGAAACGCTTTGTACGGAGGCTTTGAAACTCGGGCGCGAAACCAGGGACGACCGGATAATCGCCGGAGGACTGACGACACTGGGGTTTGTGTCCTGGGCGAAAGGCGAACCTGACCAGGCGGCGAAACAGTTCGCCGAGGTGTTGGCTTTGCAGTCAACTCTACGGGTCAAATTGTATATTTACACCAGCCTGGTGGGAATTGCCCTGGTGGCCTTCACGAGGAATCAGCCAATCCGCGCGGCGCAGTTGGCGGCAGCCGCCGATGCGTTGCTCGAAATCACGGGTGCAATAGTTCCTCCCAACCGGCGCTCCCTGCAGGATTTTTATATGGCAGCCATCCGCAACCAACTCGATGAGGCTGCCTTCGAGCAAGCCTGGGCGGAGGGCCGCGCGATGACAATGGAGGAGGCGGTGGCGTTCGCACTGGAACCGGCCTGATATCTACAGACCTACAGACATACCAAAATCGAACAAGAAAACATGCTTGATCCACGCGGCAAAACATTCTAAGGGACGCGGGCTGGATAGACTTTGGTCAAAGATTGGCATTCCACCAATCCCCGCCAATCGAGGAGACCAAAATGTTTAAAAATCGTTTCTTCCTGCTTTTGATGGCGCTCTCGCTGATGCTGATAGTAGCCGCCGCGGTTTCGCGTCCCTTCATCGGTAATAGCGATCCCGCGAAAGTCGAGGCTGCGAGCGATTTCCATCAACGGCACCCGGGTTGGACCTGGACAATCTCGGACAAAACGGCCACCATTCCGATTACAGCCAGGGCAGATTACCCGGACTACTATCATCGTCATCCCGGATTGCGCGTTGTGGCCGCCGCCGTTGTTGACATGACGGATTACTACATGAGACATCCTGAACTCCACTCCTCCCGGCAGGTAGACACCACAGACTACTACTTCCGCCATCGCTGAGCTGCCCGGTCCCTGATTACTACTGGGACGTGATGCTCACCTTTTATCTTTCTCCTCCGTGGGCGCACGTCAACCTGCGCCGGTTTACCTGGCGCAGGTTTTGTTTTCAAAACGCAATATCCGTTTTCCAACTCTCTTCAATCTTGCAGGATCGAAAAGTCACTTGCGCCTAATTTTCAGGTATTCAGTTCCTCGAGGCATACCCAACCGCTTTTTCCGTTGTCATCCTGCCTCCCATTGACCACGCCGCCTCAAAGCCTGCTCCAAACTTCCCGCGCAATTCTTGAACGTGCGCGTCATAATCCGCTCGCTGAACAGGCGGGATCGGCGTTCCCATTTTTTCGCGCAGTGCCTCCGCCGCGCCGAAGAGACGCGCGGCGCGCTCGAGTTCGTTTTCCGTGACGGCGATTTTTGCCAGTCCCTCCAAACATTCGGGGATGCGGACAAACCAGCGCATTTTGTTCACGCCTTCGAGCGCTTCGAGATAGGTTTGTTTGGCGCGCGGAATATCTCTTTCCAGCCAGAGGGCATGGGCGAACCAGGGCAGGAGGTCGTACACATCCATCGGAGCGTCCTTGAGAGCGCCATCCAGTTCCAACTTCATCTTTTCAATGCCTTGCAATGGAGGCGCGGTATGGCATTCCATAAATCCAGCCATGAACTTTAAATAAGCGGCATCCCGTTCGGTCAATGTTTTTTCGCTTACAGCCATTCCCGAACGTATGCTTTGACGCGCTTGTGAAAACTCCTCCACTGCCCATTGAAGTAATCCAACACGAAGGTGGTTCCAGGGCAGTTCGATGAGATCGTTAATGGCTTTACTGATCGCCATGCTATCTTCTGCATATTGCCTGGCTTGTTCAAAGTCACCCTGCAACTGGCATATCTTCGCCAGTTGTCGTAAACTGCTGGAGACCCAACTTCGATTCCCCAATTCTTCAAAGGCCTGAATGCTTTCCTCATAAATTTCTCTTGCTTCTTTCAGTTTGCCTTCATTTAGAAGAAGCCGTCCAGAATCACCCACCGGATGATAGAGACTCCAACGGTCGTCCGAAGTCTTCAGATAAGAAAGGCTTTCATCGTACAAACTACGGGACTCTTTGGCGCTCCCTTGTTGCTCCGCTACGTGCGCGATACAGTGCAGGCATCCGCCAATCCCCCACGCATCGTTGATTCTGCGATACATATCAAGACTCTGTTCGTAGGTTGATTTTGCCTGTTTCATATCGCCAGCAAAATGCGGGATGTATGCCAGGTGATACAACGTATGCGCAACCTGGAAATCATCGGTATGCTCGCGGAAAATTTTTAGAGCCTCTTCCATATCGGCCTGGAAGTGTGACAGAGATCGGGAAAGGGACGTGGAAAGATAAAAATGACCATCAATGGCCTTTGCCCAGGCGAATGGATGTTTTGCTTTTGCGGTTCCATCCAACGCCAATGCCTGGTTGAACCAATTACGGCCTTCCTCGTCATGTCCGTGAATATCCCCAAAATACGCCAACGCCGACGGAATGCGGCGAGTCGGCGAAAGACGGTTTTCTCCGCTTCGGAGAGCAGGTCGTAACTCCACTCGATCAACGCGCGGAGAGTCTGCTGGCGGGGGAGGGCGGTGCGGCTTCCGCTCGTCAGCAGGGCGAACACGTCACCGAGACGCGCGGCCATCTGCTCCACCGACATCACCTTGACGCGCGCCGCGGCCAGCTCGAGAGCGAGGGGAATCCCATCGAGGCGGAAACAGATTTGGGCGACGGATGAAGCGTTCTTGTCGGTCAGGAAAAATGTCGGGGCGTAGGTCCTCACGCGCTCGATGAAGAGTTGCACCGATTCGCATTTGGCGAAATCGTCCAGCGATGGCAGATGTTTCGGGTCGGGGACAGGCAGGGAGGGGACGCGATATGGTCGCTCGCCCGCGATGCCGAACGCTTCGCGGCTGGAAGCCAGCACGCGCAGGTTTGGGCAGAGTTTGATGAGACCTTCCACAAGGCGCGCGCAATCTTCGATGAGATGTTCGCAGTTGTCGAGGATGAGCAGCATGGATTGGCTGCCGATGGTGTTCGCGAGCGCGTGGACGCCGCTGTCTTTTTCGCGCAAGCCCATGGCCGCGAGGACCGCGCCCGTGATGAGCGCGGGATCGGTGAGCGCGGCCAGTTCCACGAACCACACGCCGTTTGGAAATTGATCGAGGCTCTCCACGCCCACTTGCAGACTCAAACGAGTCTTCCCCGCGCCGCCGGAACCTGTGAGCGTGACGACGCGCTGATCTCCAATGAGATTCTTGATTTCAGAAATTTCATGTTCGCGGCCGATGAAGGTGGTAATTTGCGCAGGGAGGTTATGGCGATAAATATCCAGTGTCTTGAGCGGCGGAAAATCGGCGGGAAGATTCGGGATGACAAGTTGATAGATATGCTCGGGCTGGGTCAAATCCTTGAGACGTTTCTCGCCCATGTTGTGCAGCGAGACGTCGTCGGGCAACCTGCCGTTCATGGATTGTTCCGCGGCCAGCGAGATCAATATCTGCCCGCCATGTCCCGCGGACATGAGTCTCTGCGCGCGGCTCAATGAGAGATAGCCCTGATAATCGCCGTTCTCCTGAATCTCTGCGCTGCCCGTGTGGATTCCCATCCGCACTTTGATCTTTGCATCGCCCCAATCTTCGGTTTGCAAAGCAGTTTGCGCGTGAATGGAGGCGCGCGCCGCGTCACCCGCGTTTTGAAAGGCGGAGCAAAACGAATCCCCGACAACCTGGAACACATAACCATGATTGGACTCGATGGCCTCGCGCAGAATCTGGTCGTGCCGCGCGTGCGCGGACTGCATCGCTTCGGGATGGTTTTCCCACAGTTTTGTGCTTCCTTCAATATCAGTGAAGAGGAAGGTGACAGCGCCGGTCGGACGTTCGTTTTTTTATGAAGTTGGTCACTCCAGGTTTCTTTGATCTGCAACGCGCTTACTTCTTCGCCGCCAGCCAGCGTTCGCTCAACTGGGCAATGGATTGGAATCCTGCATCCTTCAGCCAATCGCGATACGTTTCGAACGAATGCGCTTTCCCGCCGCTGTTTGCCCAGAGGAAGAGAGTGAGGAAGGCGGAGGTCTCGGTGGGAGTCTCTTTGGACATGGGGCAGTCAATGACGAGCGTGCCTCCATCCATCAACGCGGAGTGGATCCGCTGGAAGAGGTCGCGGTTTTGCGCGGGGGTGAGGTAATGCGTGATTTGGCCGATCAGCGCCAGGTCAAAGAGAGAGGCGCCAAGGTCGGCGGTGAAGAGGTCGGCGGGGAGGAAGGTCACGCGCGAGGCGAGGCCCATCCGCGTGGCGAGGTCGCGGGCAACGTCCAACACGTCGGCAGAGTCGAGGCAGGTGACGTGGACGTTGGGCGAGGCTTGGGCAAGGGCAAAACTTTTGATGGCGCAACCAGAAGCGAGGTCGAGGAGGCGAAGCGGTTTGTCATCGCTGATTTCAACTCCCGCGGCTTTCCACATCTCCAGGCTTTTGGGGATGCGCGTCTGGCTGTAACTTTCGAGCCACGCGTCCTGGACGAAGTTTTCGTTCAGCGAGCGCGGCTGTCCTGTGCGAATGGATTCCAAAATGCTGTCGTACATTTTGGGATCCGTGTAATCGAGGATCATGTCGCCCGCGTAGGCTTTACGTCCACGCGCGAGGAAGGTCTCGGCGGTGAGGGTGAGGGAGTAGCGGTCGTTGTCGCGTTCGAGAAGTCCCACCGCGGAGAGGTAATCGAGCAGGATTTTTATGCCCGTTGAATCGCTGTGACAGGCTTGCGCGATTTGCTCGGCGGTGGATGGATGCGCGAGCGGCGTGAACACGTCGAGCAGGAGCGCGATGCGGATGAATTGCGGTTTGAAGATGCCGCCGAAGAGGTCGTAGATCAAGTCGGGGTTGGAGAGATTATTCGCAATAGCGCATAACTTGCTATTCTAGGCTGTTTCGCCTTGGCGCAGTTGTTGAAATCTTCCCCCACATTTTGGCTAAAACGGACTTCAAG
>DAOUMJ010000080.1:0-10638 GCA_034411715.1 Anaerolineales bacterium | reverse complement strand
GAACGAACCACGGAGTCACGGAGACACCGAGAAAACAAGAAGGAAAAAACTCCGTGACTCCGTGTCTCTGTGGTGAAAAGTTGTTTTTTCAGTGCAGTCTTCCGTGTAATCCGTGTCCAAAAAAGGTTCAATCACGGCGATTCCCAATGACCCGTTTTTATTGCAGGAGAGCCGTCCCGCGAGGGGCGGCTTTTTTGTTACCTTGCCTCCAGCCTCAAAACCAATTCCTCGGCCAGTTCATCGCCCTCCTTGTCCAAAATCCATTCAAACCCAATCATTTTGAACCCGCACTTCTCCAGCACACGCCGCGAGGCGAGATTGTGCTTCGCCACGCGCGCCAACAGGGGTCGGGTTGTCACGATTCCCAGGAACTCCTTCAGGGCGCGGGTGGCGATGCCCCTGCCCCAAAATTCCCTGCCGAGCCAATAGCCCACCGCGCGCTCGCCGCCCTGCTCCCAGCAAACCACATTTCCCGCCACCTGCCCATCGAAAAGAATGGTTTTCAGAATATTGGCCTCATCCGCCATGATTTTCGCCCAATGCGCCATGAAGGATTCCTCGTCTCGTGAAGGGAACGCGGCCATCGCCGTCGCTTCGGGATCGAGTTGATGTTGGAAGAAGACCGGCAGGTCGGAGGCGATGACGTCGCGTAGGAGGATGGGCATGGGGTGAGTATAACCGCTCGTAGGTCTTGGGTGTTGTATAATCCCATCACGGAGACCAATATGCCAAAACCAAAGCGGGAACATCTCAAAGCGGAGTTCAAGCAAGCCCTGACTGAATTCGTCGAAACTCTCAAAGGCCACATTTCCACGCCCGATGAACAGTGGACGATCAAGGGCTTTATTGACGTGTTCCGCAATATTTATACTATCTCGGCCGATACGAAAATCGTCTCTAAAATTCTTGAAATCCATCTGTTTCCAAGACTTCTTGAATTTGCCAATCAAAACAACTATCGTATTGTCCTGGCTGAACAGCAAAATTACTATCCTGATCTCTCTCTCGTGAAAGCGGACGATGAAAGCGTCAAATTTGCAGTGGATTTGAAAACCACTTATCGCCTACCGGCCAATCCTGAATTTTGCAACGGATTCACGCTCGGTTCGCACGGCGAATATTTCGTCAATCGAAAGAGCAACAAGAACATCCAGTTTCCTTACAGCGAATATCTTGGACATTTCTGCTTGGGGATAATTTATTCGCGGTCTGGTTCCGAGAGGAGCGATGAAGCCAAAACCTATCGTTTGGAAGAATTAAAATCCATCACGTCGGTTGTCGGCGATTTTGAATTTTTCGTCCACGAGAAATGGGAAATAGCCAGCGACTATCAAGGCAGTTCCAACACGGCAAACATCGGGAGCATCACCAAAATCGGCGATTTGCTGGCAGGCAACGGTGTATTCAAGAAATTGGGCGAGAAATGGTTTGACGAATATTGGATAAATTACGGCAAGATCCAAATGACCATGCCCGATGGCAAAGTAAAGAAAATCACCTTACTGAAAGATTATCTAACTTATCGCGGCAAAAATCCGAAACTTGCTAATCCAATGGTGCGAAAGCCGGCACGAAAAAACAGGCGGGTGCAATGATGACGGTCAATGTTCCTCCCCTGAAATGTCAGGGCATCAAAACCAAACTGGTCGGATGGATCAATGACCATGCCATTCTCGAAAAAGATGGCGCGTGGATCGAACCGTTCATGGGTTCGGGCGCGGTGGGATTCAACGTGCGTCCGAGCCGCGCAATTTTCGCGGACGTTAATCCGCATATTGTCAATTTTTACAATGCGATCAAACAAGGGAAAATCACGGCGGGAATCGCTAGAGAGTTTTTGGAAAACGAAGGCGCAAAGTTGCAGAAGAAAGGCGAAGACCATTATTACGAAGTACGCGCCCGTTTCAACAAAGAGGGCAACCCCCTGGATTTGCTTTTTTTGAACAGAGCCTGCTTCAACGGCGTCATGCGCTTCAACAAGAAGGGCGAATACAACGTTCCTTTTGGTCACAAGCCCGAACGATTTGCCAAAGCGTACATCACCAAAATTGCCAACCAGATCAAGTACGTGACCCAGGCTCTCAGTCAACACGATTGGCAATTCATCTGCGCAGACTTCAGAAAAACAATTTCATCCGCAACGGCAAGCGACTTTGTTTACTGCGACCCCCCCTACGCCGGCAGGCATGTAGATTACTACAACACCTGGTCGGATAAGGAAGAACAGGAATTGTACGATTTGCTTGCGGCCACATCCGCGAAATTCATCCTGTCCACGTGGCACAGCAATCGCTATCGCACAAATCCCGCGATTGAAAAATACGCGTATCGCTTCACGATCCTGACGCGCGAACATTTCTACCACGTTGGCGCGAGCGAGAAGAATCGCAACCCTATGCTCGAAGCGATTGTCCTCAACTACAATCCCCTGCCGCAAATCGAACTTCCCCTCGAAAAACAAATGGCCTTGTTCGAGAAACCGCCCAAAGACGGTTACGTGGTTTACAAACCAACCGCCGCCCACTGAAAACTGAAAACTGATCACTGATCACTACCCCATGCTCATCCACTCCGCCTCCCAACTCCTCACCCTCGCGGGCGGCCCGCAGCGCGGACGCGCCCTCGGCAACCTCGGCATCATCGAGGACGGCGCGGTCGTCGTCCGTGACGAGAAAATCCTCGCCGTTGGCAAGACCAACGAGTTGCGTGCCGCCTGGCCCGACGAACCGACCCTCGACGCGGCGCGCGGCGTCGTCATGCCCGGCTTCGTGGACCCGCACACCCACCTCGTCTGGGCGGGCGACCGCGCCGACGAGTTCTCGATGAAGATGGCTGGCACGCCCTATCTCGACCTCCTCGCGGCGGGCGGGGGCATCCTCTCCACGGTCCGCGCGACGCGCACCGCCAGCCTCGAATCGCTCATCGCCCAAACCCGTCCGCGTCTCCTCCGCATGTTCGCGCACGGCACCACCACCGCCGAAGCGAAAACGGGATATGGACTGAATACCGCCACCGAACTTCGCCTGCTCAAAGCCCTGCTCGCCCTCGACGACGAAGGCCCGCTCGACCTCGCCATCACCTTCCTCGGCGCGCACGCCATCGCGCCCGAATATCGCGGCGACCCGCAGGGCTACACCGACGAAGTGACGAACACGATGCTGCCCATGCTCAAAGAGTGGTGGGGGACTCACGCCCCGCATCACCCCCTGCCCTTCGTGGACGTATTCTGCGAGAACAGGGCCTTCACCCTCGAGCAATCGCGTCAAATCCTGACCCGCGCGGGGTCGCTCGGATTCCCGCTCAAGATCCACGCCGACGAGTTCGACAACCTCGGCGGCGCGAGTCTCGCGGTGGAACTAGGCGCGGCCTCCGCCGACCATCTCGTCAAGACCTCCGACGCCGATATCGCCGCGCTGGGCAAATCGGAGACCGTCGCTGTCTCGCTTCCCTGCACGCCCTTCGGCCTGGCCGAACACGATTACACCCCGGCGCGCAAACTCATCGAAGCCGATGCCATCCTGGCTCTCGCCACCGACTGCAACCCCGGCACCACGTGGAACGAATCCATGCAATTCGTCATCGCCCTCGCCTGCCGCGCCATGAAACTGACCCCCGCCCAGGCCATCGCCGCGACGACCATCAACGCCGCGCACGCGATCCGCCGCGCAAATGAAGTTGGCTCCATCGAAATCGGCAAGCAGGCGGATATGCTGATTCTCTCTGTGCAGGATTACCGTCAACTCGGCTATCGCTACGGGACGAACCTCGTCAGGCAGGTCGTCAAACGCGGACACGTCTATTCGGTGGATGTGGGATATTATCGTACCGCATAGATCCTTTGTATACTCGCGCCATGGAAACCTTCTTTTCCTTCCTCGAAAAACGGGTGGACGACTGCTCCTCCCTCCTCTGCGTGGGACTCGACCCGCACATTCCCGACCTCCCCAGCCCCACCGCCGCTTCCGCGCGTGACCTCTGCCTGGCTCTCGTCCGAGCGACCGCTCCCTACGCCGCGGCCTTCAAGCCCAACGCCGCGTTCTTCGAGGTCTTCGGCGCCGAGGGGTGGACCGCGCTCAAGCAGGTAATCGAAGCGATCAACGAAGAGTCGCGCCGACTCGGTTCGCGCATCCCCGTCATCCTCGATGCGAAGCGCGGCGACATTTCATCCACCGCCGAAGCCTACGCCAAATCCGCCTTCGAGAATTTGGGCGTGGATTGCATTACGCTGAGTCCCTATCTCGGCAGGGACTCCATCGAGCCGTTCATCCAGAACCCGGAGAAGGGCGTGTTCCTGCTGTGCAAAACATCCAATGCGGGTTCCATGGATTTGCAAAATCTCCTCGTCCTGCCGATGGGATCGGACTCCCCGATGCCGCTTTACAATTACGTGGCTCATCTGGCCTCGCAATGGAACGCGAACAACAACATCGGCCTCGTCGTCGGCGCGACGCACCCGCAGATCATGTCCAACATTCGACAAGCCGCGCCCAACCTGTGGTTCCTCGCGCCCGGCGTCGGCGCGCAGGGCGGCGAGTTGGAACTGGCGTTGAAGGCGGGTTTGCGTAAAGACGGCAAGGGGATGCTCGTCAACGTCTCGCGTGGAATCGCGCGCGCCGCCAATCCCGGCCAGGCCGCGGCGGAAATCCGCGACCGGATTGCGGAAATCAAGATGCAATTGAGACGGGAAAACAGCGTGATGAAATGAGCAACCCTCGAAATTGCGCCAACAACCCAATCAACGACCGCTTTCAAGGTTGTGAGATATTCTTGTCGGCGCGCCGGGCATGGGTGAAGGAGGGGGATACGGCGGCGATCGGGGAGTTCGAGTTGGCGGGTGGAGTCAGTGGGCAGTGATCAGTGTTGTATAATGTCAGTTGAAGCAGGTATGAGACTATGAATACATTGAGTATAAAATATCCCTCCGAAGTGTTATGGGCATTGCAACAGGAACCGAAAGAGTTCGAGCGCGAGGCGCGCCTTTTGCTGGCGTTAAAACTCTATGAAAACGGAAAACTTAGTACGGGGCTCGCCGCCAAATTGGCGGGAATTCCGCGTGTTACATTTCTGTTCCTGCTTGGTCGGTATGGTCTCTCCCCATTCGGTGAAACTCCCCAGGAAATTGCGAAGGATCTAAAACGTGCCAAGCAAGCCCGTCATCGTCAATAACACGCCACTGGTGGCGTTTTGGACAATAGAGCGCCTCGATATCCTTCAAGCGCTCTTTGGCGAGATTATGATTCCCGTCGCGATCAGGGACGAATTCCTTGCAGTCGAACGAGAAGCGCGGCGAAGGAGACTGCAAGCCGAAACGTGGATCCGCGTCGTCGCGATCCAACATCCAAAACGTACACAAACTTTCGTTGGGTTAGATGAGGGAGAATCCGAAGTTCTTGTGCTGGCAGAAGAACAAAACGCTTCGCTGGTCATAATTGACGAACACAAAGCCCGGCGATTTGCAGAGCGGATGGGGTTGCCTTTGAGCGGCACGCTGGGCACCCTCCTTCTGGCAAAAGAGGAGAAAATTGTCTTCGCGGTCGCGCCTTTGCTTCGCAGAATGCAGGAAGCAGGGCTGTATTTTCATCCTGAACTTATTGAACGCGTCTTGCAACTTGCGGGAGAAAAGTGACCGCCAGAAATGTTATTTTACTTGCGCACCCTGTCTCACCGAATAAATCGTCATCCCCAAAAAAACGAGGATGGCGATTTCGTTTAAAAGTCCGCCCCACAGACGGCCTTGAGTCCAATTCATCAAATCACTGACGACGCGCAAGACGAGGGAGAGGTGCAGCAGGATCAATTGCAGGTAGAACGCGGGATAAAAGTTGATCGGCACGCCCAGGATGGCGGGAAAGATGATCGGCGCGTGGCCGAAGATCATCGAAATGACGAAGCCGACGAAGACCGCATGAAGGAGCGCGTCGTAGCGCGGACCCGCGGCCTGCGCGCCAAGAACGAGATTGAGCGCGCCGCCGATCCCGAGCCAGAGGAACCCCAGCGCGAGGCACCACGCGATGTAACGCGTGAGCGGCAGTTTGTGGCGGATGTTCCGCCAGGCAATATCGTTTGGCAGGGACCAGAACGCCAGGAGCAGCATCCCCAACCCGCTGAGACGGACTCCCTGCTGAATATCGGTGTGCGTCCTGGCGACCGCGGCCAGCAGGAGGGCGGCAAAGGAGGCAAATAAAAATTGCTGGAGTCTCGAGGTGCGCAGGACGCGGCTGAGTTCCAGCCTCTCCCCCGCGATGGTGAGGATGAGAAATGCCTGCCAGAAATAGACCACTTGGAAGATAGACTGCCCGCCCAACCAGAGCAGGTTGGCCGCGAGCCAGGCCAGCGCGCCGAGGAACATCGTGACCGTGTGCAAAGCAAATTCGCGGCGGACGATGACGAGGAGAATCCCCACCGTCACTGCGGAGGCGAGGGTGAGCAGGATCGCGCCGAGGGACAGGGTCGGCGCGAGGAGGCTGAGCAGCCATCCCAGTCCCGCGAGGAGCGGCGCGGCGTACATCCAGCGCATCTTCAAGGCGACGGCGCGTTCGAGGGCAATCAGCGCGCCGAGGAATCCGCTCACCATCAGCGGGCCGTGCGCGAGGGCGAGCCCGCGCGTGGAGGGGAGAGTCCAGCCGAGGCGGAGCAATCCCGCCCAGAGCGCGAACAGCAGGGCAAGCAGCGCGGGAACAAGGAAGGGGAGGATTTTTTTGTTCATGCCTGCATTATATAATACCCACGGTCACAAATTGCGCTTTCCGCCTTCTAAAAAGCGCAATTTGTGACCGAGTGCGGTATAAAAGAACCCCGGAGATTTTCACCTCCGAGGTTCACTGATCTGGTATCCGTCATTGCGAGGGTGTTCTTCCCGAAGCAATCTCCTCCACGATACGGGGATTGCTTCGTCGGGAAGATCACCTTCCTCGCAATGACGAAAGTCCGATCACTTTTTCTTCGCCGCCGCTTTCTTTGCAACGGGTTTCTTTGCGACCACATTGCCGCGCCCCATCGCGTCCATCACCGCCACCGAGGCGATCTGCACGATGGCGTTCACGTCGTCGCCGGTCTGCAGAACGTGGACCGGCGCGCCCATGCCGAGCAGGATCGGGCCGATGGCTTTGGCGTTCCCGAGACGCGCCAGCAACTTGTAGGCGATGTTGGCCGATTCGAGCGAGGGAAAGACCAGCACGTTGGCGTCCTTCACCGCGCTGAACGGGTAACGCTCATCCACAATCTCGGGTTCGACCGCAGTATCGGCCTGCATCTCGCCGTCCACCGCGAGGTCGGGACGGCGCGCCTTGGTCATTTCGACCGCTTTGCGGACCTTCTCCGAGAGCGGGTGCGGCGTGGAGCCGAAGTTGGAGAACGAGAGGAAGGCCACGCGCGGGTCGAGTTCGAGTTGCTTCGCAAAGTCCGCCGCGAGGCAGGCGATCTCGGCCAGGTCTTCGGCGGACGGGTCAATGTTGACCGTGGCGTCGGTGAAGAGGTAGACGCGGTCCTCGACGATCATGATATACACGCCCGCGGCGCGCGCCGCGCCCGGCGCGGTATGATGGATGCGCAGCGCGGGGCGGATCACGTCGGGATATTCGTAGGTCAGGCCGGAGACGAAGGCGTCGGCGTCGCCCATCTTCACCATCATCGAGCCGAAGATGTTCGTCTGGCGGATGCGGGTGCGGGCAATGGCAAGCGAGACGCCCTTGCGGGCGCGAATCTCGTGATAAGCCTTCGCGTACCCGTCAATGCGCGCGAAGTTGGAGGGGTCCACAATGTCGGGACAGCACGGCAGGCCGAGTTCCTCGATTCGTTTCTGGATGACCTCCGGGCGGCCAATCAGGACGGGAGAGGCGATTCCTTCCTCTTTCAACTGGTACGCGGCGCGAATGACCTTGGGTTCCTCGCCCTCGGCAAACGCCACGCGTTTGGTCCCGCCGCTGGCGCGCGCCTTGTTCTGGAAGAAGTATCGCACCTGTTCGCCCTTGCCCTGGCGGAAGGCCAGTTGCTCGCGATATTCGTCAATGTCAATCGGCTTGCGCGCCACGCCGGTCTTCATCGCCATTTCGGCGACGGCGGGAGATTCCCACAGCATCACGCGCGGATCGAGCGGCTTGGGGATGATGTATTCGCGCCCGAATTTCATCGTGTCCACGCCGTATGCGCGCAGGACGGAATCGGGAACGTCCTCTTTTGTCAACGCGGCCAGGGCTTTGGAAGCCGCGAATTTCATTTCCTCGTTGATGGCGCGGGCGCGCACATCCAACGCCCCGCGGAAGATGAAGGGGAAGCCCAGCACGTTGTTGACCTGGTTGGGATAATCGGAGCGCCCCGTGGCGATGATCACGTCCTTGCGGGCTTCCTTCGCCAGTTCGGGTTTGATCTCCGGGTCGGGATTTGCCATGGCGAACACAATGGGGTCCTTTGCCATGGACTTAACCATGTCGGGCGTCAAAACATTGGCGACGGAGAGGCCGTAGAACACGTCGGCGCCGCGCACCGCGTCGGCCAGGGTGCGGGCGTCGGTATCCACCATGAAGCGTTGTTTGTATTTGTTGAGATCGGTTCGTCCCGTATGAACGACGCCTTTTGAATCCACGAGCATGATGTTCTCTCGCTTCACACCCCAGCGAATCGCCAGTTCCGCGCACGAGATGGCCGAGGCCCCCGCGCCCGAAATGACGAGACGAATCTCACTATGCTTCTTGCCCACGATCTCCAGGGCGCTCGCCAGCCCGGCCGAGGAGATGATGGCCGTCCCGTGCTGGTCGTCGTGGAAGACAGGGATGTCGAGCATCTTTTTTAGTTCTTCCTCGATGTAGAAACATTCGGGGGCTTTGATATCTTCGAGATTGATCCCGCCAAAGGTCGGGGAGATGGCGGCGACGACCTTGATGATCTCGTCCGGGTCGTGCGAATTGACCTCGATGTCGAACACGTCCACGTCGGCGAATTTCTTGAACAGCACGCCCTTGCCTTCCATGACGGGCTTGCTGGCCAGCGCGCCGCGGTCGCCCAAACCGAGGATGGCCGTGCCGTTGGAAACGACCGCCACCAGGTTGCCTTTGGAAGTGTATTCGTATGCGTCGTCCGGCGTCTTTTCGATCTCCAGTACCGGTTCAGCCACGCCGGGAGAATACGCCAGACTCAGGTCGCGCTGGGTATCCATGGGTTTGGTTGGCACAATGGCGACCTTGCCCGGTTTGCCCTTGAGTCGGTGATATTCGAGCGCGTCTTCACGCGTAATCTTGGCCATGGGACCTCCAAAAATGATTTGAATGGATGCGAAACAATTAAATTATCGCACAACATGACAAAAACACATAGTTCTTTTCGTCACATGTTTGAGGTAATTTACTGTAAACAAGTCTATGACTTGTTCTACATCTGCAACTTTTATTGTATAATCTACGCCATTCCGCAAGGATGAACCCGATCATTTCCCGCCGTTTCGACGGCCCGGCTTGCAATTTGCTACGGAACTACGACTTTTGCCCTGCAATTGGGATAAATTGCGACGAAAACCGAACCGACATGAGCAAGGACACTGGCGATTGTTGATTTGAACCGTCCTCCGGTTTAGCGTAACTCCCCGTTCCGCCTCACGCGGGACGTTGTGGCCGTTGTAGCCAACCCAAACCGATTCGCACAGCCGAGGCCGCTTCGCGCGGCTTGCGGCTGTGTGTTTTTAACTGGAGCGCGGACTCCAAAGTCTCCAGACTTTGGAGATTTCCAGCAAGCGCAAAGTCGGGAGACTTTGCAGTCCAACAAAACGATGAGAAAAATCACCGCCATCGAAGCCCAGAAGAAGAATCCCAAGCGGGTGAACGTTTACCTCGACGGGGAATTTGCCTTCGGGCTGGAGCGCTTCGTGGCCGCCTGGTTGACGGTCGGACAGACGCTGGACGAAGCGAAGATTGCCAAACTCCAGGCCGAGGAGGCGCGCGAAAAGGCTTATCAACAGGCCATGCTCTTTTTGAGTTACCGCGCCCGCTCCGAGGCGGAAGTCCGTATGAATCTCGAAAAACACGAGATTCCCGCCGCGATCATCGAGCAGACGATTGAACGGTTGCGCGCCGACCGTCTGCTGAACGATGGGAAGTTCGCGCAGGATTGGGTGGCGAACCGCTCCGAGTTCCGCCCGCGTTCGCGCCGCGCTCTGTCCCTCGAGTTGCGGCGAAAAGGATTGTCCGAGGCCGACATCCAGTCCGCGACCGAGGCGGTGGACGAGCAGGCCCTGGCCTACGCGGCCGCGCAAAAACGCGTCCGCAGGCTCGAAAGTCTGGAGTGGATCGAGTTCCGAAAAAAACTGGGCGAATTCCTCGCGCGCCGGGGATTCGCGTACGAAGTCATCGCGCCGACGGTGAAACGCTTATGGCTCGAGCGCGGTGGCAGTCTGAAGACAAACGACAACGATGAGGAAATCCCATGAGTCCATTTATCACCATTCTGGCGACATTTTTTGCGCTGGTTACCGGCCTGGCGCTTGGTTATCTTATCCATCGGTACCAGGTCGAAAAGGCCATGCGCGACCAGCAGGAGAAGGCCGCCAACATTTTGAAGGGCGCCAACGAACAGGCGCGGCTGATCGAAGCCCAGGCGCGCGAAAACGCCGTCAAGATCGTGCAAGCCGCCGAACAGGATATCAAAGAGCGC
>DAOUMJ010000079.1:0-9252 GCA_034411715.1 Anaerolineales bacterium | reverse complement strand
TACACGATACGCTGTCGGTTATTTTGTGCAAAAAGTACACAATGTACTGGCGGTTATTTCTTGCTAAAATGGATACCCTGATCTACTGTCGGTTCGCACATAGTCGAATAGTCTTATAGTCGAGTAGTCGGACAGTTGGGTAGTCGGGTGGCTTGACCATCAGACTATCAGACCATCAGACTACAAGACTATCAGACTTTACGTGCGATGACCGTCATCGAGCCGTTGTCGCTGTAGAGG
Organism: Anaerolineales bacterium; assembly: GCA_034411715.1. GTDB lineage: Bacteria > Chloroflexota > Anaerolineae > Anaerolineales > Villigracilaceae > Denitrolinea. The sequence goes on along the minus strand of DAOUMJ010000079.1, from coordinate 9,012 downwards.
CTGAATTTATTGAACAGGTCGAGTTTCCATTTGAGAATGCCGCGCGGGTTGGAAGGGAGGCGGAAGAGGCGGCGGAAGAGGAAGCCGAGCGTGGCGTATTGCCCGGCGCGGTTGATCTCCAAAATTTCCCAGCCATCTGTCAGCGCGCGGCGGATGGTGGGCGGCGACCAGTAGAAAACGTGCTCCGGCAATTTGAAGGAGACCCATTTTTTGCCGGAGAGTCTCGCCAGCAGGCTGGTGGGATCGGGGGTGGTGATTGCGAGCAGGCCGCCCGGTTTCCCCGACGCAGGGTCGGGACTTCGCAGGACGCGCCGCACGGCCTCCAGCCATTCGAGCGGACGGTAAATATGCTCGAAGGTGTCGAAGGCCACTACAAGGTCGAATTCGTCCGCGGGATAGCCGGCGGTCTCGATGACACCCTGCTGGATTCGGCCGCCGAATTTCTCGCGCGCCACGTTGACGATGTAATCGGATGGGTCGAGGCCGTACGCGTCATAGCCTTTGGCTTGCGCGGCTTCGATGAAGAAGCCTGGGCCGCAGCCGATGTCGAGGGCTTTACCGGGTAATTGGTAATTGGTAATTTGATCGAGGCGGCGGGAAAATGTTTTTACCCAATTGTGGCGGACCTCGAGATACTCGTCATAACCCTGTCCCGCGACCTCGGAGACGTAGTAATCCTGGTCGGAATAGAGTTCGAGGATGGCGGATTCGGTCAGGCGGGGGGAGAGGAAGAGGAGGCCGCAATTCGGGCAGGCGACGACGCGGTAGGGAGAGAAGTCGAAGCGGGGAGTCGGCGCGGGTTCGGGTCCACAGAGCGGGCAGGGGACGGTTTCGAGGTTTGCGTTGAGCGGAGTCGAAGGGTCCGAAACGAATCGGGAAGGGTGTTGCGTGTTGCGTAAGTGGGAGGTCATTGATTGTTCTGCCTGTTTGTGGATTTGCGCGTGATGCCGGAAAGTCCGCCGCGGTCGAGCCGCCCGAAGGCGCTCATGATGATTCGATTGAGGTGAATGAGGGAGAGAACGACAAAGACGATGCCAATGAAAAGGATCAGCCAATCGCGCAAGGGCGAGGGGATGAATTGGAGCAGGACGATGTAGAAGAATTGTTTGGCGAAACCCTGTGGGAGGGTGGGGGTGAGCAGTTTGGCGAAGCCGACGCCGCTGAGAAAGATTCCCAGCACGAACAGGATCATCCAGGTTTGGGCCCGCAGACCGGGGTTGAGCCAGTGCCAGAACGAGGCGCGGTAGAAGATGGCGAGCGTGTCCATGGTCATGTTGAAGAGTTGGGCGAAGTTGACGCGTCCGAGGCCTCCTCTTCGATGATAGGCTACCTCGACGGGCTGCTCGACGATGCGGTAGCCGAAGCGGGAGGCGGCCACCAGCAGTTCGATGTCGAAGGCAAAGCGGCGGGCCGAGACGCGCGGGATGGCGTCCGCAAGCACTTCGCGGCGGAAGAGTTTGATGCCGGTCTGTGTGTCGGTGATGGACAGGCCGAAGAGGAAGGCGACCATGGCGCGGTAGCCGCGGCTCATCAGGCGGCGCAACGGGGGGAACCGGCTGGCTTGCAGGTCTTTGACGCCTGCCACCACATCGGCCTCGGCAGAACGCATGACCTGGATGAGTTCGATGATATTGCCCGGCGCGATCTCCAAATCGGAATCAAGGAAGACCACCAGTTCGCCGCGGCTGGATTCGAAGCCGCGAAACAGGCTCGCTCCTTTGCCGAGATTGGTTTCGTTCCGCATCACGCGCACGGGATTGCCCTCGTCCGCGGCGCGCTTGCTTTCTGCGAAGGTGCCGTCGCTGGAGCCGTCGTCTACCACGATGATCTCGTAACGCAGGCCCGCGAGAGTCTCGCAGACGCGCAGGATGTTGGCGCGAATATGCCGGCCTTCGTTGTAGGCGGGCATGATGACGGAAAGTTCGGGGGGAAAATCCTTCGTTTCGGGCATATTCTGTCACGAAGATTCTAACCGCAGAGTGCACGGAGAGCGCAGAGTATTTCTTCGTGATTTCTTCGCGAACTCTGCGTTCTCTGCGGTTGAATCTTTGGATGCGGATGGAAGCCGCGCTATGGGATCGTCAGATCCACCTCATTGGACGTGATCGGCCGGCGGCCAAACGAATCCACCAGGTTCTGGCTGGACTCGACCTGGGCGCGGCAGGCGTATTGGCCGGACGGCAGGTTGGTTGTCAGCGCGCCGGAGGATGAATTTGCCGCCGTGAAACGCTGGGGAGGCATGGACTCGGTCAGTTCGGACTCAGGCGAAAAAGCGGGGTCGTCGGTGAAGATGAAAACATCCATGAAAAGCGCCATGAATTGTTGCAGGTTTTCGTTGTAGGGACGGGCGATTGTACTACGAATGACCTCGCCATTGGGGAACGGCCCGATGCGCTCCCAGATCCATTGGTTTAGGAGGTCCCCCTCGGTTCGAATGAAGGGACTGGTCACGCCGTTTACGGAAATGTAGGCGGGCGAGTGGTCGGCGGCGCGCTTGTAGGTACGCGCCCACACGAAGATCTCCCGCCCCTTGAAGGTGGAGGCAAACTCGTAGCCGAGGAACTGGCTGCTGTAGTTGTCCATTACGAAGCCCGTGCCGCTCCAGCCGGGGGCAAAGTTGATCTGGATCTGCCAGCCGGGGCCGAGCGGGATCTGCTCCGCTTCGAGCCAGAAGTAGTCGGTTTTCTTCCGTTCGCACAGCAGGGTCAGGGAGGAGACGCGGCCCGCGGAAAGTTCCCAGCGCAGGCGGGGCGGGTCTTCGACTCGCAGGCTCAGGGCCGCGGGGGTGCAAACCGCGCTGCGGCGCGCGGCCTCGTCGAGCAGGAAGCGGTCGAAGCGGCGGCCCTCGAGGAGCGTCCCGCCCGGGAAACAGTCACCCAGCCCCTCGGTCAGGGCGAGGCGGTCTTCCTTCGCGCCGGGCGATTTTTTATCCAGCACGATCACCAGGTTTTTCCAGTCCGCGAACTCGTCGAAAATGGAGGGCATCACTTTATCCAACGCCACACGCTGATAGGCGCGCTTTGCCTGTTCGCCCGCCAGGTTTTGGAGCAGGAACAACTCGATCATCTGGTGTTCGTTGTTGAGCGGCTCGTCGGCGTCTGGCACCACCGCCAGCGCGAGCAGGGTGGCGTCGTCTGTGACCGCGGCGGCGATCTCCCCGATCTCGCGGCGCATCTGGCGGTCTTCGGGTTCGGCCACTTCGTTGAAGTAGATGAAATAGTTGAAGAATGGAAGCCAGAGGAGGGGGACGAGCGCCAGCGCAACCAGGAACGGTTTCAGCGACGGCGCGAGAATGCGCTGGACTTCCTTCCAGAAAAGGTACAGGGCGAGGGCGATCAGTCCATAGACGGCCGGCAGGGCGGGATAGTAGACGCGCCCGAGCGGGGAGTTGGCGACAATGGGGACGGGGAAGACGACCAGCGCGACCCAGACGAGCAGCCAGCGTGCGCTTCGCGCGCGGACGAGGAGGAGGGCCGCCACCGCCCCGGCCGCCAGCCAGGGGAGCAGGGAGGCGTTCAGCAGCGGCCCGACGCGGTTGTAGAGGAAATCGGGGCGTTGCTCCACGAACCACGTGTTCAGCACACTGGCGAAGTGCGCCCATAGCGTGGCAGTCCATCCGCTCTCCCAGCCCTTTTTGCCGAGTTCGTAGTAATTGACGCGGCTGGTGAAATACGGGACGATGATCGGCAGGGTGAGCAGAACCGGCGCGAGGAGCGCGGCCAGCGCGCGGGCTTTTTCCTGCGCGGGGAGTTTCCACAATTCGATGATCGCCAGTGTGAGGCAAACACCGATGATCGGCCAGAGGGTGTCGTAGGTGAGGGCGGCGAGAGCGAGGGCGAGGCCGGTCAGGGCAAAAGGCGGCCAGGTATCCCGACGTTGTTCCGAAGTCTGGAGACTTCGGGCTCCCTCTGCGCGCGTCTGCAACGCCCAGGCCAGCAGCGCCAATGGAAGAACCGCCCACAGTTTTACGAAACTTTCCACGTTGGCGAGACGACTGGCGCTGATGTCGAAGATCGAGACGGCCAGCAGGTACGCGGCCAGGGCGGCCAATGGGATGGGAGCAAGTTTTCGCAGCAGCCAGTAGAAAACCAGCGAGGCCAGCACGCTCAGGAAGGCGACCGTGGCGCGCGCCGAGAGCAGGCTCACGCCAAAGAGACGATGAAAGGGAATTTGCAAATAAAAACTGACGGGGAGGGCGTCGCGATGGTATTCGCCGTTGATATCGGGTTCGCCGAGGATGCCGAGGTTGACGGCCTCCGAGGTCCACTTGGCCTCGTCGCCTTCGATGCCGTAGGGGACGGAGCCGAGCGCGTAGAAGCGGCCAAAGATTGTGATGCAGAGCAGGAGCAGGAGGAGGGGCAGTTCCCAGGAATGTCTGGTTGCTGAGGGTGCCAGGTCATGGCTGAGGCGGAGACGCGCCAGCCAGGCCCAGTAGGCGAACCCCAGCAGAGCGACGAGATAGAGCGCCGCGCCGATGAAGTTGGCGATCTCGCTGTTCGACAGCGTCCACTGCGCCAGCATTGCCAGTGTGAGGGATGAAAGCAGCAGCGCGGCTTCGGCGCGCAGGCGCGAGCGGCGGCGGATGGCGGCGATGAGCGGGGCGAGGCAGGCGAGACTGGCGAGGAGATTGCTCCAGCCCGCGAGGGTATCGAAGTTATCGCGCAGGAAGGCGCGTCCCCAGCGCAGGCTGTAGAAGGGGCGGCCCGGCTGGTTGGGATCGGGCGGGATTTCCCCGCCCAGGCGCGGCGGCGCGAAAAGAATGACGAAGAGCAGGATGGCCGCGACGGCCGCGGCGAGGACGATCTCCCAGCGGTAACGCGTCAGGAACGGGAGCCGCTCCTCGGTCAAAGCGGGAGGCGGCGGTTCTTCCGCCTCCAAAGCGGAGTCGGGAATCGTCCAGCGTTTGGCGCGCGCGAAGACGGTCAGCCCGGCGCTGAGGAGAAAAACGATCAACGGGAGCAGGTTGCCCAGGGTGGTGAGGGTGGTCACGAATGTTAGCGCAGGCCCAGTTCGGCGCGGCCGATGACGAGGCGCTGGATCTCGCTGGTGCCTTCGTAGATTTCGGTGATCTTGGCGTCGCGGAAGTAGCGCTCGACCGGTAGTTCGCGGCTGTAGCCCATGCCGCCGTGGATCTGCACCGCGGCGTGCGCGCAGAACATGGCGGTTTCGGAGGCGAAGAGTTTGGCGGTGGAGGCCTGCAGGGTGAAACGCTCGCCGGTGGTCTTGGAGCGTTCCTTGGCGATGGCGGCGTTGTAGATCATCAGACGCGAGGCCTCGATGCGCGTTTTCATGTCGGCGATCTTGAAGCCGATGCCCTGGAATTCGCCGATCTTCTGGCCGAAGGCTTCGCGCTCTTTGGCGTACGCCACGCTGGCTTCGTAGGCGGCTTCGGCGATGCCCAGCGCCTGCGCGCCGATGCCGATGCGCCCCACATCGAGAACGGTCATGGCGATCTTGAATCCCTCGCCTTCATCACCAAGCCGATTGGAGGCGGGAATTTTGCAATCTTCGAAGATGAGTTCGCTGGTGGCCGAGGCGCGGATGCCGAGTTTCGGCTCTTTTTTGCCGCAGGTGAGACCGGGCGTGTTCTTTTCCACGAGAAAGGCGGTGATGCCCTTGGCCTTCTTTTCGGGAGCGGTCATCATGAAGACGACGAAAAATTCCGCGACGGGGCCGCTCGTGACCCAGGACTTGCGTCCATTGAGGATGTAGAAATCGCCGTCCCGTTTGGCGCGGCTCTTCATGTTCGAGGCGTCCGAACCCGACATTGGCTCGGTCAGCGAATAGGCGCCGATGGACTTGCCGGAGGCGATGGGCGTGATGAATTTCTTCTTTTGCTCCTCGGTGCCGAATTTCAGGATGCCGTGGCAGTACAGCGAGTTGTTGACCGACATGACCACGCCGTGCGCCGCGTCCACTTTGCAGATCTCTTCGAGCGCGAGGACGTAGGACAGGGTGTCCAGGCCCGCGCCGCCGTATTCTTCAGGGACTTCGATGCCCATGAAGCCCATCGCTCCCATTTTCTGGATGGTGGCATGTGGAAACTCCGCGCTTTCGTCGAATTCGGCCGCGATGGGCGCGATCTCTTTTTGGGCGAAATCGCGGGCGGTGTCGCGAATCATTTTGTGTTCGTCGGACAAGGGAAAGAGAGCCGTGTCGCTCATTGAGGTTCCTCCGTGAAAAGGTGGTTGGAGCGATTATACCGCTTCCTGTTTCGGGACAGACTTGTCCTGCTGCATTTTATACAGTAAACTCGTTTCGTAAGACCAGAGGTATCGTCCATGTTCAATACAAAACTCCTCCCCGAACGACCCGATGTCACCGCGCCCGACGGCTCGGATGTGCGCATTTTGCTCGCGTTGAAAGGGGGAAGCATGGCGCACTTCGAACTTGCCGAGGGAGGCGTTTCCCGCGCGGTGGCGCACAAAACTGTGGAAGAGGCCTGGTACTTCCTCGAAGGTCTCGGCGTGATGTGGCGCAGGCTGGACGGCCGCGAGGAGACGGTCCGCGTGGAGGCGGGGGTGTGCATTACCATTCCCTGCGGCACGCATTTTCAGTTTCGCTCGATTGGTCCCGGCCCCCTCAAGGCGGTGGCTGTCACCATGCCTCCGTGGCCGGGGGAGGGGGAGGCTTACGCGGTGGAGGGGTTGTGGAGGCCGACGAAGTGAATTCAAAATCAGAAGCACATCTGATCTGAGTCCACTGAAAAAACCAACCGTACACTTGCCCTGGCGGGCAGTGCCAGGGGAGCGCGCCGAGAGTGCAGAGTTCTTCATTATCAAGTCTCCGCGTACTCTGCGGTCTCGGCGGGCAAACAGCCTTTTTGCAGTGGAGTCACATCTGTTATGAGAGGCGGGCGTCGCCTTTTTCAGGTAAAATTTGCATACAACAACGAATGGAACAATGGGGGAGGGGAATGAAGTACAATGGGGACAAATCCGTTTACTCGGCACAACGCACCAGGGAGCGGCGATGAACAAAAAGATCGTACCGATCATCCTGATCATCACGGGCGCGGCGTTTCTTTTCGGCGCGATCCTGTTTTTGTTGGATAACCTGACCGCATCCGAGCCTGTCGGTTTGGGGAAATGGATTTTCGATATTTTTATTGCATTGCTCGGCGCGGGCGCGAATATCAAGGGCTGGATGGATTTACGAAAAGCCAGATCGGAGCAGTCGGGCGCGGTCGGCAAAGACCAAAGGATTCAAGAAGCCATCGATTCCCCCGACAGCGAGCAGCACATGGAGGGTAAGGGGGGCATTCAACGGCAGAAAAGCCTTCGCTCACCCCGAAGCAAACAAACGATGAAATAGTGGCGCGGAGGAAATATGAATAGCGACCTGAGCCATTTTCAAGACCGTAAAAAAGACATAGAGGCGTTCGATAATTTATGGAATCAGGACTCTCTGTGGATTCTTGCTCTTAACGGCGTGGCAGGGCAGGGCAAAAGCACTCTTATGGACTGGCTTGAAGTCTTCCGATGTGTTCCGAGTTCCATTCGATACGTCACTTTGCCGCTCGGCGATTATTTTTCTGACTTCAACGGTTTCCTCGCAAGAATCGTGGATGCGCCATCGGCTCGGTTTTCAAAGGATGTTATTGCAGAGTTCAGCGCCGCCCGACTTCCGGTTCTGGGCGATTTAAACCGCCGTATTTTGCAATTGCAGCAAAGCCAATCGATGGATCAATCGCCAGAGGGTCGGCAGGTGATGACTGCCAACAACGCTGAAGCCATACGCCAGATGCAAACGCAAGCCGACGCGCTCATTATCGAATACTGGCTGGCGTGCATGCGGACGATTCCTATCGGTGAGAAATTCGTTCTTTTGCTGGATAACTACGATGTGTATCAGGATCGGGTATCGCTGGATGAAATTCGCGCTTTTTGGGTCACAATGGAAAGCGCGCGCCGATTCGTTCCCAATTTACGCGTTGTCGTTGCCAGCCGCGAGGCGGTGCGTCATCAAGAGCATATTGAATCTTTGCGGCGCGGTTTAAGCGGAGAAAAATTGGAGGATTTATCGAGAGAAGATAGCGCGGCATTGCTGAATTCGCTCGGTGCAAGCGACGCGGCCTATTGCGAAGCGGTATATCGCCTTGCCAATGGACATCCGTTGATCACCCGAATCGCGGCGGAGGTGTGGAAGGAAACACCGGGCGGAATTCCAGCCAGCCAAGTCCCAAGCATCACCGACCGTGAAAAGGTGGTGGAATGGTTCCAAAACCAACTTGTTGTCCGTATGGATGAATCCCTACGCCTGGCCGCCCGCTGTATCATGCTGCTGCGATGGTTTTCCTTTGAAATCCTGAATTCCCTGCTCGATGCCCCTTTATCCGAGACCCAATATCAAAAACTCATCAGTTATCCCTTTGTCATCCCTTCCAAACTTGTAGAAGGATATAAGGCGGGCCACGATCTTGTTCGCAAAGTGCAGATTGCCTATCTAAAACGCGAGCAGAGAAAAAGTTTCATTGGATTTCACAAGCGAGCTTACGATTATTTCGACAAGCAAGAAGACGCGGAACCAGAAAAGCTCTATCATCAGTTCTTTATTGCTCCCGACGAAGCTTTCAATGCCTGGCAGGAATTAGAATCGCAGGCCGCATTCTATTTTGAACACCAGCGTTGGGGGTTATTATTCGAACTTACCTTGCGGGATGAGCTGCCTACAACTCCGGCTATGCGCGCCGAGATTCTGTTTCGCGCTGGCAGAAGGCATTATTACCGCGCCGAATGGTTTCTCGCCAGCGAGTTTTACACCGAGGCCTTGCAACTCTTCAAAGCCGTCGGAGATCGGTTGGGCGAAGCCAACGTGCTGCAAGCCATCGGCGACGTGCAAAACTTCCGCGATGAGCGGGACGCCGCGCTCGCCAGTTACACCGAGGCCTTGCAACTCTTCAAAGCCGTCGGCTCGAAGTTGGGCGAAGCCAACGTGCGGAAAGCCATCGGCGACGTGCAAAACTTCCGCGATGAGCGGGACGCCGCGCTCGCCAGTTACACCGAGGCCTTG
>DAOUMJ010000078.1:0-5658 GCA_034411715.1 Anaerolineales bacterium | reverse complement strand
GATATAAGCGTCGCCAGCGAGGCGGATGCTGTGCCCGCCGATACGCGGCGCGCCCGTGTACCAGACGACTTTTCCTGATTTTGTCCAGCCAGTGAAGGCGGTATTGAACGTTTCGGTAAAAACGACGGCCGGGGCCGCGCCCTGAAATTCGTATGCGCCAATGTCCACGATATTACGCGAGTAATCCACGATATCGCGGCTGGGAGCGTTGGCTCCTGTCCCCTTGTTGATGGCCGGAGAACCGGCGAGCAGGTCGAAGTCGAAGGAGGCGGCGTTGACGAAGAGCGGGTCACCCTCCACGTAGTTCGTCCCGCGCGTTTCGTTGGGCCGGTTGCGGTATCCATCCAGCAAATTGTGAGAGATGGTTGTCTCTGAAAGAGGCGTGCCTTGCGCTTCGATGGTGAAACTTTCATTTTGGCTGAGAATGTTATTTCGCACGATGACGTTGCGGGCGCGGTCGTTCCACAAGCCGATTCCGCCATGTCCCGTCCCAATCCCGTTCTGCGCGACCGTGTTGTTGACGATGGCAATATTGCGCAGTGTGCCTCGTCCCCAATCGCCGAGGACGATTCCGCTGCGGACGTTTCTGTAGACAAGGTTATTGACGACGACGATGTTGTCCAAACCGAAACCGCTTACCTCGGCCTCGATGGCGATGCCGGTTCGCTGGTTATCGTGAACGATGTTGCCGTCAATGGTGATGTTGTAGGTGTTTGCTTTGTAGGCGTCCACGTAGATACCCGCGCGTGGATTGTGGTGAACGTGATTGCCTTTCACCAGCACGTCGTGCGCGCCGTTGAGGATGTTGATGCCCTCGCCGCCGTTGGTGCCGGGCCCGCCGTGATGGACATGATTGTTCGTCACTGTGATGAAGGCCCCGCCCGAAACGGTGATCATTTCCTGCTCTCCGTTGTTGTTGGCAAGTTCCACATCGTTGCCGTCAATGGTCACATTCGTGCTGCTGCGGGAGATGATGCCGGAGCGATACGTATTGTACGTCCGATTGTTCCTGATGACGCAATGATCGGACTGGTAGCAGACGATCCCAAACCCGCCGTTGCCGGTGGATTTGGAATTGATCACCCGAAAGCCGATCACCCGGATGTAGTTCTTGTGGTTGATGGTGAATCCGCCTTCGTGGTAGTTCGTCATGCTGATGCCGTTCACGTCAATGACGGCGGTCTCGCCGGGGTAGGATGAGAAGGTGATGTAATTCCCCTCCGCGCCGCTGTTGCTGACGATTACTTTTTCGCGATACGTTCCGCCGCGCACGTAGACAGTATCCCCGGCCTGGGCGACGTTGGCCGCCTTCTGGATGGTGCGCCAGGGCAGGTTCATGGTGCCGGGGTAGCCATCGCTGCCGCTGGTGGAAACGTAATACGTGGCGCCTGCGGCGCGGGCGGGCTGAACCGACAGGGAATGCAGGAGAAGGACAAGGGTGATTATTTTTACAAGTATTCTTTTCATGGTTTTATCCGCAGTTTTTATATCCTCCCCATAGCGTGGAAACAATGGGAAATCGGTAAGGTTTTGGATTACAGTTTTGTAGGGATTCCGTTTGTCCTCGCACGCGCTGGTGACATTCATCGCCCATCAATCCTGTTTTTGTCCATTCTGGAAGAGGACGGTTTGGCTGTATACTTGGGGCGGCTCAAAAGCATACGGTGAAACATGACCCTCAAAGATTCGCTCCAGAAATGGCAGGATTCGATCCTGAAAAAAACGTTGGACAAATTCCCCGAGCGGAAGGAACGCTTCGAGACCTCCTCGGGAATCGAACTCCCCCGCCTCGCCCTTCCCTCGCAGCCTGATCCCGACTATGAGGAGCGGCTCGGCTTCCCGGGCGAATACCCCTTCACGCGCGGCATCCAGCCGACGATGTACCGTTCGCGCTTCTGGACGATGCGCCAATACGCGGGGTTCTCGACCGCGGCCGAATCCAACAAGCGCTACCGCTTCCTCCTGGACCAGGGGCAGACCGGGCTCTCCGTCGCGTTCGACCTCCCGACGCAGATCGGCTACGACGCGGACGATCCCATAGCGGAGGGGGAGGTGGGGAAGGTGGGCGTCTCGATCTCATCCATCCGCGACATGGAGCGGTTGTTCGACCGGATCCCGCTCGACAAGGTCTCGACCTCGATGACCATCAACGCGCCCGCGGGTGTTTTGCTGGCGATGTATATCGCCGTGGCCAAGCGCCAGGGAGCGGACATCAAGCAACTGCGCGGCACGATTCAGAACGACATTCTCAAAGAGTACGTGGCGCGCGGGACGTACATTTTCCCTCCCGCGCCCTCGATGCGCCTCATCACAGACATATTCTCTTTTTGCGCGCGGGAAGTCCCGAATTGGAACACGATCTCCATCAGCGGCTATCACATCCGCGAGGCGGGTTCCACCGCCGTGCAGGAGGTGGCGTTCACCCTCGCAAACGGAATCGCCTACGTGGAAGCCGCGATCAAAGCGGGACTGGATATTGATTCCTTCGCGGGTCAACTCTCGTTCTTCTTCAACGCCCACAACAACCTGCTCGAAGAAGTCGCCAAGTTTCGCGCCGCGCGCCGCTTATGGGCGGGGATCATGCGTGAGCGATTCGGAGCGAAGAAGCCCTCCTCGTGGCAGTTGCGCTTTCACACCCAGACCGCAGGCTCGACCCTCACCGCCCAGCAGCCCGAAAACAACGTGGTGCGCGTGACCTTGCAAGCCCTCTCCGCCGTCCTCGGCGGGACCCAATCCCTGCACACCAACAGCATGGACGAGGCGCTCTGGCTGCCCACCGAAAAGTCCGTGCGCGTCGCGCTCCGCACGCAGCAGATCATCGCCTGCGAATCGGGCGTGGCGGACTCGGTGGATCCGCTGGCGGGGTCATATTTGATCGAAAGTCTGACCGATGAAATCGAAAAACGCGCCAGCGAATATGTCCGTCAAATTGACGAAATGGGCGGCGCGCTCAAAGCCATCGAACGCGGTTTCATGCAGAACGAGATCCAAAACGCCGCCTACGCCGCGCAGCAGGCCGTCGAAAAAGGCGAGCAGGTGGTGGTGGGTGTCAATCAGTTCCAGGTGGATGAGGTTCTCACGTTGGAACGTTTGAAGGTTGATCCAGCGATCGAGATTGGGCAGAGGGAGAGATTGAAGAGGCTGCGAGAGAGTAGAGATCAAAGAGTGATCGAGCGGTTGCTCGCCAAATTGGCGGAGGCCGCCAAAGGCACACAGAACCTGATGCCGCTCTTCATCGAATGTGTGGAGAACGATGTCACTCTCGGGGAGATTTGTAATGCGCTGAGAGAAGTGTGGGGCGAGCATGCGGCGGAGGGATTTTAGACCTAACTGGACAATCCCCCGCCTTTCAGTTATCATTAGTATATTAGTACATTCTGGCACCAATGGGCTGTATGGAAAATAGACGGCTCATGAAAGCAGAGGATTGCCGGGGACCCGCCAACCCTGAAAGTTCCCGGAATGCCCGGATAGAGTCTATCCGGGCAGTTGTACGTAACACCAATCCCGCAGGCGGATCGAGACCTGCAACCCCAAGTGCGGTGTGGAGGCATAATGACGGATCTGATCAAGGAAATCACCAGCGACCTGCAGAAGCAAATCGAGGCTTTCGAGCCGGAGATCGGCGTCAGCGATGTCGGGACGGTTTCCGAGGCGGGCGACGGAATCGCCCGCGTGTTCGGGCTGGCGAACGTCAAATCGCAGGAACTGGTGCAGTTCGCCAACGGCGTGATGGGCATCGCCTTCAACCTGGAAAAGGACAGCGTGGGCGTGATCATCATGGGCGATTACGCCGAAGTGACCGAAGGCATGAGCGTGCGCGCCACCGGGCGCATCGCCTCGGTGCCGGTGGGGGACGGGCTGATCGGGCGCGTGGTCAATGCGCTGGGCCAGCCGATAGACGGCAAAGGCCCCATTCAGTTCAGCGGGTATCGTCCTATCGAGCGCATCGCGCCGGGCGTGGTCTATCGCCAGGATGTGGACACCCCGGTCCAGACCGGCATCAAGGCCATCGACTCGATGATCCCCATCGGGCGCGGCCAGCGTGAACTCATCATCGGCGACCGCCAGACCGGCAAGACCGCCCTCGCCATTGACACGATCATCAACCAGAAGGGCAAGAACCTGGTCTGTATTTATGTTGCCATTGGGCAGAAAAAAGCGCAGGTTGCCCGCACGCAGGGCATCCTCGAGCGGCATGGCGCCATGGAACACACCATCATCGTGGTCGCCTCGGCGGACGAGGCCGCGGCCCTGCAGTACATCGCTCCGTACGCCGGTTGCGCCATCGGCGAGGAGTTCATGGAGACCGGGCGCGACGCGCTGGTGATCTACGACGACCTCTCGAAACACGCCTGGGCCTACCGGCAGGTTTCCCTGCTCCTTCGCCGCCCGCCCGGACGGGAGGCCTATCCCGGCGACGTGTTCTACCTCCACTCCCGCCTGCTCGAGCGCGCCGCGCGCTTATCCACCAATTACGTGATCGTAAAGAAGGGATTCGCCGATGCAGAGGCCGCCCCGACGGACGGCGTGGACGGCAGGCTTTATACCGGCCCGCTGTCCAAGCACGAGGCGGAAGAGGCGCTCAAGGCCATGCCTAATGCGGACGGTCACAAGATCGTCCGGGTCAAAGGCAGCGGCGGCTCGTTGACCGCGCTTCCGATCATCGAAACCCTGCTCGGCGACGTTTCGGCCTACATCCCCACCAACGTGATTTCCATCACCGACGGGCAGATCTTCCTGGAAAGCAACCTGTTCAACGCCGGCATCCGCCCGGCGGTGAACGTGGGCATCTCCGTCTCGCGCGTGGGCGGCGACGCGCAGACGAAGGCCATGAAGCAGGTGGCGGCTCGCCTCCGCCTGGACATGGCGGCCTTCCGCGAACTGGCGGCCTTCGCCCAGTTCGGCTCGGACCTGGACAAGGCCACGCAGGCCCAACTCGGACGCGGCCAGCGTATGCAGGAAATTCTCAAACAGCCGCAATACGCCCCGATGTCGCTGGAGAACCAGGTAATCGTTCTCTTTGCCGGGACGAATGGCTATGCCGATCAGGTCCCCATTGAAAAGATGCGCCAATGGGAGACCGACCTGATTCGCTCCATGGAAACGACTCATCCCGAAATCGGCAGGGACATCGAAGCCGAGAAACGCATCATTGACGAGAACCGCGCCGCCCTCACGAAGGCGTTGGACGCGTTCAAAGTTTCCTGGCAGGGTTAATAGGTGTCAGGCGCCAGGTATCAGGTGTCACGTGACAACGACTACCGAACTACGTAACCATCAAACTATGGAACTAACCTATGGCATCAGCGCGTGAAATGCGGCTCCGCATTCGGAGCGTAAAGAACATCTCGCAGGTGACGCGCGCCCTGGAGGCCGTGAGCGCCAGCAAGGTGCGCAAGGCCATCCAGGCCGTAACCGCCACGCGCGCCTACGCGGGCAAGGCCTGGCAGGTGCTGACCCATGTCGCCAAACAGCCGGGGCGCGAGACCCTGCATCCCTTATTGACGAAGCGCGCCGAGATCAGGAACACGCTGGCCGTGGTCGTCAGCGGCGATCGCGGCCTGGCGGGCGCGTACAACGCCAACGTCATCCGCTTCGTGGCGCGCAAGTTCGATCGTTATGAACATCCCGTTCGTTTTATTGCGGTGGGGCGCA
>DAOUMJ010000077.1:0-4934 GCA_034411715.1 Anaerolineales bacterium | reverse complement strand
CAGAACCTGCACGGGCGCATTGTCCAGGGTCAGGTCTTTGGCAGACATGGTCATGTTGTCCAGGTACCCGAATTTCTTCCCTTCCCCGGTGTTGTAATTCACCGGCCGCCACTGGAAACCGAGCGCGTTCTGGTACTGGTGTTTGCCCCAGCGCTCGACGGCGGCCGGGGAGAAGTCTTCGGGGTGATCCACGATCCCCATGCGGCTGCTGATTTCGGGCCGGCCGTCGGGGATGCGCCAGGGGGCGTGGATGGAGCCTGCATCTGCCGTCTTTGCGTACCACGTCTTGTACTCCTGTATCCAGTACAGCTTCGTTCCGTCAGCCGCCGTCATCACCGGCGTATCGCCGTACTTGTTTTTCCCGGCAAGCGTCAGATTCTCGCGCAGTGTGGAGGGGGTCACTTCCATCGGCGCGGCGGCCGGCTGGCCTTCGGTATCGAGAACGGTCACGGAGGCCGAATACGTGCCGTCGGGCGCGAGCGTGATGGCCTGCTCCAGGCCGGGGTGGGACTTAAGGGCGGCGAGTTGCTCCGGGTCTGTGATGAAGTCTGCGAGGCGGAACTTTGGCTCGGGGGTGGGGGAGGGTGTCAGGTGCGAGGTGTCAGGTGTCAGGCGGGTGGGGGTGAGGGCCGACTCCCCTCTCCCCGCTTGGGGAGAGGGGCCGGGGGTGAGGGCCGACTCCCCTCTCCCGATTTCGGGAGACCCCCTGACGGGGGCAGGTGGGCCAGGGGTGAGGGCTGGGGTGAGCGCAGGCATGCAGGCGGAGAGCGCGAGCGCGATGGACAGGAAAAGAGAAAGCCTTTTCATCATCCCATTTTTCAGTCAAGGTCGTCTCTGAATTCGCCGGTGTCGAGCGTGTGCAGGCGTTCCGGCTCCTCGAGCAGCACGTCCACGATGCTGTAGGTGATCTCGCGCATCATCGGCGCGAGCGGAACGGTGGCCGGCGGGGAAATCCTCTTCGGCGGCGCGGGCGGCTGAAGTCGAGGCTTGAGCGTGAACGTCGCCCGCTTCCGCAGGATGCGCGGCTCGTCGGTCAGGTAGCCGACGTAGTATCCCAGCGCCGAGTACACGTCCCGCTGCGGCGTCACCCAGCCGATCCAGTCGCCGTTGCGGTTGAACAGGTGGGGATAGGCGAGAAATGCCTCGGCGTCCCCTTTGGAGTTGTAGATGGGGATCAATGGGGATCGGGCGGAGGAGGATGCGGCGTTCATCAAATATCATTATACGTCCAATAGCGGTTGGCGAAATAGTTCCACAGCATGACGATCCCGATGGCGATAGCCAGCGAGGCGTTGTGGCCGACGACCACCGCCGCCTCGGCCTGGACCCCCAGCCGGCCTGTCAGCGTCCCGAGCGGATTCTCCAGCCCGGCGATGATCGGCGTGCGGATGAGCAAGCCGCCCAGATTCACCAGCCCAAACTGCGTCATCTGGCGATGCACGGCCTTGCCGCGTGATTCGGGATAGGTCCAGTGGCGGTTCCAGAGGAAGTTGTTGACCACCGCCATCGCAAAGGAGACGGCCTGCGAAAAGACCGGGGCCAGCCCCAAAAGGAGGTTGAGCGCGTTGTAAACGGCGAAATCCACCACCGTGCCGATCGCGCCGACGGCGGCAAATTTGAGAAAGCGGACGCGTTCGTTCGCGTCGTTGAAAATGTGACTACTCATGCAAGTTCGAGTTTTTCCTTGAAATAGGGAATGGTGCGCCGCAAGCCTTCCTCGAGGCCGACTTTGGGTTCCCAGCCCAGGATCGTGCGGGCGCGGGTGATGTCGGGCTGGCGTTGCTGCGGGTCGCGTTCGCTGCGCTCGTCGGGCAGGAAGACGAAGCCGGCCGTGTTGCCGGTCATGCGGTTGATGGCCTCCGCGAACTGCAAAACGGACATTTCGACCGGGTTGCCGATGTTGACCGGGCGATGCTCGTCCGAATGCAGCAGGCGCACGACGCCCTCGATCAGGTCGTCTACATAACAAAAGGAACGCGTCTGCTGGCCGTCGCCGTAGACGGTGAGGGGCTGTCCGAGCAGGGCCTGCTTGAGGAAGTTGGGCAGGGCGCGGCCATCCTCCAGATCCATGCGCGGGCCGTAGGTGTTGAAGATGCGCACGATGCGCGTGTCCACGCCGTGATAGCGATGATAGGCCATCGTCAGCGATTCGGCGAAACGTTTGGCCTCGTCGTAGACGGCGCGCGCGCCCACCGGGTCCACGTTGCCCGGGTACTCCTCGTCCTGCGGGTGGACGAGCGGGTCGCCATAGATCTCGCTGGTGGAGGCCAGCAGGAACTTCGCGTTGTTGGCCTTTGCCACGCCGAGCGAATGGTGCGTGCCGAGCGCCCCGGCCTTCATCGTCTGGATGGGCAGGTTGAAATATCCCGAAGGCGATTTGGGGTTGGGGCTGGCCGGGGAGGCGAAATGCAGCGCCGCGTCCACTTTGCCGCGCACGAAAATGTAGTTGGAAACGTCGTGCTTGTAGAACTCGAATCTCTCGTTGCCCATCAGGTGGGCGATGTTCTCGCGGCTGCCGGTGATGAAATTATCCAGCCCGATGACGGTGTGTCCATCGGCGATGAGCCTGTCGCACAGGTGGGAGCCGAGGAAGCCCGCGGCCCCGGTGATCAAAATTCGCATGAAAGGTTCCTCTCAAAAATGTTATTTCCAATCCACTCGCGCCAACGATCCGTCGTTCGTCACCTGGAAGGCCTGCCCGCTGCCCGTATCCACCAGCCACAGGTTGCCCTGGTAAACGACGGCGATGAAATCCCCTACCTGGCCTTCCACGGGCAGCGGCGCCCAGGCTACGATCTGCGGCTCGAGGCCCACCGCGTCGGCGGGCGGGAAGACGACGCGGCGGTTCGACCCGTCGCGGTCCATCACTGCCACGCGGTAACGGCTGGTTTCGCTTTGAGTGGGAAAGATGGCTTGCAGATATGCCACCTGGTAACTCCGTTCCTTCCCGCTCATCCGCACTGGCGAGACGGAGGGATAGGCGAACATCCCGACGTTCCGCGCCATTCTGACGGTGGCGTCGTTGATCATCGAGACGGCAACCAGGTCGAAGTAGGGCGACCCCTCCGCGGTCAACGGGGCGGGGGCGGGCGCGTGCGTCACCACGAACAGCGTGCGCGCCTCCGGCGACCAGGCCACGGGGGGAATCCAGGCCCAGTCGCTGTTGGTTTGCAGGGGCGCGAGATCCAGCATCGTACGGAAGGAAGCGCCTCCCAAATCCACGATGCCCACCTCGTCCGGGCGGGCGTACACGAGACGGCCATCGGAGCCCCAGGCGTAGGTCATGCCCCACCATCCGTAGATGCCGCCGCTGTTGGCCTCGATCAATTTCCGCGGTGTGCCGGGAACGCCGCCCGATATGGTGACGCGGTAAAAATCGTTGTTGGCCTGCCAGCCGGGCGCGGCGGGACGCGGCTCCACCGTGGAGTAACTGAAGGTGGACGCGGCGCCCGGCGTCCATTCGGCGTAATGAACGATGTTGGCCGCGCCGCTGACCGGCAGGGGCGCGGGGTTGTTGCCGCTCGTCCGCACCACCCAGAGCGTGTTGATCTGCTCGCTGGCCGGTTTTTGCGATTTGCGGGTGAAGAGCAGGTAATCGCCCTTCGGCGAGAGCGTAAAGATGCGCCCGTCCAGGTCGCCGGTGGTGACGAGCGGTTTGCGGTTGCCGGTGGAAGTTTCCATCAGCCAGGCGTTGCCGCCCGCCAGCAGGGCGAGTTTACCGGGGATCGGAAGGGGCGCAAAGGCGGACTGCGCGCCCACCATGACGATCTCGGCCACCGGCTGCCGCAGCACCGTAGTCTTGACGACCGTTCGGCTGGTCTCCTGTCCGTCTTCGGTCAGGATGCGCCAGGTCAGTTCCTGCCGCCCGTTTTGGCCGGGCTGGAGCAGGCGCGTTTCGCCTTCGGCCAGGGTGTCGCTGCGCACCACCTGACGCTCGAAGGGCATTTCGACTTCTTCGGTGACGAAGGTCTCGACGACGCGCGTGACGCGGATGCGCTCGCCGCCGTTCAGGATGGTGTAGAGCGGCGGCTCGATGGAATCCAAATTGCCAGGCAGGATGCCCGCCTGGCGCAGCACCTCGTTCACCGTGCTTCCCGCGCGGACCTCGAGGCGGGTCTCGGCGCCGTCGGCCGCGACCGTCACCGCGACGCGTTCGCCGAACTGCGGGGAGCGGCAGCCCGCCAGAAGCGCGGCGAGCAGGATGAAGGTCAGAGAAACGAAGCGGGCTTTCATCGGGCGCGTGATCGCTTTGGTATAATCCACCCGCTAACGGATCCTGCCGACGATGGTCATGATCCCATCGGCGATGGAGATGGAGGTGATGCGGAAGCCCGTCGCCACCGGGCCGAGCGCGCCGGTGTAGGCTTCTTCGATGATGGCGGTGATGGACTTGTTCAAGCCCTCCGGCAGCGGCAAGGGACCGAAATCGGCGGAGGCCAGTTGTAGTTGCGGGCGGCCCTCCTCATCCTGGCCCACCGACAGAACGATGCGGATGTTGGCGAAAAAGTAGCCGCGATGCGCCCTGCCATAGATGGTCATCTGGCTCTCGCGCAGGTAAACCTGCGGGTCCACGAACATCGGCGTCGGGTTTTCGAACAGTTTGTAGGCCAGGTAGGAGGTCAGTTGGACCTCGTTGATCTGCAGCGTGATCTCGCCGCTGGCCGCGCCCGCCGCGAGCGCGGCTTTGGCTTGTTCCTGCAGGGCGATGACCGCCTCGGCGGAAATGGGAATGGGCGGCTGCGGATAGTCCGGCCCGCCGACGAAGATGGCGCAGGCCAGCGTGACCATCAACGCGGCGATAGCGATAAGGAGAATTTGTTTTTTGTTCATAGGATTGCGACTCGTACCGCAAAATTCATTTTGCGCTTTCGGTTGGCAACATAAATGTTGCGGTACTCCCGGCGGTCTGAAGTTTCTCAAATGCGACTCGTACC
>DAOUMJ010000076.1:0-5779 GCA_034411715.1 Anaerolineales bacterium | reverse complement strand
AATTCGTGGATGGTTCTTCCTCGATCTGCTTTCAAACGACGGCCATCTCCTGTTGACGAGACGGTGACCAACGGATTCCAAGCGGATAAGCGGATCAGGCGACTCCTCATCCTGCCGCCCTCCATCCGTTTATCCGCTTTGCCGAAGGCAATCCGCTGGCCAAATTCGTGGACGGTTCTTCCTCGAACTGGATTCAAACAACGAGTATCTCCTTCGGCGAGACGGTGGTCAACGGATTTTAATCGGATTAGCGGATCAGGCGACTCCTCAGCCTGCCGCCCTCCATCCGTTTATCCGCTTTGCCGAAGGCAATCCGCTGGTCACATTCGTGGACGGTTCTTCATCGATCTGGTTTCAAACGACGAGCGCCTTCTTCGGCGAGACAGTGACCAACGGATTTGAAGCGGATTAGCGGATCAGGCGACTCCTCATCCTATCACCCTCCATCCGTTTATCCGCTTTCTATCCGCTGGTCATCGTGGACGGTTCTTCCTCGATCTGGTTTCAAACGATGAGCGACTCCTTCGGCGAGACGATGGTCAACGGATTTGAAGCGGATAAGCGGATCAGGCGACTCCTCATCCTGCCGCCCTCCATCCGTTTATCCGTTTTCTATCCGCTGACCAAATTCGTGGATGGTTCCTTCTCGAACTGGTTTCAAACGACGCATATCTCCTGTTGGCGAGGCAGACTTTTTGAAATCATTCGTCCGCTTGGGCGTTTTGTGGGACTGGCCTATGTTTCTGTGGGAGTCTTGTCCCACTGATTACGCTGTGCATAACCACATATCCAGTTTAATGCATGATGCCGCTCCATTGTTATGGAAAGAACCTCTGACCATTCTTCATCGGTCAAATCTCGGTAGGCTTTCCCTTTTGCTACAAAGTCGTTGTCAATTACCTGCGATAAATCCCCTTGTCTAAATGCTTCATTGGCAACCTGTTCTACAATTTGATCAAATGAGTTAAAGCCCAGTTCTTGTGGAGGGACTCTTTTTTCTTCAATTAATTGGCGAGTTCTACTCCGCCAATGCCACAACTCAGCGAGGGATCGTTTATTTTCAATTTCATTTTCGGCTAGCAGTAATGAGCCATTAATGAACTTGTCGATGTTTTCGTGTGGTATCTGCTTGAGAATTTCTGGATTGGATTGATTGCCGAAGGAGGGAAAATCTGTAATTAATCCCAATGCCCACATTAATACGGCAGCGGATTCGAGACGCCACATGGCGTTGAGATGTTGTTGGAACTTTATCTTTGGCGGAGCGGACTGGAGGAATTCTTGTTCCTCTCTTGTCATGTGATTCCAAAGTTTATTTGATTTGAGGGATGTGACCACCTGCTTTGCACGTTCTGTGAAGCCATTTGTAAATTCACGTTGCTGTTCCTTTGACCATTGAGAATAAAGATTTTGAAGCAAATCCTGTGGCGGTAATGCCAGTGCCTGGACAACCACATACTTCAATATCAACAATCTGTTAGCAACTTCATGAGGAGAGGGTTTTGCCATAATTTATTCCTTGAACGTGTGCCTAAATTTGGATTCAACGAATAGACACTTACCTCAGACTTCGGAAGTCTACCAGACTTCCGAAGTCTGGCTGGACTGCATGTTTGCCTGGTCTTCCATCCACGAATGGGATTCACGAATACCCGAATCTGCGCGCCCTAATTCGTTTATTCGTGGTCGGAATTCGTGGACGGTTCTTCCTCGATCTGGTTTCAAACGACGCGTGCCTTCTTCGGCGAGATAATGGTCAACGGATTTGAAGCGGATTAGCGGATCAGGCGACTCCTCACCCTGCCACCCCCCATCCGATTATCCGCTTTTCCATCCGCTGGTCATCGTGTTCTTCCTCGCTCTGCTTTCAAACGAGGTTTATCTCCTGTTGGCGAGGTAGACGCCAAAGTTGTTCTCCATCTGAACGCTTTGTTGGGTGAGATGATACCGCAAGACATACTTGATCATTCCCTTGCCAACCAATGTAGCGTATTTTCTAATAGGATCAAATGATCATAGATATTGGAATAGTCGACATCAGGATAAGTTTCAATAAAGGGCACAATAAAATCTGTCGTTCCAATTGCAATTATTCTGCCTTTTTCAATATTTGCTGCTGCCATAACTATTGGATGAGGCGTGAGTGAAGAGTCAAAAGTTTTTTCGTTTCCCCAAATGATGGCAGTTGCTGTTGAATTGATTGTTTGATTGACCACCAATGTTCCAGGTGCGCCTACGGACGCAACAATTTTTACACCGTTGACAACAGGATGTTCAATATCCATGAAAGGCCGATGAAAGACAAGAGGTGCTTGTTTGTAATCAACTCCATTTACTGTGCTTATGAAATTTTCAGAAAATTGTATACCTGATCCACTGGCAATAAGATTAAGGGGATAATCCTCAATTCGGGGGTCTTCTGTATTATATTTTTTCCATACCCATCCTTGTCCCAAAAGAAGAACTCCACCGCCTTGTTTAATATAATCGCGTATCGCTTCAATTTCTATCAGGGAAAACCTTGCCTTATCTGTGTAATAAAAAAAAGAAATTACTAAGACATCATATTGCTTTAAGTAATTCAGAGTCAATGGGCTATTGGCTTGCTCAAATATAAAACCTTTTGGTATGTTGGCACCGCCAACTCCAATAAATTTGTCAACTAATGAGCTGCCATGATATGTGTCAAAAAGAATCCGTTGGGCATCGGAGGTGGGCAAAGTTGACGGAATTACAGAGATTTCTAACGTATCTGTTGGAGAAGCAGTAGGCGGTGGCGGATTTTTAGATTGATTCTGAACCAAAGCAAAAAAGCCAGTTATCAATGCAACTAAAACTGTTCCAATTGTGGTAATTATTGCCACTCGTACAGTAGTGCTCCCTTTTGTTCTTCCTGCTTTGGGTTTTCTCGGAGCCATAAACAAAATCCTTTATGTTTTATTGCCTATTATATTTGTATGTGCTAGATGTAAGTGCTCAACTTTGGATTCACGGACATACACCTTGCCTGCTCAGACCTCGGAAGTCTCCCAGACTTCCGAGGTCTGCTGAGTAACCAACTATGCTCGTATCCTCTCACCCTTCGGATCCCACAGCGGCGAGGCGACCACCTCCGCCGCCATGCGTTCGCCGAAGAACTCGATGGTCAGTTTCGTGCCGACCTTGCTGTGTTCCAACGGTAAATAAGCGTACGCGATGCTTTTCTTCACCGAGTAGCCGTACCCGCCCGCCGCCACCCAACCGATGATCTGCTCGCCCGCGCGGATGGGTTCCTTGCCGAGCGCAATCGTGCGGTCGTCGGCGATGGACATGCAGACCAGTTTCCGCGTCAAACCTTTTTTCTTCGCTTCGACCAATGCTTCTTTACCGATAAAGTCGGGCTTGTCAAGTTTAACCGCGAATCCCAAACCTGCTTCGTACGGATTATAGTCGGGGCTGATCTCACTGCTCCAGTAGCGATAACCCTTTTCGAGCCGCAAGGTGTCAATGGCTTTGTAACCCGCGGCCACCATCCCTTCGGGCGCGCCTGCTTCCCAAAGGGTATCCCAGAGACGCGCGCCGTATTCCATCGGGGCGTAAAACTCCC
Organism: Anaerolineales bacterium; assembly: GCA_034411715.1. Classification (GTDB taxonomy): domain Bacteria; phylum Chloroflexota; class Anaerolineae; order Anaerolineales; family Villigracilaceae; genus Denitrolinea. The sequence continues at coordinate 2,193 of DAOUMJ010000076.1, read as the reverse complement.
AGCCGAGTTCCCCCACGTACGTCACGCGCGAAGCGAGCGCGGGGACGTCGCCGACGGTGATGGGCTTGGCGGTCATGTACGGGAAGCCCGCGTTCGACACGTCGCCCTGGTGGGCCGTCACCTTCTCCAAAATTTTACGTGCCTTGGGACCCCACAAGCCGATGCACGCGTACTGCGAGCCGACGTCCTCGATGGTGACCGCGTCGCTTGCCCTGAGCGGAGGGTCGAGTAGGCGGCGCTTGTCCGCCGTATCGAGACCCGCAGCGCTGCCCTGAGCCTGTCGAAGGGTCGAAGGGTCGGGCATGTTCAGCGAGAGCCACGACGCATCATGCTGACCGAAAGCGGTTCCCGTTATGATGAGGAATTTTTCCTCCCCGAGGCGCGTCACTGTGAAGTCGCACTCGATCCCGCCGCGTTTGTTGAGGCATTGGGTGTAGACGACCGTCCCGATGGGCTGGTCAATTTCGTTGGCGCACACGCGGTTGAGGAATTTCAGCGCGCCCGCGCCGCGCACTTCGAACTTGTTGAACGAGGTCTCGTCGAAGAGGCCCGCGTGTTCGCGCGTCATCAGGTGTTCGTGGCCGATGGCGCGCGACCAGTTGTGGCGCGCCCAGCCCCGAGGTTCATGGCCGTGATCCGCTTTCTCCTCGTAGATGCCGAACCAGTTGGGACGTTCCCATCCGAACTTTTCGCCGAACGAACAGCGCAGGTCGCGCAATCGGAAGTAGGTGGGGGAGAGGCGCTGGCCGCGCCGCGACATGCGCTCCTCGCCAGGGAAGTGGATGTCGTAATACTGCGTGTACGTTTCGATGGTGCGCGCCGCGGTGTAGTCGAGGCTGTTGTAATTGGGACCGAAGCGCCGCACGTCGAGCCGCCACACGTCCCATTCGGGATGGCCTTCGATGATCCACTCAGCCATCACTTTGCCGATCCCGCCCGCGCCCGCCAGTCCGTGCGCGCAGAACGCGCACGCCACCCAAAAACCTTTCACGGAAGTGGGACCGAGCAGAAACTCGCCGTCGGGCGTGAAGCCTTCGGGACCGTTGAGCAGTTTGACGATCTCGGCGTTTTCGATGGCTGGCACGCGGCGGATGGAATTTTCCATCAGCGGCGCGAAGCGATCCCAATCGGGATTCAAAAGTTGGAATTTGAAGTCGCGCGGGATTCCGTTCAAGCCGAACGTCGCGGGCTGTCGCTCGTACCCGCCCGTGATCAGCCCTCCGACCTCTTCGCGCCAATAGACGAGCAGATCGGGATCGCGCAGATTCGGGAATGTGTGCGTGACGCCCTGAATGGGCTTGGTCATAATGTACAAATGCGCCATCGGGATGACGGGCAGATTCAACCCGACCATTTTCCCCACCTCACGTCCCCACAACCCCGAGGCGTTCACCACGACCTCGGTCTGGATCGTCCCCTTATCTGTTACCACCTCGCTGACGCGTCCGTTCTTCAAATTTATTTTTTCGACGTTCGTGTTCGTAAAAATTTTCGCGCCGCGATTCTTCGCGCCCGCGGCGAGCGCGTTGGTGAGTCCCGTCGGGTCAATGCTGCCGTCGTTGGGTGTGTACGCCGCCGCGACGACGCCCGTGATGTCCATCAGCGGGAACATGGCCTGCGCCTCTTTGGGCGTGATCAACTCCATCGGCACACCGAACGAGCGCGCCATCCCGACGAGTCGTTTTGTTTCTTCGAGTCGCTCCGCCGACGAAGCGAGTCGCACGCCGCCGACCTCGCGCCAGGAGGTGTCCACGCCCGTTTCGTCTTTCAACTTGCGATACAGGTCGGTGCTGTAATGCATCATGCGCGTCAGGTTCGCATCCGAGCGCATTTGCCCGACCAGTCCCGCCGAGTGCCACGTTGACCCCGCCGTCAATTCGTGGCGTTCGAGAACGACAATGTCCTTCCACCCCATGAGCGCCAAATGATAGGCGATGCTTGCGCCTCCCACCCCGCCGCCGATGACGACGGCTTGCGCGTGCTTTGGTAAATCTGCCATGTTGTTAGTCTCCTTGAAATCTTTCTCGTTAGTACCGCAACATTTATGTTGCCTCCGCGAGTCGCAAGATGAATCTTGCATTACTACCCAGTATCGCAACATTCATGTTGCCCTTGTAAGGGCGCAAGATAAATCTTGCGGTACTGCAACATTCATGTTGCTCTTGTGAGGGCGCAAGTTAAATCTTGCGGTAC
>DAOUMJ010000075.1:0-20373 GCA_034411715.1 Anaerolineales bacterium | reverse complement strand
GATCCGCTGAGGATACTGAAACTTTGTTCTCAATACCATCCCCGCTGGTTCTGGCTCTCTTGAACCCACCATCGATCCGCTGAGGATACTGAAACACATTGCTGATGTTGGCTCTGCTGTGCATGGATTGCTTGAACCCACCATCGATCCGCTGAGGATACTGAAACTCACTTGCCATTCTTCCTTGCGGCCGGAGAATCCCGCTTGAACCCACCATCGATCCGCTGAGGATACTGAAACTTAGATACGGCACTGTCCGAAACTGCCGCGCTAAAAACTTGAACCCACCATCGATCCGCTGAGGATACTGAAACAAAGTAGAAATGTCACCTGATTTCCAAAGTAGAAATGCTTGAACCCACCATCGATCCGCTGAGGATACTGAAACAGCAAATTCTCGGCGAGGCGGAACATCCATCTGACAAGCTTGAACCCACCATCGATCCGCTGAGGATACTGAAACCTCCCCGCGCCGCCCCCCGAACTTCTAAAACTTCTCGCTTGAACCCACCATCGATCCGCTGAGGATACTGAAACGAACATCGGCCTCGGCGGCGGCAAAGGTTTCATATCCTTGAACCCACCATCGATCCGCTGAGGATACTGAAACATCACTTCACCTCCTGATCGTCCGCCTGGCGCGACACTTGAACCCACCATCGATCCGCTGAGGATACTGAAACTTTCATTTTTCGGCGGCATGTTCCGAGTGTTCGGTGCTTGAACCCACCATCGATCCGCTGAGGATACTGAAACTCCATTTCGTCCGCGTCGCTCGGTTCATGGTCGAAAACTTGAACCCACCATCGATCCGCTGAGGATACTGAAACATGTTTCCGTATTGACTGTAACCAAACTTCCCGCACCTTGAACCCACCATCGATCCGCTGAGGATACTGAAACACTCGAAAATTAAATTTACAGACGGGCAGGAATTAGCTTGAACCCACCATCGATCCGCTGAGGATACTGAAACTCATTGTTTCTGCGCCTGTCACGCCCACGATTGATACTTGAACCCACCATCGATCCGCTGAGGATACTGAAACGTTGATGGCCACGTCGCCGAAGACGGACATCATTGACTTGAACCCACCATCGATCCGCTGAGGATACTGAAACTTTGGTGACTGCTTACTGAAAACTGATCACTGATTACTTGAACCCACCATCGATCCGCTGAGGATACTGAAACTTCTGCGGGAGTGGGACGACAGTCATTGCGTGCGAGCTTGAACCCACCATCGATCCGCTGAGGATACTGAAACAGCAAATCGGCTAGTTTGTCCTGCGTCTCCGGCCAGCTTGAACCCACCATCGATCCGCTGAGGATACTGAAACTTACACCGTGATGGGCGCGCAGGAGTGGCCAACGGTCTTGAACCCACCATCGATCCGCTGAGGATACTGAAACTCGAAGACCACGTGGTCGATCTGTTTCGAGATGTGACTTGAACCCACCATCGATCCGCTGAGGATACTGAAACATCAAAAGATGCTGACAAAGATTTGATTGTTTTTTGCTTGAACCCACCATCGATCCGCTGAGGATACTGAAACCTCGTACATCGAAAACCTCGAAGGCTTTCCTGTCACTTGAACCCACCATCGATCCGCTGAGGATACTGAAACGTCAATTGCGTGTTATTGACGAGTTGCGAGTTCGCGCTTGAAGTCCCCCACGATCCGCTGAGGATACTAAAACTATTGCGCCGCGCTTGCACTGCACGCGCCTGATATGGTCGCTCCCCTCACGGGGAGCGTGGATTGAAACAACGTTTTCGGGCAGCGAAGTCGTGGAGATCGTCGCTGCGCTGTCTCCAGCGCGTCGGCTACCCAGGTGGACACTTCGGCGGGGGCGAAGAACAGGAGTGATGGCGGGACCGATTCCCGCGCCCTTTTTGTAAACGCCCGCGAAGAGCGGCACGATGGTACACGATCAGACCGCCAGCGCCGCTGACGACCTCCTGCGTCTGGCAATAGCCGCAGCGATGGCGCGCTTGTTTCGCGTTGTGCCGCCGTAATCCCACTGAGACGGTCAATTCGATTTCCCCAATTACTTCCTCACTTCATCGTAATCTTCCCCCTCATCCGCGCGTACGTCGCGTAATCAATCTCCGTGCGGCGGGCGATGTAATCCTGGGTCTTGAGGGCTTTGTCGCGGCGTTCGGTGATCGCGTCAGTAACGGTCAGGTCGAAGGCGTCCGATCCCGCGCCAGATCCGAACGAGGCGAGCAGGATGCGGTCACCAGGCTGGGCGATGTCGAGAATCGCGGTCAGTCCGATGATGGACGATCCCGAGTACGTGTTGCCAATCACGGGGACGAGCAGTCCAGGCGCGATCTGTTCGGGGGTGAAGCCGAGCATTTGGGCGGCGCGCTGCGGGAACTTGGTGTTGGGCTGGTGGAAGACCGCCCACTTGTAGTCCGCGGCGGACGCGCCGAGCGCTTCCATCAACGTTTTGGCGGATGCCGTGATGTGATGGAAGTAGGCAGGTTCGCCCGTGAAGCGGACGCCGTGCTCGGGGTACTTCTGGTACTCGCGCCGCCAGAAGTCGGGCGTGTCGGTGACGTAGGAGTACGAGGCGTTGATGACGGTCAGCGCGTTCTCGGCGGCTCCCACGATGAAGGCCGCGCCGCCCGCCGCGGCGGTGTACTCGAGCGCGTCGCCTGGCTTGCCCTGCGCGGTGTCCATGCCGATGGCGAGCGCGTAATCGGCCATGCCCGAGCCGACGAACCCCATCGCGGCGACGATGGCTTCCGTCCCCGCTTTGCAGGCGAATTCCCAGTCGCCCGCCTGGATGTGCGCGGACGCGCCAATCGCTTCGGCCACGACGGTGGAGGTGGGTTTGACCGCATACGGGTGCGACTCAGACCCGACCCAGATGGCGCGCAACTCGGACGCGTCAATGCCCGCGCGGGCGATGGCGTTCTTGGCCGCTTCAATGGACATGGTGATCACGTCTTCGTCCAGCCCAGGGACGGCTTTCTCTTTGACCGGCAGGCCAGCGGACTTGCCGCCTGTCCATACGCGGGCGACTTCCCTGGCGGGGAGACGATAACGCGGCACGTACGCGCCGTAGCCGATGAACCCGACGGGGCGGGAGGGGCGGAGGAGGGTGGGGGAGGAGGGAGGGGTCGTCATTTGTACCTTTTGATGTCATTTACTGATGCTAATTTGTTGCTACTTGGGCTAATTCGGGTCACAATTACTTTCTCTGTGTTTCTATTTTCATTGAAATCAGATTGTCAATCTTGGAGAACGGTTGGTTGAGTTTTACAAGCGTTTTGGGCGATATTTTCGCACCAAGATGAGAGACACCAGCGAATACGGCTTGAAGTATATCAGCGGATTGCTGCGCATGGAAACAGACCGCAATAGAACTCGCGCACGAAAATCGCGCTTGCGCCACCGAAAAGTTAGAACGGTTGTCTAATGTGACATTGGTAGTCACGGATGAAAGGGATGATGCGCAGGCGACCCAAAGCCGTACTGTTCGGACAGGAGGGAACCTTCTCAGGAGCCCGGCTTCCCGCAGCGCAGCGCGACCCAGTCTCCCCGCTGGCGTTTCTCGCTCAAAACCAGACCTTTTGCCTGCGCGGCCTCGATGACCTTTTCCGCCTGCCCGGACAGGATCCCGCTCAGGATGATCGCGCCTCCCGCCTCCGCCAGATCCGCCAGCCCCGCGTCGAAGAGACGGACGACGACCGGCGCGAGGATGTTCGCCGTCACCAGCGGCGCGGACGCGATCCCGAACCTGCCCGCGCGCGTCTCCTCCACCGATCCCTGCCCCACGACGAACTCCGCGCCGATGCCGTTCTTGTCGGCGTTTTCTCGCGCATTGCGAACCGATTCGATATCAACGTCCACGCCGAGGGCGGATTGCGCGCCGAGTTTCGAGGCCGCAATCGAAAGAATTCCCGAACCGCAGCCGATGTCAATCATGGATGAAAGAGGAAAGATGAAAGATGAATTTTCTTTCTTCCCTTCGACTTTGCTCAGGGCATGCTTTCTTCTTTCCTCGATGAACTCCTCGATCATTTCCAGGCACAACTGCGTCGTCGGATGCGTTCCCGTTCCAAACGCCATGCCCGGGTCGATCTTGATGGCGATTCGATGCGGTTCGGGCGAGTCCATCCACGCGGGGACGATCATCAGCCGCCTGCCAATCGGGATGGGTTGGTAGTGTTTCTTCCACGCTTCCATCCAGTTTTGATCGGCAATCTGCTTGTAGGTCGGCGCGGGGATGGGTTGAATCATGCCGAGATAAAATAACGCCTCTTCCAATTTCTGCCGCGTCTCTTCGATCTGGTCGTCCACTTCGAGATAGGCGCGCACGCTGATCGGTCCTGCCGCCACGCCTTCGTTTTCCTCGTCGAGAAACTTCACGCCCGTACTTTCGGTGACGACGCCGTTGGGAGCAAAACGCGCGAGAACGTCGGCCACCGCTTCCGCCAGTTCGCCGTCCACGAGGAGGGAGACTTCGAGCCAATTTGTCGTCAATTTTCAGTCCGCCTGTTTACAGATGATCCGCAGGTTTTTCGAAGCGATAAAATCTGACCTGCGCCTTTTCGAGCGTGACCAGTCCCGCTTTGATATGCGGTTCGATCAGGTCTAGAAACTTTTCCAATTTTTCCTGCGTATCCACAATCTCGATCACAATCGGCAAATCCCCCGAGAGCGTGTCGAAGCGGAAGGTTTGGATCTTGCGCGTGTTCGCGCCAAATCCCATCATCCCGCGCAGGACGGTCGCGCCCGCCAGTCCCTGCTCGCGGGCCTGCAGGACGATCCACTCGTAGAGCGGCTTATGCTCGTGCCTGTCCGACTCGCCGATGAGGATGCGGAGCAAATATCCTTCTTGTGGAAGTTGCATGGTTTATCTCCAAATCCAAAACGCGGCCGTCCGCCCCAGCCAGACGAGCGCGAGACCGAGGATCACATTCGCGCCGACGTTCAGCAGCGCGTCGACCGTTTGGCCGTCGCGCAGCAAATTCATCGTGTCGTTGCCGAACGAGGAAAAGGTGGTGAACCCGCCGAGAACGCCAAAGAAAACCAGCGCGCGCGTCTCCGGCGTAAACGCGCCGCGCGCTTCGGCAAGTTGGCTGAACAGGCCGATCACAAAACAACCGATGAGATTCACCGCCAGCGTGCCGAAGGGGAAGTCAACGCTCTGGCTGGCGGCTTGAATCCACACGCCGAGCAGGTAGCGGGAGACCGATCCCACCGCGCCGCCGAGGGCGACGAAAGCAACTGTAGGAAAGGATGGCATGGTTCAATTGTAACTGCTCACGCCAAAACCGGTTGTCGCGCGAAAGACAAAGTGCGCGCACCGCGTTCGATCCACGATCTCATGGGGGTAATCTATGCTAAAATTCAGGTGCAAGACCGGAGGTTCCCGCCGGGAAACTCCTTCCCTGCCAATATCGCCATCACGATGCCTCTGATTTCGAAATGAGGACCCGTATGAACGAAAGAATATTGATCATCGAAGACGACCAGGCCATCCTGAAGATCCTCCAGCGCGGGCTGGCCTACGAAGGCTACACCGTGGACACCGCCACCGAAGGTCGCAGCGGCCTGATGCTGGCGCGCGATCACCAGCCCGATCTCGTCATCCTCGATTGGATGCTGCCGGGCATGGACGGCCTCGAAGTCTGCCACCGCATGAGAACCGCCAGCGGCTCCATTCCGATTTTGATGTTGACCGCCAAGGACGCCGTCCAGGACCGCATTCAGGGATTGGACGCCGGCGCCGACGATTACATGGTCAAACCGTTCAACCTGGATGAATTGCTGGCGCGCGTGCGCGCCCTGCTGCGCCGCACCCAGCCCGACCGCGTCCCGGTGCTCAAATTTGCCGACCTGACCCTCGACACCGGCTCGCGCCAGGCCTCGCGCGGCAGCCGCCTCATCCAATTGACCGCCAAGGAATACGAACTGCTCGAACTCTTCCTGCGCCATCCCAAGCAGGTGCTTACCCGCGAGGTCATCTTCGACCGCGTCTGGGGCTACGATTTCGGCGGCGAGAGCAACGTGCTGGAGGTCTACGTGCGCTACCTGCGTCAGAAACTGGAGGAGGGCGGCGAGGCGCGCCTCATCCACACCGTGCGCGGCGTGGGCTACGTCATGCGCGAAAACCCCTGAATCGCGGATCGCCAATCGCAGTTCATCCGTCAATCGTAAATCGCAAATCCCTTGTCTCTTCGCGACCGCCTGACGCTCCTGAATATTGTCCTGCTTGGGGGGCTTTTCGTTTTCTTTGGCATAGTGGCTTATGTGGTCGTCACCGTCCTGTTGTACAACCAGATAGACGATTCCCTCCAGAAGACCGCCGAGCAACTCGCCCGAGGAGCCCGTGTGAACGAGTCGGGCGAAATGAGGGGGATTGTCACTCCCAACCTGCGCCTCACCTCCAACTTCCTTATACAAGTCTGGGATGGCTCAAAACTGGCGGGGGCCTCGCCCGGCCTGGCGGAGATCAACGCGCCATTCGATTCCATCGGCTTCCGCGCCGTTTATCCCTCCTACCGGGATGTCACCTTCGATGAGGATATCCACCTGCGCGTCCTGAGCGTCCCGCTCGTTTCCGAGGGGCGCCGCGTGGGGGTGATCCAGGTGGCCACCAACCTGGACGTGGTGGATTCGGCCCGCCGCACCCTGTTTTCCGTGCTGACCTTTGCCACCTTGCTGGGTGTGGCGATTGCCGCCCTCGCATCGCAGGGGACGGCAAACCAGTTCCTCTCGCCGCTCGAAACCATCACGCGCGCAGCCGACCAGATCAACCGCGCCGACGACCTCTCGCGCCGCGTCCCCTACGAAGGCTCCTCCGAGGATGAGATCGGGCAACTCGTTCACGCCATCAACCAGACGCTCGAGCGCCTCGAAGCCCTCTTCACCTCCCAACAGCGCTTCATTGCCGACGTGAGCCACGAACTCCGCACCCCGCTCACGGTCATCAAAGGCAACGTGGATTTGATGCGGCGCATGAAGGATTTCGACCCCGACTCGCTCGACAGCATAGACCAGGAAGCCGGCCGCCTCACCCGCCTCGTCACGGACCTGTTGCTGCTTGCCAAAGCCGAGGCCGGTTCCCTCCCCCTGACGAAATCCACGGTGGAACTGGACTCCCTCCTGTTCGAGGTCATCCCTGAAATGCAGGTGCTGGCAGGCAGCAAAGTGCGCGTGAATCTGACGGAGATTGACCAGTTGCAGGTCACCGGCGACCGCGACCGCTTGAAGCAGGTGCTTCTCAACCTGATCGCCAACGCTATCCAGTACACGCCTGCGGGCGGGGAAGTGTTCCTCAGCCTGGGGCGCGCCGGGGATCACGCCAAATTGATCGTGCGCGATACCGGCCCCGGCATCCCCGCCGAAGACCAGCCCCATATCTTCGAGCGCTTCTACCGCGCCGAAAAATCGCGCACGCGTTCGGGCGCGGCGGGCTTTGGGCTGGGGCTGTCCATCGCGCACTGGATCGTGGAACAGCACGGGGGAAGGATCGAGGTCAATTCCAGCGAGGGGCAGGGAACAACTTTTGCCGTCTGGCTTCCGTTAGTCAAATAGTCGAATGGTCTGATAGTCAGATAGTTGTGGATGGATGCAGGAATCCTGAAGTTCTACTTCGGGATTTCTCATGGCAATCCAAGACTCTCATGCGCCTTCTGGCAAAGACTCACCCCATATTTCAAATACCACTCATTCAACATTTCACTGCTCGCCAACCCCGCGGACGCGTCGGTGTAGACGGGCGCGCCGTAGTACACGTACCGCTGGGTCTGCGCGGACCAGGTTCCCTCGCCGCGGCCGATGACGCCGACCCCGCCGTTGTAACCGGCCAGCGCCAGGCGCGGGTCGCCCCCGGCGCGTTCGAGCGAACGGGCGAGATAGGCCAGACCGCGGCGGGCGTTGGTATCGGGATCGAAGGGAGAATCGGTGACGGCGAAATGGAAGGGCATTACCTGGAAGAGGCCGATCGCGCCGGAGCGGGAGAGGGCGCGGGCATATCCGCAGGATTCAATTTGCATCACTGTGGCGGCCAGGTTGGGGTCGAGGCCGAATTCGGCAGACCAGGCGAGGAGCCGCGTCCCCCAGTATTGGACTTCGGGCGTGAAAATGGGGGAGAGGACTTGCGTGTAGCCAGGATAGAGACTGGCGGGGTTGACTGGATCGCTGGGATTGACGATACCGGCAGGATTGGCTGGATTGCCGGGATTGGCGATGCTGGCTGGATCGCCGGGATTGCTGAGGCCGGCAGGGTTGGCTGGATTGATTGAGTCGTCGGGAGCGCCAGGATTGAATACCGGCTGAGACGAAGACGAGATTGCGGAGGGCGGAAGCGGCGAGGCGCGCACTGTCACAAAAGGGCTGTAGGCGAACAAGGCCAGAAGTCCGCTGACGAGCAGGGTCGCCAGCGGCGGCAGGAGCAACCCAGACGAACAACCGCTTCCCTCGGGAGAAGCGGTTGTCCAGGTTTCGGGGTACGGGTCGACGCGAGGACGGGGCATGGGTTGAGGGGAAGGGGCGCGGGCGAGGTTAAGGCCGGGGGTCAGGATTCAGGTCCGCGTCCCGCGAGAGGCGAGGGGAAGTTATTGCTCGCGCTGGCGGTTTGAGGTGTCGAATCCGAGCGAGTGATAGGTCGGTTCGGGGCGCGGGGAGGGGGAGAAACTGCTCTGTGTCATGGGCTTGGGCGCGGGGCGTCCGAGGCTGGAGGCCGGGCGAAGCGTAGCGCTCGGCGTGGGCGCGCTGGGCTGGTAGGGACGTGAGTTGTAGCCGCCGGCGGTGGAGAAGAGGCGGTCTCCCGCCAGCGAGAAGGTGCCGATGATGAGCACGCGGATCAGCCAGATCATGACCGCCACGAAGACGGGGATGACTTTGGTGAGAGTGGCGTTGCTGACGACCGTGCCCGCCGCCGCGCTGGAGTGGTTGACGATGGCCACCGAGACGCCCCACCAGGTGAGGCTGGCGTTGAAGCCCGCCGCCAGCAGCCACGCGCCGAAGAGATACCAGACCTCGGCCGGTTCGTCGCGCCCCTGTTCGGGCGTGAAGATGCGGGCGATGCCGGCAAAATCTATGCCGCAGAAGGCGATGGCGAGGATGGTGGCCCAGCGCATTCCGGCGAACTGTAGATTGCCGAGCAGGTCGAGCAGGGCGAACTGGGTGGTGCTGAAGTTGAAGATCTCGAAGGCCAGCAGGGCGCCGATGATCATCGCCCCCCAGGCCGCGCCGCGGTTGAACCTGCGCCCGCGGCTGAGACTGCGCCAGAGCGCGCCGATGCCGTCGCCGGGTTTGTATTTGTAGGCAGTGTTCATCTCGATCTCCTTTGGATGGGTGAACTGGGGGAGATTATAGAACAGGTGTTCTATTTTGTCAAGATAAACTGAGCGCTGGCGCGCCAGGCGCGAGTGTCTGCGGCAACAATTCCGATCGCGTTTAAGTGCGGCGCCAGCGCCTCTTTTGCCTTATAATTTGCGCTCCTCCCCTTGCGCGCGGCCTCGGCGTTTTTTACCGCCGAGACCGCAGAAATCGCAGAGTTTCATGGAAATTCTCTGCGTAAGTTGCATCTTATTTGCGGTCCTGTCGGGAGACATGGGACGCCGAAACTCGAAAAACCTACAGGTAGACACGAATGGAAGATCGCATCATCACTTACGGCGGGCAGGCCGTCATCGAAGGCGTGCTGATGCGCGGGCGGAAAGCCTGCGCCATTGCCATGCGCGCCCCCGATGGAAACATCGCCATCCACACGGAAAAACTGGCGAGGGTTTACCAGTCGGGCATCGCCAAAGTCCCGTTTTTGCGCGGCGTCATTTTGTTGTGGGACGCGCTGGGGCTGGGGATGCGCGCCCTGACCCTTTCTGCCAACACACAAACAGGCGAGGATGAAAAACTGGAGGGAGCGCCTCTTTACCTGACCCTGGGCCTGTCCCTCGCCTTCGGTATCGGACTCTTCTTTTTGCTTCCCGCGGCCGTCGGCGGCTGGGTGGAGGCGCTCTTCGTCCCCGCGGCGGGAGGGGGCGGGGGGGTGTTGCCCGCGCCCGCGCTGCAAGAGGCGGCATCCACATCCGGGTTGTGGATCGGCAACCTGATCGAGGGCGCGATCAAACTCGCCTTGCTGGTCGGCTACATCTGGGCCATCGGCTTTATGCCCGATATCAAACGTCTCTTCGGCTATCACGGCGCGGAGCATAAGACCATCAACGCCTACGAAGCCGGCGCGGAACTGACGCCCGAATCGGTGGCGAAATTCCCGCTCGAACACGCGCGCTGCGGCACGGCCTTCCTCCTGACCCTCGTCCTGCTCTCGATCCTCGTCTTCGTCCTGCTCGGTCCCCTGCCGATGCTGTGGAGACTCCTCAGCCGCGTCCTGCTCATCCCCGTGCTGGCGGGCGTCGCCGTCGAATACATCCGCTGGACGGCCAACCACCTCGACAGCCGCCTCGTCCAGTGGATGATCAAACCCAACCTCGCGCTCCAAAGGCTGACGACGCGCGAACCGGACGCGAAGATGCTGGAGGTGGCGATTGCGTCTTTCAAAGCGATGAGGGAGGCGGAGGGCCAGTGATCAGTGATCAGGTTTGAAGCCTGCTTTTTATGGAAGCGGGTTTCTTTTTTCATCCCTTTTATCTGCGGTTAATATCCCCTTGCTAGAATGACAGGCATGAAATCGAAACTTCGCAAGGCTTGCCTGCCAATCGCTCTGTTGCTATTGATCGGCCTCTGCATCGGCGCGCCGCTGCTTTACCTGCATGGACGCCCCGCGCCTGTGCCAGTCAAACAGACTCTGCGCCAGGGCGTGGAATATCAGCGCATCGCGCGCATTTCCCCGCGGCCGATGGTGATTCACGTTCTCAAGATCAACACGCACACCAAGGGGCTGCATTTCTTCATCACCCCGCCCGACAACCCCAAAAGCGACCAGCCCCTTAAGGCGCGCACCACCTCCCAGTTTCTCGAGGAATTCGAACTCGACATCGCCGTCAACGGGGACGGATTCGCGCCCTGGTGGTCGCGCGGCCCCGCGGACTATTACCCGCGCGTGGGCGATCCCGTCGCGCCGCGCGGCGAGGCCGCCTCGCGCGGGACCGTCTACGGGCGCGAACCCGAGCGGCCTTTTCCCACCCTCTACATTTCCCCGCAGAACAGCCTCTCCTTCGACGCGCCCAACAAGACCTGGGATGCCATCTCCGGCGAGACGCGCCTCCTCATGGGCGGCTCCCCCGTGGATGGGTTGAACGATTCGCAGGTTCACCCGCGCACGGCGGTGGGCTATTCCAAAAACGGGAAATATTTCTTCATCGTCGTGGTGGATGGACGCCAGCCCTTCTACAGCGAAGGCATTACTCTGGCTGAGTTGGCGGAATTGATGCTCGACCTCGGCGCGCACGACGCCATGAACCTGGATGGCGGCGGCTCGTCCACGCTGGTCATTCGCGGGGGAAACGGAAAGCCGCGCGTCCTGAATTCCCCCATTGATCAATACCTCCCCGGCCGCGAACGGCCTGTCGCCAACCACCTGGGGATCTATTTCAAAAAATAGCCGGAAACCCGTCTTCTCGGTGAAAACGGGTTTCCGGCTAATCAGCCTGCCTCTCCCGTAATCGGGAGCCCCAAAGGGGCGCTTCGCGAAGGGGCCGGGGGTGAGGGCCTAAAACGCAATCTCCCCGATCTGCTCGAAGTTGATGTCGAATGTCTCGTAGGCCTCGGCTTCGGCTTCCGCCTCGCGCCAATCGCCCGCGGCCGCGCCGCGCTTGCAATAGGAGCGATATGGGCAGTAGCGGCATTTCCCCTCATCCTCAGTCAACTCGAACTTTTCACGCGCTTCGATCTCGGCGATCAATTTCTCGAAGGTGGACGCGTCGCGTTTGAACGCGGCCTGGTCGTAACGAAAGACCGCCGGCTCGGACGGATATTCGGCGAACCAGTAAATCATCTCGATGGATTCGGGCGGGAACGAACTTCCGTCGTTCAAATGATCCCCCGCCGCGGCCAGCAGGTAGCGATAGACGCGCGTCTGCATCCGCGCGGCCATCCACTCGTTCTTTGGCCGCTTGTGATACGTTTTCCAATCGTAGATCGTCGCTTTTCCATCACGGACGGCGATCAGGTCGAATTTGGCGAGCAGGCGGTGGTTCCCGATCGGGGCGGAGAGAACCGCTTCGGGGTGGAGTGAACCGAGGCCGGAAGGGGAGGAAAAAGTTTGGTGGAAGTTGTCCCACCAACGGGCAAGGTCGGAAGATGTCGCCAGGCGAGTCAATTTTTCGGCGGGCAGGCCCAGCAGGAATTGTTGGGCGAGGCGGTGGAAGTACGTCCCCTCGCGCAGGCGGCGTTCGTTTTCCAGCGCGGGTTCGGCTTCCACTGCGGGCCAGTTCAATCTGTCAATGTAGCGCAATTCGAAGCGGCGCGGGCAGTCGAAATAGTCCTGCAGGGAAGATTGCGAAAAGGTGAAAGGAGAGGAGAGGGCGTTCATCGTTTTCGCAACTGTACCACAAGCACGCCCACTCCGACCAGCAGCAACCCCAGGATCTCTTTGGCGTTCAACGTTTCGCCGAGGAAGAGATACGCCAGGATGGCGATCTGCGGCATCATCAGGCTGTTGACGATGCTGGATTCGACGGCGGAGAGGGTTTGCAGCGTGCGATTCCAAACGGTGAAAGCAAAGGCCGTATTGACGACGGCCAGCCAGATGATGATGCCCCAATCTTCGAGCGAGGGGCGGCCGAATCCCTGCGTGACTCCGCCGGCGAGGAGCAAAACGATCGAGCCAATGCCCATGCTGACGAGGGTCACGATGAGCGGGGAGAGACGCCCCTGCAGGTTGACTTTCCGTCCGAGCAGGGAGGAGGCCGTGTTGCCGATCATGGTGAGAACAGCGGCGAGGATTCCAAAAACAGCCACGCCTGAAATTGAAAGCGGAAGGAAATAAACGCACACGCCCGCGATGGTCAACGCAATCCCGAACCATTGCAGGCGCGAGGGGATTTCTTTGAGCAGGAAAATTCCCGCCAGGCCGACGAACATGGAAGTGGTGTTGAGAATCAGACTGACCATGTTGGCGGGCAGGTACGCGAGACTGATGAACTGCGCGCCCTGCGTCAGCGTGATGACGGTCAGTCCCAGCAGGGACAGCCAGCCCCAATCGGCGCGGGTGAGATTTCCAAGTTCGACGCGTTCTTTGGGATTGGCAAACACGAACGCGGCGAGAAATAGAAACGCGGTGAAATAGCGCAAGCCCGCGAACGAAAGCGCGGGCAGTTGGTTTCGCAGGCCAAATTTGATCAAAACCCAGGAGGTTGACCAAAGAAAGGTGATGAAGACGGCCAGCAGGAGGGCGGTGGTATGGGCGGATTTTTTCGGCATTTCCCCATTATGCCAGAGAAGGTCTGCTTGTGAGAGAAGTGTCTGGAAATGGGGGTGTCCAATTTTTAGCCCATTCTTTTGGACACTTTCCTGGAAATGAGGCCGTTATACCAGGAGCGGGGTTGTATTGATCAGGAAAGGAGGCACGAATGGCACAGGCAGGTATGCACGGAATGGTCGGGATGGCGACGCGCAAGTGGACGGGCGCGCGTGAAAGGTTGTTGCTCGGCGTGTTGCTCGGAAGTTTCGTCCCCGACATGGACAACCTGGGCGTGGCGGCCGCGACGCTGGCAGGCGCGTCCATCGAGGGCATCCACCGCACCGCGACGCATAGTATGTTCTTTGTGGTAGCGGTAGTGGCTGCGTTCTATTTCCTCGGCGTCTGGAAAAAGGACGCGCGCTGGAACAACTTGGGAATCGGCCTTGGGATGGGGATTTTGCTCCACAGCCTGCTGGACCTGTTGATCTGGTTCAACGGTGTGGAGTTGTTCTGGCCGCTGGGAGGCGAGATCAATTTCTGGGCGCGCGTCGCGCCGCCAGAATGGTGGATGAGGCTGATGGAACCGGCCGAGTTTCTTTTCTTCGGGCTGTATCTGTGGGTGTTGGGAGCCTGGGCGCGGAAATCAAACACGGACGGCGAATTCATGGGCAAACACCGCGTCTGGATGTGGCTGGAGTTCGCGCTGTTCACCGCGTTCACCCCTGTCTTTTTCCTCGCGGAGAAGGGCTATTACACGGTCTATGGCGCGCTGTACCTGTTCTCGCTGTTCATGGTGTTCTTCGTGACGACACGGATGCGGAAGACGGTGGAGGCGGTGTCGTAAGATACGAAAGCACCAAATGCCGCCGCGCGAAATTTCCCAGCGTGACGAATTCGATGAACATCGGCTTTCCGCACAAGGCTTGGACGATGGCGTTCACGTCCCAGCCTTTGCGGTGGAGTTCCAGCGCCTTCTCTCCGAAATCTTCCAGGTAGCGAATCTTCGCTTCGAGTTCGTCTTTCGGATTTTCGCGGATGCGCGCGCAGCCGGGGAACATCACGGTGGACGGCAGCGCGGCGACGCGTTTCAACGAGGCGACGATCTGCCAGATGTCGTAGCCTTCGCGCAGGGCACGGTCCGAGCCGCCGACGAAGAGGTCGCCTGTGAACAGCCAGCCGCGGTCTGGTTCATAGAGACAGATGTGGTCGGGACTGTGTCCAGGCGTGTAGAGAACTTGAAAACGATTGTGGTCGGTTTCGATCCACGACTCATCCGCGAGCGGACTGGCGTTGCATGACTCAGGCCAGCCCCACATGACCTTGCGATAGGGGTGCAGGGGCTGCTTGCCGCGCGGGTCGGACAGGACAGGCAGGGCGAGCGGGTGGGCGAAAATTTGCAGGGACGGATGTTCGCGTTGCAGGAGTCCGTTCGCGCCGATGTGATCTTCGTGCGTGTGGGTGTTGACGAGGCGCGTCAAGGGGATGCCGCGCAGCGTGTCCGCCAGTTCACGCGCGGTGTGGGCGCATCCGCTGTCAATGAGGAGGCCGTCCACGAGGTAGGCGGTCGTCCAGTAGCGGCCGCGCCCGAGGAAGGTCCGCGCGAGATCGAAGCGGGTGACAATTCCGAATTGGGTGATCTTCAACATTCGATGGCGGGAATAATTTCGCTTGACATTGGAAGCGGGTTTTGCTACGATGATTTCAGTTCGACTTTTGCGCGGAGGGCGCCATGGAAGAAATAAAACCGACAGAGGAAACCGGGCAGGAAGTGAAACCGGCAGGGGAGAGTGGCCCGAACAGGAAATCGGGCTGGCTTAAGAAAGCGGGCGCGGCGCTTGCGGTATTGGCTGGTGTGCTTGCGGCGCTGGCGGCCCTGGCGCAAATCATTGATTTCCTTGAGAACCGTCGGGCCACGCCGACGCCGCCTCCATTGGTCACGCCAATCAGCACGCTGGTTCCGACCTCCGCGCCCACGTTCACGCCTACGTCAGGTCCCTTCCAGTTCCTGATTTTCCCACAACAAGTCCGGGTTGGGGAGGAGGTGAAGATCACCTTGCAGGCCTGGCAGGGAGCGGCTTGTTTTTTGGCGTATTATACGCCCAGCGGCACATTGAGTTCTGCCGACGGACTTGGCCTTGTGACTGCCGACAGTCAGGGCAGGTGCACGTGGGAATGGCATATCTCCGCCAATACTCTGCCCGGGCGGGGGAGAGTGGTGATTTCAATCAATGATGTTGAGGAAACTCATTTCATCGAGATATTACCGGGGAATTGATTTCCTCCGGTCGAAGGAAGGGAAAACAGCCTCGGTCAGGTTGCAGTATGCAACCGCCCATGCTATACTGCCGACGAAAGGAGCAGACATGCCCACTTTACACGTTCGCAGTATTCCCGAAGATTTATATCTCCAAATCCAGCAGTTGGCGGAGGCCAAGAGCCGTTCTTTGAGCGCGCAGGTTGTGACGATGCTGACCCAGGCTTTGGAGGAAGAAAACCGCCGCAAGGTGCAGGTCAAGGCGCTGGCTTCGATCCGCCGCCGACGGTTTGCCGCGCCTAAAAAAGCGCCTTCGAGTGCGGCCTTGTTGCATGAGGACCGCAACCGATGAGCGAGGCTCCGTTGCGCTTTGTGGTGGATGCAAGCATCGGAATCAAACTTTTCGTGGACGAGGAGTTTTCCGAGCAGGCGCACGCTTTGTTCTCGCACCTGGCCGCAGACCCGCCTGCCGAGTTGTATGTCCCTGACCTGTTTTTCATCGAGTGCGCCAATATCCTGCTGAAATACACGCGCCGCTTTGGACGTCCCCTCGAAGATTCGCAAGCCGACATCGCGGATTTGAGACTTCTCGCTCTCAAGCCCACCTCCACCGCGGATTTGATGGAAGAAGCCCTTTTGCTGGCATCGGAAAAGAAACTCACCGCCTACGACGCGTGCCACGCAATCCTCGCCGAGAAACTGGAGATTTCCCTCGTCACTGCGGATGAGGAACTAGCGCGAGCGGTTAAGTTTGCGGTTTTTGTTGGAGATTTGGATATCGGTCCGTTTGAGGAAGAGTAGAAAAACGGTCTTGGGAGGAAGTGTCCCGAGACCGTTTGTTTATTAGCGCTCTTCAATCCAATGTACCCAACTCAATTTCAAATCTTTGCGACACCGATTGTAAAGACGCTCATCTGCCGTCCAAAAATCCACAACCAATTTTTCCGCCAGGGCCAGATAAAACGCGTCGTAGGCTTTGGATTGGCCGAGTTTTCCAGCCAATTCCAGCGCGCGCAGACTTAACTCATCGTCTTCGTCCATGATTTCGACGCGCAAGCCATGAATTGCTCGTAGAATGTCTTCGGCTTGTTCAAGGGTAAGCGCCTTCTGATAAACCGAAAAGCGAATGGTGGAGGTGGTTTCACTCATCCACAACCGAGGCGCACAGGGAGTGATTTGTTCCTGATCAACATTGCCCCAGAACCGCCGTAACGAGTCTGAAATGGCTGTTACCGTATTGACGGCAATATTAGCGTCTATAACCCAATAACTCATTGACCCTCTCCTCGCGAATTCGTTCCAATATTTCTACAGAATCCATAAGCGGCTTGCCTTTGCGGCGTTTTCGGATTTCCGCACTGATAATTTCGGCGCGTTCCAGCGCTAATCTTCTCTCCCGCTGTTGACTGTTATCCTCCCTCAATCCAGCCGTAATGTACTCGCGCACCAAATCGCTGACGCTGCGATTCTTGTGCCGCGCCAATTTCTCCAACTCCTCGCGCTGACGTTTTTCTAAAAGCAGGTTGACTCGCTGTAGGTTTTCCATGAGAACTCCTTGTGCGCCGTCATTATACACACCCGCATGCGCATGTGTCAACGACCTTCCCGCCACCCCCTCAACGCCTCCAACGCCAAATTCGGCGTGGACTCGCCTTTGCGTCCCGTGTTCCATGTCACGATCAAATCGCGTTTGGCGCGCGTGATACCTTCATTCGGTCTCATTTGTAAACTTCGCGCCGATGGCCTGTTTTCAATACGGTCAATTTTGTGGTGGGATGATCCAATCTATAGACGATCCGATAATCGCCAACACGGTATTTGAAACACCCCTTCCATTCATCGCCTTGCAATGCCTGGTGTTGAATGAGTTCCGCATTTTCCCCCATCCATTCCAATTTGTCGAGCAGACGCGCTCGGATCGCTGACGCAATTCTCCGTAAATCTGCCTGCGCTTCAGGTGTGAAGATGACTTGATATGGTTTCATTCCCCAATCTCGGTACGGAAGGATTTTAGATCCATACCTTCGCCCGCCTCCGATTGACGGATTGCCTTGCGAAGCGACGCGGCAAATTCAGGGCGCAGTTCGCCCGCAGGCTCGTCAATGCTGGTGAGCGCGTCCATCAACTGCGTCATCCAGACTTCGAGCCGCCTGTCCACGGCGCGCTCGACGAGAGTTTCGAATTCATTGGTTGATAATTGGTCGAGGGTCTTGTTCATGGTTTACCTTTCAACGATATTCGGCATTATATCCCGTTTCATCTTTTACTTTCCTCCCACCATCCTGCCAACTCCTGAAACGCCAAATTCGGTGTGGACTCGCCTTTGCGGCCCGTGTTCCACGTCATGATCAGATCGCGTTTCGCGCGGGTGATTCCAACATACAGCAGGCGCAGGCGTTCGCGGGCGTAATCTGCGCGCGAGGCGAGGGTGGCCGCTCCTTCCTCGTACCAGTCAAATTCACCCGACGAGAGCGCGGCCTTCAACTGCGCCAACGCTTCGGCCTCCAAATTCAACTTGCCCCTCACGAACCACTTCTCCGAAATAAAATTGTCATAACTCTGCAGCGATGGGAAATCGTAATTGTTCACGCTCATCAAATAGACGCGATCCCACTCCAGCCCCTTGGCCTTGTGCATCGTCGTCACCACCACCTTGCCTCGGTGCGCGTTCGGGTCGAAGCCCGAGTCGTCGGACGAGAATCCGATGAAACGCCGTTCGTTGCGGGCGATGACTCCCAACTCGGCGGTCAACTCAGGCAGACGCCACTCGGCGTGATCGTCCGCAGCCTGACGGAGTACGAGCGCAAGTTTGTGCGCCAGCGCCAGATCCGCCGCGTCAGTGAACAGTTCCTGCGCGAGGGTCAGGATTAACTGATCAATGGGAAGCGTGACCGCGTCCAGCCAGCGGTTGACGACGACTCGAAACGCGTCCAACTCGACGATGACGGACTCCGCTTCCGACTCACCCAAAGCGGACAGCCAATCTGAATCGGGACGCGGCGCCGTGAACGTTTCCGTCTCCCCCACCTTGCGGAGGAGTTCACTGACGTGGGAGTAGAGTTCTTTGAGCAATGCCCTCTCCTCCTCCGTCATTGCGAGGAGGCGTTCTTCCGACGAAGCAATCTCCGCGTTGAGAGGAGACTGCTTCGTTCCTCGCGGTGACGGATCTCTCCAATCCCTTCTCCACACCTGATACGCGCGCGCCAACTTCGTCGGTGACGAGGGATCGGACAGGTAACTGAGCATGTTGCCCAGCGCGCCTGCGGTGAGACGGGTCTTGTCGGTGCTGTTGAGGAACTCCACAAATTCGATCTTCTGCGCTTTGAGGGCGTTGATCACGTCTGTGCCGCGCAGGTTGCGCGGGACGAGTACGGCGGCGGTCCAATCCTGATGGTCGGGGAGCCAGTTCTTGATCGAGTTGACAACCGCGGTCACTTCCTCGTCAGGTGTGAATTTGTTGGGGATGAAGCGAATCCCCTCGGGGTCCGCGGGCGGATTCGGCTGCGGGTCGTCGGGCGCGGCGGCTTGGATGTGGGGAATGCCGAGGGCGTCGCGCACGGCTGGGGCGGGGTGCGAAGCGTTCGTCCAGTCAATCAGATAATTTGCAACGTCAATGATTCCCTGCTGCGAGCGTCCGCTGACGGGAAGTTCTTTCGATTCGTCCGCTTCGTGGGCGATGAAGTCGCGCAGGAGTTTGGGGTCGGCGGTGGTGAACGTCTCGAAGATGGCCTGGTTTGGGTCGCCGACGCGTACCCAGTTCGTTGCGAGCAGGCGGAGAATTTTTTCCTGGATGGCGCTCGAGTCCTGTGACTCGTCTTCGAGGATGAAGGGGAAGCGATATTGCAGGCGGGCGAGGTACTCGGCGTCGGACTGGAGGATGCGGTGGGCGTACATGATGAGGTCGTCGAAGTCCACCGCGCCGCGATAGCGCAGGGCTTGCTGATACTTGTCGTAAATCCACCAGCCCATTTCGGCGAGGGGGAGCGGGGCGGGCGCGGCGTCGAGGCGGGCGCGCAGGTCTTCGGGTGCGAGCGCGTAATTTTTACAGGTGCGGATGAAGGCCAGCCCGAGGCTGTGGACGAGGTCGGGCAGATGCTGACGGCGCACCCAATCGCGTTTGTTGCTGTCCATCTCGGGGTCGAAATAATCGTCGAGGTGATTGGGGAACGTGGATAGCCACGCGTTCGCGGACTCCTTGCGGATGAACTCGGACTCGCGGTCGTCCACGATCTGGAAGCGATCCTCCAGCCCCGCCAGCGACGGCTTCTCGCGGACGATGTCGTGCGCCAGTCCATGCAACGTGCGGACGCGATAGCCGAGATGCGGGATCAGCCCGCGCGCTTCCACCATCTGGCTGATGCGCGCCGAGAAGTTGTCCACCGCCGAATTGACGAGCGTGACGATCAGCACATCCTGGTCCGCTTCGAGCGCGCCGCTGGAGATGATCTGCGCGGCGAGGGCGCTGAGGGTGAAGGTCTTGCCCGAGCCAGGCACGGCGGAAATGCCCATGCGTCCGCCGCGGTAGCGGAGGATGTCGAGTTGGGAGGGGCGGAGGGTGTATTCCATATGAAGGCCTGCCACGTTATTTTTGTGTTTCACAACGAGACGGCGTAGCGCTGACCATCGAATCTTGAACGATGCAAAGCAGGCGAACGGATGAGGATATTTTATCCTGTTACAAGAGGTCTGGACTTTGGCCATTTAAGTTGAGTAGCAGGCAACTTCCAGCAGGGAAAACAAAGCGGTTCTTGGAATTAGGAGCATTTTGTTGCGATTCGACGAG
>DAOUMJ010000074.1:0-17534 GCA_034411715.1 Anaerolineales bacterium | reverse complement strand
CACTGTTTTGCGCTCCTTTTGTCGAAATCACGACCCAATCTGCCCCCGATTTTCGCCCTGCGTTGTAAAAGTTCTATGCTCTCCGACAAACTGCTAGCGGTGGCAACATGTTGCGGTACCGCAAGATTTATCTTGCATCGCCTGGGCAACATGAATGTTGCGTTACTGAGACACCTATGCTACCCACCGAAATTCTCGACTCGATCCAGCGCGCCCTCGCCGAAGACATCGGCACAGGCGACGCCACCACCCTCTCCATCGTCCCGCCCGACGCGACCATGCGCGGGCAAATCATCGCCAAACAGGATGGGATCATCGCGGGACTCGACGTGGCACGCGCGGCCTATCAACTGTTGGACTCCTCCGTGGACTTTCGCGCGCAGGCCGCAGACGGTTCACGCGTCGCCCGCGCGGGAGTGCTCGCCCTCGTCTCTGGTCGGACCGCGAGCCTGCTCACCGCCGAACGGACGGCGCTCAACTTCCTCGGGCGGATGTCTGGCATTGCCACGCTGACGCGTCAGTTCGTGGACGCGGTGGCTGGCACGCGCGCCGTCATCCTCGACACGCGCAAGACCGCCCCGGGTCTGCGCGCCGTGGACAAGTTGGCTGTCAAACTCGGCGGCGGCGGGAATCATCGCATTGGCCTGTACGACATGATCCTCATCAAAGATAATCACATTGACTACGCGGGCGGAATCGAAGAAGCCGTCAGACGCGCGCAGGCCGCTCGAAGCGGACTCCCGATTGAAGTCGAGGCGCGAACGTTGGGCGATCTTAAGATCGCCCTACAAATGGGCGTCGAAAGAATCCTTCTCGACAATATGTCGGTTAAGATGATGGCCGAAGCGGTGACGCTCACGAATGGCCGCGCCAAACTCGAAGCCTCGGGCAACGTCACGCTGGAGACCGTCCGCAAGATCGCCGAAACGGGCGTGGACTTCATCTCCGTCGGCGCGCTGACCCACTCGGCCAAAGTGTTCGATGTGAGTTTTGATTACTTGAAATAACCAGTACCGCAACATTCATGTTGCCCAGGCGAAGCAAGATAAATCTTGCGGTACTAACCAAAGGAAACCATGAATCAACAAGTCCAAGCGATGTACAACAAAATGCGGGCGAAACTCGAAAAGGTTGTCCCCGATGTGGAACTGCGTATCAAAGCCGAGATCGCCGTGGAGATCAACGCGCTGAAAGTCGAACGCAACGCGGTGATCCTCGGTCACAACTACATGGAGCCCGCGCTGTTCTACTCCATCCCCGATTTCGTCGGCGACTCGCTCGACTTGAGCCGCAAGGCCGCGCAGACCGACAAAGACGTGATCGTCTTCTGCGGCGTCAAGTTCATGGCCGAGACCGCCAAGATATTGAATCCCACCAAGACCGTGCTGTTGCCATCGGACAAGGCGGGCTGTTCGCTGGCGGCCGCCATCACCGCAGACGATGTGCGCGACTTGAAGGCGCTCTTCCCTGGCGTGCCTGTCGTGACCTACGTCAACACCTACGCGGACGTCAAAGCCGAGAGCGACATCTGTTGTACGTCCAGCAATGCGAAGGCCGTGGTGGAATCGCTCGGCACGGACAAGGTCATCTTCCTGCCCGATGAGTACCTGGCTGGAAATGTGGCGCGCGATTTGGGATGGAATATCATTTTTCCCGATCTCGCCCTCACCCCCCAGCCCCTTTCGCGAAGCACCCCTTTGGGGCTCCCAAAGTTGGGAGAGGGGAAAACCATGATCGGCTGGCGCGGACGCTGTGAAGTCCACGAGAAATTCACCGTGGACGATATCCAGACCGTGCGCGCACAGTTCCCCGAAGTGGCGGTGTTGTCTCACCCCGAGTGCAGTCCAGACGTGACCGCCGCCTCCGATTTTTCGGGCAGCACCAACGCCATGATCAAGTATGTCAAAGAATCCACCGCGCCGCAGTATTTGGTTCTCACCGAATGCGCCATGGGTGACAACATCGCCGCGGCCAACCCCGAAAAGGACATGCTGCGCCTGTGCATGATTCGCTGTCCGCACATGAACACGATCACGATGGAAGACACCCTCGCCGCGCTAAAGTTCAATCGCTACGAGATCGATATCCCTGAAGACATCCGCGTCCGTGCAGCGCGGTCGGTGCAGAGGATGATCGAGATTGGGTAGTTCGATAGTTACGTGGTTAAGTAGTTTCGCAGTTGGGTAGTCGCTGTCATTGCGAGTAGGGCGGTGGTCGAGTAGCGTTCTTTGCGTATCGAGACCCCCGCCCGACGAAGCAATCTCCTCGCCAAGTCGGGGATTGCTTCGCTTCGCTCGCAATGACGGATGTACAATAAGGAAAAAATACCAGGAAGGCCGACATGAAAAGAATCGTTCTGCTGTTCCTTCTTCTCTCACTTACTGCCTGTTCCAGCACTGTCCCAGCAACTACGCCTCTCGCGATAACAGTTTCACCGACCCTGGAGACTTCTACCCCGTCTCCCACGCCAAAACCCTCTGAGACGCCTACGCCTTCAATCAGACCAGAGTATCAATCTCTCCAAACTCTGCTTGACAATCAAAAAGCCACATACAGTCTCCAAGATGGAATAATCGTTATTGACGATTACAGCACTTCTTCCAAAGAAAATATTGCCCTTAATCCTGAATCGGGGAAGGTTATTAAAACCAATGATGGCTTAGTCAAAGAAATAGTTACCGCCGTTGATACAGATAACAACAGGATGGTTTTTATCAAAGGATATGGTTGGGTAAAAGATGTGGATTCCTCCCAGTCAACCTTAGATAACCGTATCAAGATTCCTTTCTCTTGGGCGAAAGATGATAGGAAAGTCTTGAATACGGTTTTGAATACAATCGTCGGTCTTCACTATGCTGAAAATCCAACAATCTCATCTGACGCTGCACTACCCCATTATTGGGTAAACGTTGGATTTTATGGAGGCCCAGTTTTATATTTAGCTTTTGAACCAACAGTTATTAATACTCTTGTAGTTGATCCACAAACGGCATTTAGTAAAGATCGCAAGCCCTTCGCTTGGACTGGATTTTTTGAGACAACAGCTCCCAATGGAAAAAACATAATCATTCTTGCCCAAACAAGAAAAAATCCTTCTTCAGAAAATTCCAATCAACTTATCAATATGTTTGCCGCCTTTGATGAAGAGACATATGAGAGATACAAAAAAGAACAAGGGGATACATCTGTAATTCCATGGATGATTTATCACGATGAACATGACCTAGGAATGGTTTTCTCTCCGCCAGTTGGTTTTGAGTGGACAGGGGGCGGCTTATGGTTTGCAAAACAATATCCTAATCCAACGGTGGCAGAATTGAACAAACAGGGAGAAATTTTTTCATTATTAAGCCTCAAAGACCAAAAGACGGTTGTGGACAAAATGAAAAAGTTAACCACTGGAGACTATGCAAAAGAAGACTTCACGACTCGAATAGAGTCGATACCACCACAATTCGCCCTCAAAATTTTTTACCCTGCATTTACATCATGGGCTGGCGGAAGCTAGAGTAACAATCCTTGTATCTTTTATCTACGTGTCCACCTTTACACCTTTCTACTTCCCGAGGCAACCATGCTCCAAACAGACGTACTCATCATCGGCACGGGGATCGCGGGGGCGACGGCCGCGCTCAAGTTGGCGGACGATCCCAACCGTCACATCACTATCATCACGCGCGAGCCTGACCCGCACGAATCTAACACGGGGTACGCGCAGGGCGGGATCATCAGCCGCGGTCCCGACGACAGCGCCGACTTGCTGGTGAAGGACATCCTCGAGGCGGGCGCGGGCGCGTCGTTGCCGAGCGCGGCGCGCATTCTGGCGGAGGAGGGACCTCCGTTGCTGGACAAAATTCTGATTGCCGAATCCCGCGTCCCGTTCGACAGAGGCGTGGACGAGAACTACGAATGGGGTCAGGAGGCCGCGCACTCGCGTCGTCGAATCCTGCACGTCGGCGATGGGACGGGTCGCGCCATCGCGCGCGGTCTCATCGAGCAGTTGAAGTCGAAGCCCAACATCCAGTGGTTCACCAACGCCACCGCCGTTGACCTGATCACATACCCGCACCATTCGCGCAATCCGCTCGACACGTACAAGCCGATCACCTGTCACGGCGCGTACGTGTTCGACCGCAACAAGGGCGCGGTTCATCGGACGTTGGCGGGCGTGACGGTTCTCGCGACGGGCGGGATTGGCCGCATTTACCGAAACACGACCAACCCCGTGGGCGCGCGCGGCGACGGGCTGGCAATGGCCTCGCGGGCGGGCGCGCGGATCGTCAACGCGGAGTATGTGCAGTTCCACCCGACCGCGCTCTCGGTGCCTGGCGCGGAGGGATTTTTGATCAGCGAGGCGGTGCGCGGCGAGGGGGGGATTCTTCTGACACCTGATGGTCAGCCGTTTATGGCGAAGTACGCGCCCGAGTGGAAAGACCTTGCGCCGCGCGACATTGTGGCGCGCGCCATCCATCAGGAAATGACCGAGCACGCGTACACGTACGTGTTGCTCGACATCGCTTCGCACATGGACGCCGCGGCGCTGCGCGAACGCTTCCCCAACATTTACGCGACCTGTCTGAAGGCGGGCATTGACATCACGCGCGAGCCGATCCCTGTTGTGCCTGCCGCGCATTATTTTTGCGGCGGCGTGCAGGTGGACGAGTGGGGACGGACGGACATCGCGAATTTGTACGCGGTGGGCGAGGTCTCTTGCACGGGTCTGCACGGCGCGAACCGACTGGCGTCCACGTCGCTGTTGGAGGGATTGGTGTGGGGGAATCGGGCGGCGGAAAATATCGTGGGGCGGGTTGGCAACCCGCCTGGCGGTTGGCGGATTACCAATCCGCCCCACACTGACGACATCCCCGCATGGGACGAAAGCGGGTTGACCGACGACCGCGACCCCGCGCTGATCCAGGGCGACATGCAGACCATCCAGAATATCATGTGGCATTACGTGGGACTCGTCCGTAGCGGTGACCGTCTCTCGCGCGCCATTCGTGAGTTGCGCCACCTGCAAAACGAGATCGAGACGTTCTACCGCACCACCAAACTCAGCGACGGTCTCATCGGCCTGCGCAACGCGGTGGAAGCCGCACTGATCGTGGCACAGTCCGCGCAACATAATCGGCAGAGCCGCGGGTGTCATTATCGGGTCGATTCGGTGGAGGGAGGGGATCGGTTGATATAATCAAAATACAAGGAAGGTTGACATGAAAAGAATCGTTCTTCTGTTCCTTCTTATTTCGTTGTCCGCGTGTTCCAATACGAATAACGCGGCGGTCACTCCGACATTGACTGTCACTGTGGCTTTTACTTCAACTCCCACTCCAAAACCATTGGAAAGCCCAACTCCTTCAATCAACTCAGAATACCAATCTCTCCAAACTTTATTTGATGCTCAAAAAGTCTCTTACACTATACAAGACAGAGTAATTGTCGTTGATGATGCCAGCACTCAAATCCAAGAGAGCATAATCCTTAGCCCAGAATCGGGAAAAGTCATCGAAACCAATGATGGATTAGCAACGAATGTTGTTACTGCGTTTGACAAGAATAAAAATAGAATGGTTTTCGTTGAGGGCTACGGATGGGTAAAAGATGTGGAAACATCTAAATCGACTCTAGACAACCGAATAAAAATTCCTTTTTCTTGGACACAAGATAAAAATCGTGTTTTAAATACGGTTCTAAATACAATCGTATCTCTCCATTATGCTGAAAACCCAACAATTCCATCCGATGTTGTTGATCCTCATTATTGGATTACTACGGGATATTATGGAGGTCCTGTTTTATATTTAAGCCCTCGACCATTGAACGGTTCACAAGTAGATCCTGAATATTCGGGCAAGGAAGCGAAAAGAACACTCGTCTGGTCGGGAGTTTTTGAGACGACTGCACCAAATGAACAAAACACAATCGTTCTTGCCCAGACTAGAAAAAATCCGACCGAAGAGAGACCTGAACAACTCATCAATTTATTTGTAGCATTTGATGTGGAAACCTATAAAAGGTATGAAACACAACAAGGTGAAAATTCAGTAATAAGGGAAATTGTCGAAACCAATCGTAAGGAGATAGCACTATTATTTTCTCCACCAAAAGGGTTTGACTGGGCTGGACAATATTTAGAATATGGAAAACAATTTCCAAATCCAACAGTTGCGACGCTTTATGATCAAGGAGAGATTTTTTCGTTATTAAGCAGTGAAGATCAACGCATAATATTTAGCAAATTAGGTACAGAAAAGGTAGCTTCTGACTATTCGAGTAGGATTCCATTCATCCCTTTAGAATTTGCCTTAAGAATATTTTATCCTGCAATTATGGGTTGGTAACGAAACAGGGAAGAATCAACCCCACGCTCCGCGGGGCTAAAGCCAGCTGCTCAGTTCGCGGAAGTCCGTTTCGGCAGGCTCAACGCGTCGCGTTCGGACTCGCGTCCCAGGCCGCGGGGGAGGTCCATGCGCGGAGGAAAATTCTTCAAATACGGTTATAATTTCATTAGCCATGAAAACCATTTCGCCTATGATCCGCAAAGAAGTGATTCGCCGTCTCGTGGACGAGTTCCAACCCGAGACAATCTACCTGTTTGGGTCTCATGCCTGGGGCAAGCCCAGCGAGGACAGCGACATGGATTTGCTGGTCATCGTCCCTGAAAGCCGTGAGAAACCCATCCAGCGCGCTGTCCGCGCACAGCGGAGTTTATTGGGAGTCAAAGCCGCGGTGGATGTGCTTGTGAAAACGAGGAGGGAATTTCAACGCTACGCCACGGTCAAGGCTTCGTTGGAAGGTCAAATTTCCAGAGAGGGAAAGCTCCTGTATGGACGCAAAACGCTCGCTGGTG
Organism: Anaerolineales bacterium; assembly: GCA_034411715.1. Lineage (GTDB taxonomy): Bacteria > Chloroflexota > Anaerolineae > Anaerolineales > Villigracilaceae > Denitrolinea. The sequence goes on along the minus strand of DAOUMJ010000074.1, from coordinate 10,684 downwards.
CATAACTGGTTGATGAAGTCGCGCCGCGACTTGCTTTCCGCGAAACGGCTGGCGCGCGGCGCAGAGCCATATTTCGATACGGCCATCTATCATTGCCAGCAATCGGTGGAAAAGGCGGTCAAAGGCTGGCTGGTTTATCACGACCAGTCGTTCGAAAAGACACACGACTTGAGGTTGTTGGTCACGCAGGCTTCCGAAGTTGAAGCGAAATTCAAGGACTGGCTCGATATTGCCGTTCAAGTTGCTCCGTATGCAACGGCCTATCGCTATCCTGGCGAAGTCCTTGAACCGACCGAGGAAGAATATAAAGAGGCTTTCCACGCCGCCAGCAGGTTTTATGAATTTGTTTGCTCTGTGCTTCCGTCCGAACTGAGCGCTCCTAAAAAGAAATAATCAACCAGAGACAGATCAATCCCGCACGCCGCGGACTTGCCCACAGGGACGCGGCGCGGGTGGTTTTGCGCGGGGCGGCCATCCACGTCGGCGGCGGGGCGCGGGGCGTGGAAAACGCGCGTTGGGAAGAATCCGCCCGAGAGACGCGGTTTTGTGAAATGACACGCCGCGCGTCTGGAGGGTTTCCCTGTTTCGATTCGCGTCCGCGACGGGCGGGCGCCGCACGGGGATGGAATCACCCGTGCTATTCTTACGAAGTCCTTCGGACTAGCCGCGCTCCCACGTCGAAGACGTTTGTTGGAATAGCCCCGACGTTCCACGTCGGCGGCGGGGCGCGAGGCGTGGAAAACGCGCGTCGGGACAGAATCCCTCCGAGGGGCGCGGCTCTGTGAAATGGCGCGCCGCGCGTCTGGGGCATTTCCCTGTTTCGATCCGCGTCCGCGACGGGCGGGCGCCGCACGGGGATGGAATCCCCGCGCTATTCCGGCAAAGTCCGTTCGGACTCGCGTCCAGCCCGCAGGGCTTCCATGTGCAGAGGAGGGGATTTGAATCCCCTGCCTTGACGATAATAACGCATTACGTTAATAGTATGCTTGCGGTCAATTTACATGGTTACATTTCGCCCGACCCACGACCACGCTGCTGGCAATGGTGGACGCCTCCATCGGGGGGAAGACCGGCTTCGACCTGCCCGAAGGTAAAAACCTGATCGGCTCTTTCCACCCCCCGCGGCTGGTCCTGGCGGAACCAAACGTACTCGCCACCCTGCCGAAGCCCGAACTGCGGGCCGGGCTGGCGGAGGCCGTCAAGCATGGCGTGATCGCCGACCCGGACCTGTTCGACCTGTGCGCGCAGGGGTACCGCGCGGTGACAACCAACCTGCCAGAGATGACTCGACGGGCGCTGGCAGTCAAGGTCCGCTTCGTCGAGCAGGACCCTTACGAGAGAGGCCTCCGCGCGGCGCTCAATTTTGGGCATACGCTCGGCCATGCCGTGGAGTTGGTTTCGAAGTTCGAGATCCGTCACGGCGAGGTCCGTGCTGGAAGAATCTGAGTATCTTGGTGATAAAATCGAGCAAGAGGTGACACATGGAACGAATTGCCGTTGACCCCAAAATCCCCTTCGGCGCCTGTCATCAAAGGGACGCGCGTCACCATCCATGATGTGCTGGAACTGGTCAACGAAGGCCTGACCTTCGACCAGATTATTCGGGACTACTATCCCGACCTGAAGATGGAAGTCATGATGGAAATGCAAAAGGAAATAGACGCCTCTCGCGAAACGGAACAATCGGCGTTTGTGGTGGTCGAAAAAAATCGCCACCGCATCCGAAGGATGGAGTAAAGCCCAAAACCCGTTTTCGCCCTGGAAACGGGTTTCATTTTTCTCCCCGTCTGGGCGAGGTCTGGAGGAAAGTCAGAACTCCGAATTCTTGAAGAACTCGGAGTTCTGAAGGCTACTTGCTGTAATGGTATCTGGCCTGCAAAAAGTCAATGCGGTCGCCGCGCACGAGATAGACAATGCGGTGTTCCTGCGTCAGCCGCCGCGACCAACAGCCAGGCGCGAGGTACTTGAGCGGTTCAGGCTTGCCAATCCCCTCGAACGGATCGCGCAGGATGGCTTCGATCAATTCAAAAGCACGCACGGCTAACTTGCGATCCGTTTCGACCCAGTACTTTAAATCCTCGATGAACTCAGGCTGAAAGACCGCCTCACGCTTCTTCGGTTTCAAGTCCCACCTCGCGGCGCAGGTCGTCCATGCTTTTTGATTTTCCCTGATTTTTCAGAGCGCGCCCCAAAGCGGACAAAATCCGCTCGGCGTTTTGCGGCGAGCGCAGAAGGTAGGCGGTTTCCGTCAAACTGGCGAGTTCGTCGGCGGAGATCATGGCCACATCCTCCGCGCCGCGCCGCTGAATGATCACCACCTCGCGGTCTTTGGAAACGCGGTCGAGCAGACTGGCAAACTGTTCCCGTGCGCTGGTATAAGTAAATTCCATAGTCATAAGCGAGTCTCCGATATGTACAGATATACTGTACAATGGAAATTCTGACTTGTCAATCCACAAATCCACGTGGACGCGGACGATCCTCGATGTCCGCACGGACGACGCCCAAACCTACTGCGCGGATGTCAACGCGTGGGCGAGGTGTGTGTTGGAAGAGGCAATTGCATTATCATCAAGCACATAGCCCGTAAAAGAAAGAAGGAGAAAGACATGTCCAACAAACGCGAAACAAATTTATGGAAACAAATCAATTGGTTAAGTTTTATCTTAGCTATTGCCGCAATACCCATTTTGGGCGGAATATATTTCACTATTTGGCAATTGAAAGAAAGTGTTTGGCGAGAGTTTTTTCTAAATCTCGTTGCAAACTTGATTGCCGCTCCAGTGATTTACGTTATTGTTTATATGGTCATGCGCCGCATAGAAGAACTACGATCCGAGAGAGACGCTGAAGAACTTGCAAATAAAGTAGTAGCCAAGTTCTTTCAAATTCTCGAGGAGATACAGGCAAAATCTCCAACAGCCAACAATGCTCCTTTATCTTTTGTGGAAGAAGGTGGCCGTATTCCCCCTGATATGAAATTACGACTAGAGCTAGATGTTACGGCGAAGAAGCCTTTCGATTCGAAATCGAACCCGCAGAAAATTCTTGTGAATTGCGCCTATCACGGAAGCAATGATATTTATATCAAGAAAATAGTCTTTCAAGGCACGAATCTAAAAGTAAAAGACCACCTAAGCGATATCTACAAACGAGATGGTTTCAATGCCATAATTTCCGAGGAACAGGTAAAAGTCTCATCTGGTGTGCCATATACATTTGAATTAGTCTTAGCAAATACCAAAAGGTGGAAGAAGGATGAAATGGAAAGTTGGTATGAAAAACTGGGTTTCCTGCATTTCAATATTGAATATGAGAACCAGCCTGTGAACATTGCAAAGCCAATTTAGCATCACGAATTATTAATGCAACCCAATGATCCAACAATGGTCAGTATGGAGATTTCATGAATCGCACCTACACCAACCGACGCTACCTCGACGCCCTCGAAAAGAAAGTCCTCGTCTTCGACGGCGCGATGGGCACCAGCCTGCAAAACCAGCATCTCGCCGCCGAGCATTTCGGCGGCGAACAATACAACGGATGCAACGACTACCTCGTCATCTCGTATCCCGAAGCCGTGGAAAAAGTCCATCGCTCCTTCCTCGAAGTCGGCGTGGATGTGCTAGAGACCGACACCTTCCGCTCCAACCGCATCACCATGAAGGAATACGGTCTGCAAGACCGCGTGCTCGAAATCAATGAGACTGCGGCGAGATTGGCGCGCAGGCTGGCGGACGAGTACACAGGTAAACAGGTAGACACGTACACAGGTACACACGCAACACGCAACACGCAACACGCATCCCCTAACTCGCACCCCCGCTTTGTCGCAGGCTCCATCGGACCCTCGGGCAAACTCCCCTCCACCAACGACCCCGAACTCTCCAACGTCACCTTTGATGAATTGGTTGATGTCTTCCGCGAGCAAGCCGTCGGCCTCATCCGCGGCGGTGTTGACCTCCTCCTCATCGAAACCTCGCAGGACATTCTCGAAGTCAAAGCCGCCATCCTCGGCTGTCATAAAGCCATGGACGAGACTCAGGTCTGGTTGCCGATCCAAGCCCAAGTCACGCTCGACACGACAGGCCGAATGTTGCTCGGCACCGACATCAACGCCGCGCTCGCCATCCTCGAAGGCATGAGCATTGACGTCATCGGCCTCAACTGCTCCACGGGACCCGAGCACATGCGCGAGCCCATCCGCATCCTCGGCGAAAATTCCCCGCTCCCCGTTTCGTGCATCCCCAACGCGGGCCTGCCGCTCAACGTGGACGGTCAGGCCGTCTATCCCCTCGAACCCGAACCCTTCGCGGACGACATGTTCGAATTCGTGACGAAGCACGGCATCCGCGTCGTCGGCGGCTGTTGCGGGACGACTCCCGACCACCTCCGCCTCCTCGTTGACAAACTACGCAACACGCAACACGCAACACGACCTCCGCTTCGCGCGACGCCCATGCTGGCCTCCGCCATGTCAGCCATCGCCATGCGACAGGATCCTCCGCCCACCCTGCTCGGCGAGCGACTCAACGCCCAAGGCTCGCGCAAGTTCAAGCGCCTCCTGCTCGAGGAAGATTACGACTCCATTTTGGAGATCGCCCGCGAACAGGTCGAGTACGGCGCGCACGCCCTCGACATCTCCTGCGCCGTCACCGAGCGTCCCGACGAAGCCGAACTCATGCGCAAGGTCGTCAAGAAACTTGAAATGGGCGTGGACGTCCCACTCGTGATTGATACCACCGAACTCGACGTGCTGGAGATCGCCCTCCAGACCGCGCCTGGCCGCTGTCTCATCAACTCGACTCATCTCGAAGCAGGCCGCGCGAAAGCGGATAAAGTTTTTGCATTAGCAAAAGAACACAACGCGGCCGTCATCGTGTTGACCATTGACGAAAGCGGCATGGCCAAGACCCGCGAGAAAAAACTGGAGGTTGCCAAACGCATCTACGATATCGCCGTGGATGAACACGGACTCAAGCCCGAAGATTTGGTCTACGACGCGCTGACGTTTACGCTCGCAACAGGTGACGAAGAATTTGCCAACTCCGCCATCGAAACCATCGAAGGTATCCGTCTCATCAAACAGCATCTGCCTGGCGTGATGGCGTCCCTCGGCGTGAGCAACCTCTCGTTCGGACTCGCTCCGCACGCCCGCCCTGTACTGAACTCGATCATGCTTCATCACTGCGTCCAGGCTGGCCTCGACATGGCGATTATCAACCCCCAGCACGTCACCGCCTACGCCGACATCCTGCAGGAAGAACGCGAACTCGCCGAAGACCTCATCTTCAACCGCCGCGCGGACGCGTTGCAAAGATACATCGAATACTACGAAACGGTCACGCCCACCACCGAATCCACCCTCGCCGATCCCACCGAAGGCATGACGCCCGAACAACGCCTCCACTGGAAGATTGTTCATCGGAAGAAGGATGGGGTGGAGGCGGATATTGATGAGATCATCGGTAAACAGGTACACACGTACACACGTACACAGGTAAACACGGAACACGCAACACGCGATTCGGCTCCTAACTCCTATCCCCTAACTCCTAACGCGCATCACGCAATACGCAATACGCAACACGAGATCGCCGTCCACACCCTCAACACCGTCCTCCTCCCCGCCATGAAAGAGGTCGGCGACAAATTCGGCGCGGGCGAATTGATATTGCCATTCGTGCTTCAATCCGCCGAAGTGATGAAGAAGACCGTCTCGCATCTTGAGAATTATCTCGAAAAAGTTGAAGGCGTGACAAAGGGTACGGTCGTCATCGCCACCGTCTACGGCGATGTGCATGACATCGGCAAGAACCTCGTCAAGACCATCCTCGCCAATAACGGCTACACCGTGATTGACCTCGGCAAGCAGGTTCCCACAGAGACAATTATCACCAAAGCCGTTGAAGTCAACGCCACCGCGATTGGGTTGAGCGCGCTGTTGGTTTCCACGTCCAAGCAAATGCCATTGATTGTGAATGAACTTCATCGCCGCGGACTCAAATTCCCTGTGCTGGTTGGCGGCGCGGCAATTAATCGTCGTTTCGGTCGGCGCATCCTGCAAACCGAAAGCGGCGACTTCTATGAGGCAGGCGTCTTCTACTGCAAAGACGCCTTCGAGGGACTGGAAACCATGGACACCCTCATCAATGACGAGAAACGTCCCGCCCTCCTAGCCAGGACCGTCCGCGAATCGGAAATGGAACTCGGCCGCGCTTCCCAAAACGTTGAACGTTCAACGTTAAACGTTCAACGTTCCTCCATCGCCCCCGCCCCAATCGCGCATCCACAAAAATGGGGCATCCGCGTCGTCAAAGAAATGCCGCTGGAGATCGTCTTCCAACATCTCTCGATCAACGAACTCTACCGTCTCTCGTGGGGCGCGAAAAATACGCACGGCGACGAGTGGACAAAACTCAAAGCCGAATTCGACGCGCGGCTCGACCGAATGAAGCGCGAGGCGCTACGCGACGGCTGGCTCAAACCCCAGGCGGTGTACGGCTACTTCCCCTGCCAAGCCGACGGCGACGACCTGATCATCTACGACCCCGCCCCCCTCATCACCACAACGGAACACGCACCACGCACCACGCCCAACCTAACTCCTACCCCCTATCCCCTAACGCGCTTCAACTTCCCGCGCCAATCCTTCGACGATCATCTCTGCCTCGCCGATTACTTCGCGCCCGCGGACTCGGGCAAGTTGGATGTGGTCGCCTTCCAAGTCGTGACCGTCGGTCACGAAGCCACCGAACGCTTCGACCGACTGCAAGCCGCGCACGATTACACCGAAGCCTACTTCACGCACGGACTCGCCGTCCAAACCGCCGAAGCAACCGCCGAATATTTGCACCGTCACATCCGCCGCGAACTGGGATTGGGCGAAGAGCAGGGCAAGCGCTACTCGTGGGGCTACCCCGCGATTCCAGATTTGGATGATCATCGCAAAGTGTTCGATCTGTTACCTGTCGAAAAAGAACTCGGCATGAGCCTGAGCACGGCATATCAGTTGATTCCCGAACAGTCAACGGCGGCGATCATTGTTCATCACAAGGACGCGAAGTATTACACGGTCGGCGAGTCGAGGGTGGAGCAATTGATGAAGTGATCGTGGGGCGGAATGGCATTCCGCCGAGGCCTCTTGCACAAGGAGACCAGCGGGATTCCATCCCGCTCCACAGCAGCCATGCACCATCGTGGGGCGGATTGGTAATCCGCCGAACATCTTGCACAAGGAGAAAGCGGGATTCCATCCCGCTCCACAGACAAACATGAGCCATCTTCGATTTCGAGAATACTATCGCAGACGACTGCCGCATATTCAAATTGCGGGCTCGACATACTTTGTCACCTTTCGTCTAAAGGATTCTCTACCCGTGGAAGTTCTCGAAAAATTGGCCGAAGAGTCCAAGAGAATCAAAGAACTGCCCGCAGATGAAATTGATCTCGCGCAACGCCGCTGGTTCGGGAAGTTCGATGATTATCTTGATCGTGTCTTGTGTGGTGAGACATATTTGAAAAACGAAAAGGTATCAGAAATTGTGTCTGAGGCGCTTCACTATCGTGACGGAAAAGTTTACACACTCGACGCATTTACGATCATGCCCAATCATGGTCATGTGGTTTGCACCCCTCTCAAAAAAGAGAACGGTGAATTCAACAGCCTAACCGAGATTTTTCATTCGCTCAAACGGCATACGGCGCGGAAGTCGAATGATGTGTTGGGCAGGTCGGGCGCGTTCTGGCAGGATGAAAGTTATGACCATATCGTTCGCGATCAGGCCGAACTGGAGCGGATCGTCAAGTATGTGCTTTACAATCCAGTGAAGGCGGGATTGGTGGACGATTGGCGAAAGTGGAAGTGGTCTTATTCCAGATTCGAGATATAGTGCGGAATGCAATTCCGCGCCACAACAGCCAGCGGATTGCCAATCCGCTCCACGATAAGCCACAAGTCTTGCGGGTTGCCAACCCGCACCACGATAAGTGAAAAGGTACCCATGAACAACAAATTCTTAGAACTACTTTCCTCCCAAACCCTCCTCGCCGACGGCGCGATGGGAACCATGCTCCACGGACGCGGGGTTGGGTTCGACAAGTGCTTCGATGAGCTCAATCTCACCAATCCCTCAGCCGTCGCGGACATTCATCGCGAGTATATCGAGGCGGGCGCGCAACTCATCATCACCAACACGTTTGGTGGAAATCGCTTCAAGTTGGAGCGACACGGCTTGCAGACCCGCGTCGCGGAGATCAATCGCGCGGGCGTGGAGTTGGCGAAGCGCGCGGTATCGGCCTCGTTCAAGGATGTGCTGGTGGCGGGCGACGTCGGACCCCTGGGCATTCGCATCGCCCCGTACGGACGCGTCCAACCTGACCTGGCGCGGGCCGCGTTCGCCGAGCAGATCGACGCGTTGTGCTCGGCGGGCGCGGACTTGATCGTGATCGAGACGATGAGCGACCTGTACGAAATCAAAGAGGCGATTCGCGCCGCGCGTGAAACTTGTTCACTGCCCGTCGTCGCGTCGGTGACGTTTACGCGGGATGACAGGACGTTGCTGGGCGACGATCCCGCCAAGGTGGCGCGGATTTTGGCGGAGGCAGGCGCGGACGTGATCGGCGTCAACTGTTCGGGAGGTCCCGCCCAGTTGTTGCGGATTTTGAAAGCGATGCGAGCCGCCGCGCCCGATAAACGATTCTGGGTGAAGCCGAACGCGGGATGGCCTGAGCAGGTTGGGGGCAGGATCATGTATCCCGCGGACGCGGAGTATTTTGGCGAGTACGCGCTGTCATTTCGCGAGGCGGGGGCGAACGTGGTCGGTGGGTGCTGTGGGACGACGCCCGCGCACATTGCTTCGATGGCGCGCGCGTTGGCGTCGGCGGGCGCGCCCGCTCCATTGACGGTCACCCCGCTCCCCGTCGAGGAGGAAGCGATGGAGGGGGCGCAGGCAGAGTCCGAGTTGGCGCAAAAATTGTCGGCGGGCAAATTCGTCATCTCCATCGAAATGGATCCGCCGCGTGGACTGTCAACTCACAAGTTGATCGCGGGCGCGTCGCTGTTGCACGAGGCAGGCGCGGACGTCATCAACGTGGCGGATAGTCCGATGGCGCGCATGAGAATGTCGGCGTGGGCGGTGTGCGAGGTGGTGCAGAGACAGGTTGGAGTCGAAACCACTTTGCATTTTCCGACGCGGGGACGAAACCTGTTGCGCGTGCAGGGCGACCTGCTGGCCGCGCACGCGTTGGGAATCAGAAATGTTTTTGTGGTGATGGGCGACCCGACCTCGATTGGCGATTACCCCGAAGCGATGGACAATTATGATTTGGTGCCGTCGGGTTTGATCAAGTTGATCAAGCAGGGATTCAACGTGGGCGTGGATCATTCGGGTACGTCGATCGGACAGCCGACGAATTTCTTCGTGGGCGCGGCGCTGAATTTGTGTCCGCCCGATCTGGCAAACGAGTTCAAGAATTTGACGCGCAAGGTGAAGGCGGGCGCGGATTATTTCCTGACGCAACCCATATATCGAGCGGCGGATGGAGAGGGATTTTTGGCGAAGTACGAGTTACAGCACGGCGCGTTGAACAAGCCTGTGCTGGTGGGAATCCTGCCGCTGGTGAGCGCGAAGCATGCCAACTTTTTGAATCACGAGGTGCCTGGCATTTCGATCCCCGATGAGGCGATTGCGCGCATGGAAGCCGCAGGCGAGGACGCGGCGAAGGTCGGCGTGGAGTTGGCGGTGGAGTTGATTCAGAAGGTGAGGCCGTGGGCGCAGGGGGTGTATATCATGCCGCAGTTCCATCGGTATGATTTGGTGGCGGAGATTGTGGAGAGGGTGGGGAGGTAGACAGGCGCTAACGCGCACGTACACAGGTAGACAGAGCAAGTCGTTCAAAAAGGGTATTTACTTTATGGGAAGTCTGACCTATACTATTTCTAAGCGCATGTCAAAATACAATCTTGTTACCTTGTGATTGGGTTTATTCAACAAGGAGTTAGGAATGTTCGCGGCAAAAATCAAATTGTCGGCCTTTCTTGTCGTACTCTTCCTAGTCGGATTGCCGTTTCAAAGTCACACTGCAAGTTCAACTAGCCAAGCAGTTCCCCCAGATTTCTCACTGGTCATTTCAGATATCGGAACTGAGTTATACAGAAAGGACTACAAAAACGGGAATCCTGATTTCGTGCAAGTAGTTAATCTTGGTGAGGGAGCTACTATAAAACTTCTACACGGAAAAATTACTGATCCTGGAATCGGCAAAGGTGTCTATGGAGGCGATAATCCATTGTTTGACAGGCAAAAATTAAGTGATGTCTGGGATGAATTTTCAATAGCCAATCCCAGTGCGTTTTGTATTACTAACGGTGAATTCTTTTCTTCAAAACCTGATCCCACAAATCTTGCATTTCCAGTAAAGAAAGACGGGAAAATTGTGAGCGATGGCTATGGAATTGGAGAATTTCCTGATCAAAAACTGATTTTGGAAATTTGGGATGACAAGGTTGACATAGTGCCATTGACAAAAGAATCTTTATATTCTTCTTCCGCGCCCAACATTATTGCTGGTTTAACCGAAGACGCTATACTCCAAACGGGTAGGTTTTTAACTTTTTGAAATGTTGAAACCGCCAGAAAATACTCGCAAATAGTGCAGTTTTTGGCTTTTTCAAAAGTAAAGA
>DAOUMJ010000073.1:0-19586 GCA_034411715.1 Anaerolineales bacterium | reverse complement strand
GACCACCCCCGCGACGATGACCCTCTCCCCGCTTCGGTTCAATCCTGACCCGAGGCCGGTCAGCAGGCCATCGAGCGTCATCCCCGCGAGGACGAAGACCGGCGCGAGCGCGCCCGCGGCGCGGTTCAAGGCGGGATTCTCGTCGGGGTAGGCGAGGGAGAGGGCCGAGGGCAGGATCAAGGTCAGGATAGCCGCGAGCAGCGCGAGGTCCAGAAAGTTGCGGCGGGCGAGCAGGAGAGTCAGGCCGAGGAGGAAGAGCGCGCCCGTCACCACGTCCAATGCGGGGCGGTGGACAATCGAGTTGACGAAGATGGTCCCGTCGTCCACGTTGAACATCAGTAAGGCGTTCCAGAGGTTGGAGAAAAAAATTGGAACGGGATTTTCCACGACTGCGCGGGAGGAAGCGCGAAACCAAAATTCGTCTGGATGCGCGATGGAATATCGAAGAAGAGGAAGAAAAACAATAAACGCGACGAAGAGCAAAAGCGCGGAATTTTTCCCAACCTGTGTACGTGTGTACCTGTCTACCTGTTTACGTGCATACAGCCACCAAAGGATGAGCGTTACCACCACCAACACAGGCACAATCCGAAACGGCGTGTACCCGTGCATGCCGAGGCCGAGGAAGAGGCCGGAGAGGATGAGGTCGTTGCGGTTGCGCGTGCGGAGGCCGCGCAGGAGGAAGAAGAGAGTCGGTGCGACGAAGAGGGGATAGAGCGGAAAACGCAACCCAACGCGGCTGATGACGTTCGGCCAATAGGCAATGCCCGCGAACAGCATGGCGAGCAGACCCGCGCGGCGGTTGGCGATCTCTTTGCCGAGGAGGTAAATGAATGGCAGGGTGAGAAAGCCAAGAATGGCCGTGCCGATCTTGAGGGTTTGAAAACTCAGCCCCGTTTGAAAGATCGCGGCGACGAGGAGAGACCAATAAAATTGAATCGCCTCGCGTCCGGTGTTGCGCGGGAAGAAGATGCGCGTTTCCCCCTGCGTGATGTCGTACACGTCGAAGAGTTTTTCGGCGTGGTCGCTGAACGGCTCGGCGGGGATTTGGACGAGATTGTAAAAGCGGAAGAAGGCCGCGATGAGGAGAATTATTGTGAAGAAGAAAAACCAATTTTGGACACGGATTTCACGGACACTTGCACCGCACTGCGTTCCCTGGCACCGCCCGCCAGGGTAGGTGTGGTGCAGTGCAGGTGTTACACGGAAAAACGCGGATTCTTTTTGGGAATCCGTCATTGCGAGGCGGTGTTCTTCCGCCGACCCTGGCACCGCCCGCCAGGGCAGGTGAGCAATCTCCTCAGGCGCGTAGAGATTGCTTACCCTGCGGGTACGATGTCGTTTCGCTCGCAATGACGTATCAGTATCCTGCCAAAATGCGCGGATGAAAAATGCAATTCCCGCGAGCCAGAGGGATAGGTTCAGGATGGTGAATTGATTATCCCCGAAAAAATAAAACGCCGCGCCGAGGAGGAGAAGCGATGCGAGGAGAGGAAGTAATTGGTAAGTGGTAATTGGAGGTTGAGAGGTAGAAGTTGGGGGATAGGAGTTAGGTGGAGGTAAAGTCCATTCGTTTCGGAGAAATGACCAGACGATAAAAACGATAGCGAGAGCGTAAAGAACGATCGCGACGAGCGGACGCGCGGGCGGCTCGAGCAGAGTCTGCGCGGCGAGGGCGAGCAGGAGCGCCGTCAGCGGACGCCAGGGAAAGGGAGATGATTCAGCGCGCATGTTTCACGACTCCCCTCTCTCGCGTTCTTCGGGAGAGGGCCGGGGTGAGGGTTAACTCCCCTCTCTCGCGTTCTTCGGGAGAGGGGCCGGGGGTGAGGGTTAACTCCCCTCTCCCGCGTTCTTCGGGAGAGGGGCCGGGGGTGAGGGCCTCAGCGCCCCTTCTTCCCCTGCTTCAACATCTCAATGGTCCTTGCCACGCGGCGCAGGCGCGTCTCCTCCTTTTTCGCTTCGGTAATGTAACCGACGTACTCGCGCCGATGGGAATAGGCCAGCGACTCGAAAAATTCGCGCGCAGCCTTTTCTTTGGCAAGCGCCTTCTTCAATTCGGGCGGAATCTCCACCACACGCGGTTCGGTATCGGCTTCCACGGTAATCTTGATTTCATCACCGAAGGTTTTGCCGATCTTCTCGCGAATTTCCTTGAGGATGATCAGAATGTGACGCTCCGTTCCCATCCGCGTCAACGCGCCGCGATACGGGACTCCCTCGATCAGCGCCATGACCCTGGGCTTCTTCGAGCCGAACGCCTCTTCCACGTCGAAGGGAATTTCCACGAACGCGCCGCCTCCTCCCGCGTTTTGAATGACGGCTGTGAAAGTGTGTTTTTTGGGCATGAATCACCTCTTGTGTTCTGTTATTCTAACATGCGCCGATGCGTGTATAATTTCATTAGGTGAAATATGTCCCACACTGTAAGCACACTTTCCCCCACAGACCTGGCTTCCTACCGTAAAGCGCTCAAAAGCCGCGTAACAAGCACCCGAAGCCAGGCGGAATCGCGTTTAAAGAGAGCGCACGAAGTTGCCAGCCGCGCGGCGTTGTTGTTGAAAAAGGATTTTGGGGTAAAAAAGGTGGTGGTATTTGGTTCGCTGACACAACCTAACCTGTTCCATCTGCGGTCGGACATAGATCTGGCAGTTTGGGGATTGACGGGGCGGGATTATTACCGTGCAGTGGGTATCCTGCAGAGTTTGGATTCCAGCATTGAAGTTGACCTGATCGCCTTTGAGGATGCAACCGAATCAATTCAGTCAACCATTTTACGCGAAGGGAAGGAACTATGAGCGACTATATGGCTCTTGCTGGCCGCATACGAACTTCCCTTCAGGATGTAAAAAACAGTGTTGCTCGAACTCTTCAATTGAGCGACAAAGCGCACACAAGCGGCGATGACGGGTACTGGGATGGCGTTGCGCTGAACCTGCATGGCTTTTACACAGGCGCTGAACACATTTTTGAAGATATTGCCCGCACATTGGAAAATAGCCTTCCATCTGGCCCCGAATGGCATGTGGATCTCCTGACACAAATGGCAAGCGAAATCGAAGGCATTCGTCCAGCCGTGATTTCGCGTGAGACAAGAACCTGTTTGGATGAATACCGCGGTTTGCGTCATGTTGTGCGAAATGTATACGCCTTCAATCTTAGGTCGGCCAGATTGCATGAGTTGACAGATGGGTTGCCCGCCTGCTTTGAAAGAGTTCAAAAAGAATTGCTGGCTCTGGCTGATTTCCTCGAAAGTATTGATTGAAATCAAAGACGGAACTCCGGGTTCATATCAAACTCGGAGTTCTTTTTTGTTACGATTATAATGCCGTCTCCCGCGTTTTGAATGACGGCTGTGAAGGCGTGTTTTTTGGACATTGCTACTCCTTTTGTCTGCCACTAATCGGCTTGGCGGCGAATAACACCATGTGGCCTGGCGACATGTTGCTCAAGTTTGAAAAAATTCCTCGTCGCCTCAATTTTATCCTTCTCCACCTTCCCCGTGGACTCCCAATAATCCAGCATCTCGTTGATGGTCAACACCGCGTGCATGGAATAACCCGCCTGCGCCAGAGACTCCTTCGCTCCAGATTGACGGTCTATCAGCACGACGACATCCTTCACGACCAGCCCCGCCGCGGTCAGTTTCTCGATGGCTTCGAATTTGCTTCCGCCGGTGGTAGCGAGATCGTCAATGACCGCAACCGTCTCGCCCGCGTGATACTCGCCTTCGATCTCGGCCTTCGTGCCGTAGGTCTTGGCTTCCTTGCGCGGGTAGATCATGGGATAGTTCCCTGCAAGAGAGATGGCAGTTGCGATGGGGATCGCTGCATAAGGCAGGCCTGCAATACGTGAGAAAGATAGGCGATGCAAGATAGGAAGATAGGCTTCGGCAACTTGGGCGAGTAGTTTCGGATACGTGATGATCTGGCGCAGGTCAATGTAGATGGGAGATTGCAATCCCGATTTCAAAGTGAAGTTGCCGAATTTGATACAACCTGCTTCGAGCAGGCCGTCGGCGAGAGGCGGTAATGGGTAATTGCTAATTCGGGACGACATGAGGGTCCTTCGTTGTTCCAGCCGCCGACCTATTCCTGCCACTCCAACTCGAACTCCCCAATCGCCACCGTATCCCCCTCCTTCACGCCCGCCTGGCGGAGCGCCTCGTCCACGCCGAGTTTTTCCATCAATTTCTGGAATCGCCGCAGCGAGCCTTCGTGCTGCCAGTAGGTCATCTTGGCGGCGCGTTCGATGGCCGCGCCGCTGATGCGCCACTCGCCCTCCCCCTCGCGGCGAATCTCGAATTGGCTCGCGTCCTCCTGCGGACGATACACCGGCAGCGAAGGCTCCACCTCTTCGAGCGCGGGCGTCTCGGCTAATTTGCGCGCGGCTTTCAATAGCAGTTCGCGCGTGTTCGTGCGCGCCAGCGCGGAGATTGCCGTCAACTCGATTTTTTGTTTTTTGAATTTCTTTTTCAGGTCGGGCAGTCGTTCCAACGCTTCGGGCTGGTCAATTTTGTTCAGCGCCGCGATCTGCGGCTTCCTGGCGAGGTTCGGATCGAACAACGCCAGTTCCGAATTGATCTGGCTGAAATCCGCGAGTGGGTCTTCGCCCAAACCGTCGAGCAGGTGGATGAGGACGCGCGTCCGCTGGACGTGACGCAGAAAATCGTGGCCGAGACCGGCGCCCTCCGCCGCGCCCTCGATCAAGCCTGGGATGTCCGCCAGCACAACCGTCGTGTCGTCGTCAATTTGCGCCACACCGAGATTCGGTTCGAGCGTGGTAAAGGGATACGGCGCGATCTTCGGGCGGGCGTTCGTCAGCGCGGCCAGCAGCGTGGACTTGCCCGCGTTCGGCAGGCCGACCAGCCCGATGTCGGCGATCAACTTCAATTCCAGCCTGAGGCGCCGCTCCTCGTACGGTTCGCCCTTCTCGGCGACGCGCGGCGCCTGGTTGCGCGAGGTGGCGAAATGCTGGTTGCCGCGTCCGCCGCGGCCGCCCCGGCAGACGGTCAGGCGTTGACCCGCTCGCGTCAGGTCGCCGATCAACTCGCCCGTGTCCGCGTCGAAGATGGCCGTGCCGGGCGGGACGGGAATCGCCAAATCCTCGCCGCCGCGTCCCGACTTTTGATTCGAGCCGCCGTTCTTGCCGTCCTCCGCCGCGAATTTCTGGTTCGGGCGAAAGGCCGAGAGCGTGTTGAGCGTGGGTTCGACCTCGAAGATGAGGTCGCCGCCTTTGCCGCCGTCGCCGCCGTCGGGTCCGCCGCGCGGCGCGTACTTTTCGCGGCGGAAATGCACCATCCCATCGCCGCCCTTGCCCGAGCGAACGCGAATTTCAACCTGGTCAACGAACATGGGTTGGTTTGATAGTCTGATGGTCTGATGGTCGGTTACGTGGTGGAGCGTTTCGCGCCGTGGCAGTTCTTGTAGAGGCGCCCGCTTCCGCAGGGACAACGATCATGGGGTTTGACATTCGAAAAATCCAGATGTTTCAATGGCTGTCTCCAACGCGGGATGCCGGGATAGAGATCGGGTTCCTCATCCTCATCCTCGTCTTCGTCATCATCGAAGTCGTCTTCGAACTCGTCCATGAAATCGTAATCGTCTTCCTCGTCGTCGAAATCATAGCCGCTCGGAAAATGCGGCGCGGGCCGCACCATATCCCAGATTCGATTTGCCAGAAAGCCCGCCACAGCGATGGAAAGGATGCCCAGCACGGTTGCCTGGAACGGGTCGAAATCCGCGAACAGGTTGATCCCCAGCGCCAGCCCGTAGGCAAGCAGGAACACCAGCCCGCCGCTGATGCCAAGCAACACCAGGACGAGCAGCAGGATGCCAAACAACGAAGCGATGACTTTCATGGGAAAACTCCTTGGTGGTTTTCGGGCGCATCCGCGCCGTCCCGCTCATTATAGCAGACCAAAGGCGGGGCCGTCTCGCCGTGTTTCCCCGTTACTTTTCGCGTACAATTGCAGCATACTTCATGCAAAGCGTACCTGGCGTTCTCTGACGCCAAATGCGCCCCTCTCGTAACGATGTGAAAACCAGGAAGACGACATGCAACGGATTTGGACGCTCTCGGCGATTCTCATTCTCTCGATGGGACTCCTCGGTCTTTCCCCGCCCGCGCGGGGCGCGGCCTCTTCGGTCTTTTCCCCGCCCCGGCAGGATTCTCCCACCGACACGCCCCAGCCTTCCGCGCCCACCCCCGGCGAGATCGTCGCCGCCGTCAACAACCTGCGCCTCTCGCATGGACTCAACGCCCTCACCACGCATCCCGTCCTGATGGCTGTCGCCGCCGACCAGGCCAACGCCCTCGCTCTTTCCGCAGGCGCCATCGGTCACGAGCGTCCCTGCGGCATGACCCTCGGCCAGGACCTGCTGAGGCGCGGCTATCCGCTGGCAGGCGCGCTCTCGCTCGACGGCTACCGCTCTGAAAACTGGGGGACAGCCTCCACAGCGGAGGAGGCCATTCGAATGTGGTTGAGCGACGAGCCGCACACCAATACCATGCTTTCTGAAAACCGCAGCGACATCGGCGCGGCCGTCGCGGTCGGCGACCAGATTTACGTTGTCCTCGAAACCGCGCTCAGCGCCGCCAGCGGACAGATGCAATACGAAGCCGCGGGCATCCTGACGGGCATCCCGATGACCGTCGCCGCCTGTTACGGCGAAGCGACGCAATACGCCGCGAACAGCCTGCTTCCGCAATATTCCATCCCCGTCGCGCGCGCCACCGCCCTTCCCAATGGCGATGTGATCCACGAAGTGAAATATGGACAGGCGTTGTGGAGCATTGCGATTCAATATGGAACAACCATCGAGCAGATCCGCCGCCTGAACAACCTGTCTTTGACTCCCGTAATTTACCCCGGCCAAAAACTGGTCGTGATGCGAAACGCCACCCAACCCGCGCCCGATTCGGCGCTGACGCCCACCCTGCCAGCGGCCGTGGTGGCCTACGATTTCATCGTCACGCCTGTCGCGCCGGCCGCGCCCAGCCCGACCGGCGCGGCGCGCCCCGTCTCGCCCGACGATTTCGTTCGGCAGAATTGGATGGTCATTGTGATCCTGGCGATCAGTTTTACGGTTTTGCTGGCGGGATTTGGAGTGATGGGAAAGCGCAGAACGCGAGGTTGGCCCGGGTGAAGCGACGACGCAAAGGCCGGGCCGTTCGCGCAGGTTCAAACCCCGTACGCAGTACCGCGAGACCATGGTCTCGCCCGGGAAGGCAACATGAATGTTGCGGTACGCAGTACCGCGAGACCATGGTCTGGCCCGGGAAGGCAACATGAATGTTGCGGTACTGAAGAAACTGCGTAACAACAGTTCTTTAAATACAGGATAAAATATCGGCATGGCAGAAACGCTCAAAGGCAAAGTCGTTCTTATCACAGGCGCATCATCCGGCTTCGGCATGGACGCGGCGCGGCTCTTCGCGGAGGAAGGCTGCCGCGTCGTCCTCGCCGCGCGGCGCATTGACCGTTTGCAGGAACTGGCCGCTTCCATTCAGTCAACCGGTGGAGAGGCCTTCGCCGTCCCTGTGGATGTGGTCAACCGCGCCGAGATCGAGATCATGGTCGAGACCGTCCTCGACCTCTACGAGCGGATAGATATCCTCTTCAACAACGCCGGGTTCGGCCGCCTCGCCTGGCACGACAACTTGTCCGCCGAGCGCGACATCGAAACGCAGATCCGCGTCAACCTGCTGGGGGTCATCCACGTCACGCACGCCGTCCTGCCGGGCATGTTGGAACGGCGAAGCGGACACATCATCAACATGTCCTCCGTCGCGGGCTGGATCGCGCCGCCCACCTACACCATCTACTCCGCCAGCAAATTCGGCGTGCGCGCCTTCACCGACGCCCTGCGCCGCGAAGTCCGGCCCTTCGGCGTCCAGGTCTCTGGCATCTACCCCGGCCCCGCCAAAACCGAGTTCGGACAGCACACCGGCGACCATCCCATGAAAAAATCCGTCCTGCGCCGCTACTTCCCGCCGATGACCTCCGGGGAAGTCGCAGCGCGCGTCGTCGAACTCGCCCGCAATCCGCGCCGCGCCGTCATCATGCCCTGGTACTACCGCATCGCCGTCTGGGCCGATTGGCATATCCCCTGGCTCGTGGACTGGATCACCGCCTCCGTGCTGACGAAGAGACGGAATAAATACAAGTAACTCTTCGATTTCCGTCATTGCGAGGAGGAGGGCGCACTTCCCGACGACCCTGGCGCCGTGCGGCTTAAGCCGTACCACGGCAGGTGAGCAATCCCCGCATCACAAGTGGAGATCGCTTCGCACACTACGCTCGCAATGACGGACAACATTGCGACGCTCGCGCCCGCGCGACCATCCGCCCGCGCAACTATCAGACTATCCGACTATCAGACTATCAGACTATCAGACTATCAAACCAGGAGACTAAATGTCCCGCTTCGACAACCTCTCCGCCTCCCTCTCGACCTCGGGACTGGACGCGGTTATCCTGAATCCCGGTCCCACGCTGACGTATCTCACCGGCCTGCGCTTCCACCTGATGGAGCGTCCCGTCGTTCTGCTTTTCGTTCCAGATCGAACTCCCGCGCTCGTCCTGCCCGAACTCGAAATGCAAAAAGTGACGGGACTCGAGATCTCCCCATTTCCGTATGGCGAAAATCCCGCCGAATGGGAGGCGGCTTTTCGCGGCGCGGTGCAATCGCTCGGCCTGGATGGAAAGAAGATCGGCGTCGAACCGCGTCAACTGCGATTGCTCGAATTTCAATTCGTCAAAGCCGCCGCGCCCGAAGCCGACTTCCCCGACGCGTCGTCGGCGCTGGCGGCGCTTCGGGTTCGCAAGGACGCGGCCGAGGTCCAGAAAATGAGGCGGGCGGTGCAGATCGCCGAGTCCGCGCTCGAAGCCGCGATCCCCCTCATCAAAATCGGCATGACCGAGAAAGAACTCGCCGCCGAGTTGGTCATCCAACTCTTCAAGCATGGCTCCGAGCCGGAGATGCCGTTCAGCCCCATCGTCTCCGCGGGGCCGAACAGCGCCAATCCCCATGCCTCGCCTACCGAGAGAAAACTCCAGCGCGGCGACCTGCTGGTGATTGACTGGGGCGCGGCCTACGACGGCTACATCTCCGACCTGACGCGCACCTTCGCGGTTGGCGACGCCGACGCGGAGTGCGCCACCATTCACCGCGTGGTGCAGGAGGCGAATGCCGCCGGCCGCGCCGCCGCGAAACCTGGCGTCCCCTGCGCGGACGTGGACAAGGCTGCGCGCGCCGTCATCGAAGCCGCGGGCTACGGACAGTTCTTCACCCATCGGACGGGTCACGGCATCGGCATGGAAGGCCACGAGGAACCGTACATGCGCGGCGACAATATGCAACTTCTGGAATTGGGCATGGCCTTCACCGTGGAACCTGGCATCTACCTGCCGAATCGCAACGGCGTGCGGATCGAGGATAACGTGGTCATCGCTACTTCGGGCGCGGATGTGTTATCCAGTATGCCGCGCGAGATGAGGGTGGTGGGGTGACGTATCCCATGGCTACCTGGATCGCCCACCTCCGCATCGCCGAAAACCTGCTCGGCCTCATCCCCAACCTCGATGAAGCGCAGTTCGCCATCGGAAACATCGCGCCCGATTCGGGTATCCCCGATGAAAAGTGGGAAAAGTTCGAGCCGCCGCCCGCTGTCACGCATTTCAAGCGCACGGATGACGTTCACAAGGACATCGCCGACCTCGATTTTTATCGCGGCTATCTCGCGGACGTTCCTCCCGACGACGCGCCGCGTTTCTCCTTCCGCCTCGGCTACTTCTTCCACCTCGTCGCCGATAACCTGTGGACGATCCGCGTCGGCAAGCCCACCCAGGAACGTTTCTCCGAACAATTCGCCGCGGACAAAGACTTCATCTGGGAAGTGAAACGCGACTGGTACGGACTCGACCACCTCTACGTGCGCGCCCATCCCGAATCTCTCTTCTGGCGCGTCTTCCTGGACGCCGAACCGGATTCCACCGACCTGGACTTCCTCCCCGCCCGGGCGTTGTCTCACCAACTCGATTACATCAAAACCTTCTACCAGCGCCGCGACGAAAAGGTTGACGCCATGTGCGCCCGCCCGATGATCTACCTCCCCGCCGCCGAGATGGACGCGTTCGTTCGCGAAGCCACCGAGCAGATTGAAAGGATTTACCGCGCCCTCTGGCCTATCGCGCCTAAACTTGGGAACATCCACACATCTCTTGATATTCCAAACCATTGAGAAGACCCCATGCCACAGACCATCCCCACTGCCGAACCCTTTTTCCTCCCAGGCGACCCATCCAAACCCGCCTGCCTCCTCGTCCACGGATTCACTGGCGCGCCCAAAGAGATGCGCTGGATGGGAGACTACCTCCACGCGCAGGGATACCCCTGCCTCGGTATTCGCCTCGCCGGTCACGCCACGCGCCCCAAAGACATGATCCGCTCGCGCTGGACCGATTGGACGGCCTCCGTCGAAGACGGCTGCAACCTCCTGCGCGGCGTCTCGGATCGTATCTTCCTCGTCGGGCTTTCGATGGGAGGGGTGTTGTCCCTGCTGATGTCCACGCGGCTCGCTCCGCGTGTGATGGGGGTGGTGGCGATGTCCACGCCGTACGAGTTGCCTGTCAATTATCCCGCATGGATGATGCGTATTGTCAGCCTGTTCCAGACTTATAGAAAAAAGGAGAAAGGGAATCCCGACGAGGGCTGGTTCGACAAGGAAGCCTGGAAGGATCACGTCTCCTATCCGCTCAATCCCATCCGCTCGGCCGCGGAGTTGGAGGTGATGCTTGGGAGAATGCGCCTCGCCTTGCCGAAGATCGCTGTGCCGGTGCTGTTGATCCACTCGAAGGACGATCCGTATGTCCTCCCTGAGAACATGTCGAAGATCTTCGCGCAGGTCGGCGCGCGGGACAAGGAAATGCTCTGGGTGACGGGCAGCGGGCACGTCGTCACGCGCGACGCGGCGCGGGAGCAGGTCTTCGAGGCCGCGGCCGCGTTCATCCAGCGAGTCGGGAATCAATCCGTTTAACCACAAAGTCCACGAAGGCAAACCAAGGAATTCCTTTGTGAACTTCGCGCCCTGATGACAATGTTCAGTACCGCAACATTTATGTTGCCTCCCATAGCAAGATAAATCTTGCGGTACTAATTTTCATCTTTCGGGACGAAACCCTTTCATGGATATTTTGTGGTAGAGAAAAAGGTCATCATTGAATCGCAGTCTTCTCTTCATCGCGCTCTCGCTGTTTACCTGGGGAATCGGCGAGGGCATGTTCTTCAATTTCTCGCCGATCTACATGGAACATCTCGGCAGCAACCCCCAGCAGATCGGGCTGATTTTGGGCGGGTTCGGCGCGGCGATGGCGATCACGCACATCCCCGCCGGACACCTGGCCGACCGCTTCGGGCGGCGCTCCATGCTGCTGGCGGCCTGGGCGATGGGGCTGGTCTCGATGATCGTCATGGCGCTGGCGCGCGGCCTGCCGCTGTTCGTGGCTGGGATGCTCGGCTACGGGCTGACGGCCTTCGTCTCCTCGCCGCTTTCGAGTTACGTCACCGCGGCGCGCGGCCGCTGGACGGTGGCGCGCACCCTCACGCTGACGACGGCCATGTTCAGTTTCGGGATGGCGCTCGGCCCCGCGCTGGGCGGCTGGATCGGCGATCATTACGGCCTGCGGACGATGTACGCCGTGACAGCGGGAATCTTCGCCCTGTCCAACGTGGTCATTCAATTCATCGAGGCGCAGCCAATAGATAGTCACGATCCCGAATCCCCTCCGGCGGGATTGCTTTCCAACGCGCGATTTATGAACTTCCTGCTCGTGGCCGGGCTGGCGGTTTTTGCCATGTATCTCGCCCAGCCTCTCACGCCCAATTTTCTCGAGGGCGTGCGCGGGCTTTCCCTGAGCGAGGTGGGAATCGTCTTCACGGCGGGCGCGCTCGGCAACGCGCTGGTGAGCATTTTTCTGGGGCGTTTCAATCCCCGCCTGGCTTTTCCCGTAGCCCAGGCGCTGGTTGGATTGTTCGCCCTGCTGATGTGGCGCGGCGCGGCGATGCCCCTCTTCGCGCTTGGTTATTTTCTTTTGGGCGGGTTTCGCGCCGCGCGTCCGCTGGCGCTGGCGCAGGCGCGCGCGCTCGTCCACGATTCGCAAATGGGCGTTACGTATGGCACAATGGAGACGGTCAGTTCCATCATCTTCATCCTCACGCCTCCGCTGGCTGGCTTCCTGTTCGAGCGCGACCCCTATCTCGTCTATCCCATCGCCATCGGCTTCCTCGCGCTTTCCGTTGTCGTCAGCATCCTCTTCGCCCCGCGCTCTCCAACCACTGATAACTGATCCCCATGCCTCCCAAACTCATCTCTCTCCTCACCTCCCTCCTCACCCCTCTCGTCCTTCTGGGATTCGCGCTGCGCCTCCTGCTCTCGCCGCCCTTCCTGCAAATCGAATATCGTATGCCGGGCTTCCCCGCGGACGAATACGGATTCACGCGCGAAGACCGCCTGCGCTGGGCGCCGTACGCCTTGGATTACCTGACCAACCGCGAGGATATTTCCTACCTGGCGAATTTGCGCTTCGATGACGGGACTCCGCTCTTCAACGAACGCGAACTGAGTCACATGGACGATGTGAAACGCGTGACGCAGGGCGCGCTCAACGTCTTCTATCTCGCGCTGACGGGGCTGGCCCTGCTCGGGCTGTGGTCCCGGCGCGGGGAACGGTGGCAGGCCTTCGGTCAAGGATTGAAACGAGGGGGTGGAATCATGGTCGGGTTGGCGGGCGTGGTCGCGGGCGTCGTCCTCGTCGGCATGTTCCTCCTCCCCGATCTGTTCTGGGCGTTTTTCAGCGGATTCCACGCGCTGTTCTTCGAGGGCGATTCGTGGCTGTTCGCCTATTCCGACACACTCATCCGCCTCTTCCCGCTGCGCTTCTGGCAGGATACGTTTCTGTTCGCGACGTTGATCGCCGTGGCGGGAGGGCTTGGGCTGGCGCTGGGGATCAAGAACACTGCGTAAAACGTATTGCGTAACTCGCTTACGCAGTACCGCGAGATTTATCTCGCCGCCCGGAGCAACATGAATGTTGCGGTACGCAGTACCGCGAGATTTATCTCGCCGCCCGGAGTAACATGAATGTTGCGGTACAAAGTTGCGCACTACGCAATACGACAGTGTATAATCTCAACCGAGGAGTATTTTATGACCGATCAATCGCTGAAGGATAAAGTTGCGCTGGTGACCGGCGCCTCGCGCGGCATCGGGCGCGCCATCGCCCTGGAGTTCGCGGCGCGCGGCGCGGCGGTGGCGGTGAATTACAACCGCTCACCCGAAGCGGCCAACGAAGTGGTCAAGCAGATCGTAGACGCGGGCGGAAAGGCCGCCGCATTCCAGGCGGACGTGTCGAATTTCAAGCAGGCCGAGGAACTGGTGAAGTTCGCCATCGAGACCTTCGGCGACCTGCGCATCCTCGTCAACAACGCCGGCATCACGAAGGACACGCTCATTATGATGATGTCCGAAGCGGACTGGGATTCGGTGATCGCCACGAACCTGAAAAGCGCGTTCAACTGCTCGAAGGCCGCCGTCAAACACATGCTGCGGAAACGCTGCGGACGAATTATCAACATCGCATCGGTGGCGGGGCAGATGGGCAACGCCGGGCAGGCCAATTACGCCGCCTCCAAAGGCGGACAGATCGCCCTCACCAAGTCGCTGGCGCGCGAAGTGGCGTCACGGAACATCACGGTTAACGCCCTCGCGCCCGGTTTCGTGGACACGGAGATACTCGACGCCATGCCCGCGGAAACATTGGAGGCCGCTCTGAAACTGGTACCGCTCGGGCGCAAAGGCAAACCCGAAGAGATCGCCTACGCCGCCGCATTCCTCGCCTCCGACCAGGCCGCGTACATCACCGGTCAGGTGCTGGGCGTGGACGGCGGAATGGCGATGATGTGATGATTTTGTACCGCAAAATTCATTTTGCCAGGCGCAAGATAAATCTTGCGGTACGACGGAGCATTCGATGACAGGAAAAACAGACACCCCCGGTAAAATCACCGTTTCTCCCGATGTCCTCGTCACCATCGCGCGGCTTTCCACGCTGGCGGTGCCGGGCGTCAGCCGCATGGCCGCCGTTCCGGGCGGAGTCAACCGCCTGTTCCGCCGCGGAAACGGCGACGGCGTCCGCATCGAGGTCGAGGAGAACACTGTCTTCGCCGATCTGTATTTCAGCGTCAAGCAGGACGTCAACATCCGCGAAGTCGGCCGCAACGTGCAGAAACAGGTGGCGCGCGCCGTCCAGGAAATGGTCGGAATGGAAATCGGCCACATCAATATCCACATCGAGGACATTGACTACGAAGACGCAAGCGAGGCCTGATCGGTATGAAATCGCGCACCAGGGCTCGCAGCCTGGCCCTGCAAGTACTTTACGAAGTTGACCTGGCAAACCATCCTCCCGTCGAGGTCTTCCAGGCCCGGCTGGAGGAACTGCCATTGACCGACGAACTGGCGGAATTTGCGCGCCAGATCATCTTTGGCGTGCTGCCCCTCACGCAGCAACTCGACCTGCTGATCGCGAAATACGCGCCCGAATGGCCGCTGGACCAGATCGCGGCCATTGACCGCAACATCCTGCGCATGGCATTGTGGGAATTTGCCGTGCAGCGCGAGACCCCCCTCAAGGTTGCCATTAACGAAGCGGTGGAACTTGCCAAGCAGTTCGGCTCCGACAGCGCGCCGCGCTTCGTCAACGGTGTGCTGGGAAGCCTGGCGGCGCGCCGGGACGAGATCCACCAGCGCATTGGACATTTGGAGAGCAGATAGCATGGAAGTTTTAGGCGTCGGCCCGACGGAATTGCTTTTCATCATCATCATTGCATTGATCGTTCTCGGCCCCAAAGACCTGGAAAAAACCGGGCGCACGGTGGGCCGCTGGCTCAACGGCATCGTCCAATCGGATACCTGGAAGGCCGTCAAAAAAACCTCCCAGGAACTGCGCCGCCTGCCCACCCAATTGATGCGCGATGACAATATACAGAACTACCCCCTGCCCAGCGACCTGGAACGGGAGGCGCAACAAAAACGGGATGCCTGGACGGGAGGGACGCCCCAGCCCATCCCGCCTCGCGCGGACCCCGGGCCGGGCGCGGCCGACGAAAACCGAATCCACCCCCCGGTCAAAGTGACCGCCTCCCCCGCGAAACCCTCGAAGCCCGCGCCGAAGAAACCCGCATCTTCAAAGAAGCCGCCCGCCGCAAAAACATCCCGCTCCCCGAGGAAAAAGAAGAATGCGTAAATTCTTCCGCGGGGTCTGGAACGTCGTCACGTTTCCATTCCGCGCCGCCTGGTGGATCGTCAGCCTGCCGTTCCGGCTGGCCGGGCGCGCCGTCCAATTCCTGAAGCAGGAGCCGTCGGAACGACCGCTGGGCGAAACGCTCGTCGCATTGACGGAAAACAAGGACGCGCGCGCCGGCCTGATCGAACAGATCGAGGCCTTTCGCAAGCATCTGTTGCGCTCTTTGGTATGGCTGGCGCTTGGAATCGGCATTTCGTTCGCGTTCAACCGCCCGATGATCGAATTTCTGGCAATGCCGATTGGCGGGCTGGGAGAGTTAAAAGCCATTGATGTCACCGAATCCGTCGCCGTTTTTATGCGCGTTTCCCTGATCGCGGGCGCGGCGCTGGCGTTCATCCCAATCTTTTTTGAATTCTGGCTGTTCGCCGCGCCCGGCCTGCGCCCCATGGAAAAGACCTTCAGCCTGGCTGCCATGCCCTTCGCCGCGGCCCTGTTCGTGGGCGGCATGGCCTTCGCTTACTACGTCATCCTGCCTCCGGGGCTGCCGATCCTGGTCAATTTCATCGGCGTCGAGGCCGAATTGCGTCCGGCCTCCTACTTCAACTTCGTCACGGGATTGATGTTCTGGCTGGGCGTGGCGTTTGAATTCCCCATCGTCATCGTCATCCTGACCATGATCGGCGTTGTGAAACCCAAAATGCTCAAGGACCAGTGGCGGCTGGCGATCATCATCATTGCCGTGCTGGCGGCCATGATCACGCCCACCGTGGACCCGGTCAACATGGCGCTGGTGATGGCGCCCACCATTGCGTTGTACTTCATCAGCATACTCCTGAGTTACCTGGTGGCCTTCCTGCAGGGCAGGTCTGCTAGGGCGGAAAAACCGCCCGTTTGAGACTATCTCCCATTCATCCTGACTGACGATCAGGAGGAAATGATGAAAAACAAACCCTCCCAAATTCGCGCGCTGGCCCTCTGCGGCCTCGCGGCGTTGATGTTTTTCAGCGGGCCAGCCTGCGCCGTGTCGCTCATCACATGGCCGCCGGGGAGTGTCACGCCCCAGCCGCCCGCGCCGGCCATCCCCACCTCCACGCCCCTGCCCATGGTCCAGGCCGTTTTCCACGCGGCCCTGCCCGCGCCGCTCGCGCCCGGCGAAACGCTCGTTCTGCGCGTGTTGGATGAAGTGACCGGCATGGCTTTCAACCACGCCGACTATCCCATGCAGGCCCGCGACGCGCTCAACCATACCGTCACCCTGCCGCTGGCGGCCAACTCGGTGGTGAAATACCGCTACGTGCGAATCGGGGGAATCGAGGCGCAGGAACACGGCGTTTACAACCGCCCGATTCGCTGCCGCCTGTATCACGTCACCGGCCCCGGCGAAACCACCGACCTGATCGCCGCCTGGCCTGACCGGCCGTTCCTCGGCGCAACAGGCAACATCCAGGGAATCGCCGTCAACGCCGAAAGCGGCGCGGCCATTCCAAACCTGCTGGTCACAGCCGGCGGCATCCAGGCCATCACCGATTCGGGTGGGCGGTTCATCCTCCAGGGATTGCCCGTTGGGACGCATAATGTCGTCGGTTACGCGTTGGACGGCGGCTACGGCGCCTTTCAGCAGGGCGCCACCGTGGCGCAGGGACTGGCTACGCCGGTGGAGGTGCGGGTGAGTCCCGCCGCCCTGGCGCCGGTCACGCTGACCGTGCGCGTGCCGGCCAACACCCAGCCCGGCGCGCCCGTCCGCATTGCGGGCAACCTGCTGCAACTGGGCAACACCTTCGCCGACCTGCGCGGCGGCCTGAGCCTGGTGGCCGACCGCATGCCCATCATGGATTACGTCGCCGAGGGTCTCTACAACTACACGCTCTACCTGCCGGTCGGCGCGGACGTGCGCTACAAATACACGCTGGGCGACGGCTACTGGAACGCGGAGCGAACATCCAGCGGCAGCTTCGAGGTGCGGCAGATCATCGTCCCGCCTGGCGGGGTGATTCTCGAGGAGCAGGTCGCCTCCTGGCAATCCAGCCGCTCGGCGCCGATCAACTTCGAGGTCACGGTTCCACCCGATACCCCCGCAGGAGATATTGTCTACATTCAGTTCAATCCCTACGGCTGGACCGAACCCATCCCCATGTGGTCGGCGCGCGATAACGTCTGGAAATACAAACTCTACGGCCCGATGGACTCGAAGACGATCTTCTACCGTTACTGCCGCAACGGGCAATGCGGCGCGGCCGACGACGACGCCACCATGGGCGAGGCCGCCAGGGGACGCCAGGTGGACTCCGCCCTGGTCGCGCAGGATATTCGCGACAGCGTGACGCGCTGGGCCTGGACGAGCGAGAACGGCCCCCTGGTGGGAAGCAACGTGATCGTCCGCCAGGGCGCGTTCATGGCCGGGATCGAATTCCAGGCGTATTTTCATCCGAACTGGACCTCGTACACTCCGCAGGCCATGTTGAACGCGCAGGCCCTCGGCTCCAACTGGGTGATCGTCACCCCTACCTGGACGTACGAATCCGTCAGCCCGATCGTCTTTGGCGTCCGCCCCGGCGCCGACCCGCTGTGGACCGACGCGGCCATCCTGATCTCGCAGGGACGCGCTCTCAACCTGAACGTGGGCGTCTTCCCGCACCCGCGCTTCCCCGCCGCTGACGCTTCGACTCCGCCCAGCGCGAACTTTTGGCGGACCGCCTCGCGCGACCCAACCTGGT
Source organism: Anaerolineales bacterium (assembly GCA_034411715.1). Classification (GTDB taxonomy): domain Bacteria; phylum Chloroflexota; class Anaerolineae; order Anaerolineales; family Villigracilaceae; genus Denitrolinea. The sequence continues at coordinate 1,568 of DAOUMJ010000073.1, read as the reverse complement.
GGCAGATCTGGTTCGATTCGTACCGCGCCTTCGCCGTCCACCACGCCGACCTGGCCGCGCAGGCCGGGGCGCAGGCGCTGATCCTCGGCGGGGAGTGGGTCGCGCCGGCCCTCCCGAATGGGACGCTTTCGGACGACAGCCCGTCCGGGGTCCCGGCCGACGCGGAGGCGCGCTGGCTGGCCATCCTGAACGAGGTCCGCGCCCATTTCCGCGGCCAGGTCCTGTGGGCGATTCCCTACACCGCGCCCAACCTGGTCACCCCTTCCTTCCTCACCCAAACCGACGGCGTGTATTTGCTGATCGCGGGGCATCTGAGCGAGAACCTGGTCCCCAACAAACAGGAACTGGAGGCCGCCGCGGCCTCGCTGCTGGATAACAGCGTGGCGCCGCTGCAATCGCTGCTGGGCAAGCCGGTGTATCTGGCCTTCGCCTACCCCTCGGTGAACGGCGCGGGCGCCAATTGCCTGCCGTCCAATGCCGCCTCCTGCCTGGACTGGACGGCGCTCAGCCAGCCCGCCCCCGACCGCGCCGAACTCAACCTGAACCTGCAATTGCAAGCCGACATCTACGAGGCGCTGCTGGCGGCGGTGAATACGCGCCCCTGGGTGAGCGGGGTGGTGAGCCGCGGCTACTACCCGCCTACGCTGTTGCAGGATAAATCGGCCTCGATCCACGGCAAGCAGGCGGGGGATGTGTTGTGGTATTGGTACCAGCGGTTTTTGGGGATCGTAAGGTGAGCGGCGACCGGCAGGCGGCAGCGATGCGTCCATTCCCAAAGAATTGAAATTTGCCGCATTGACAAAACAGCACATCTGTTCTAATATTGCGTCATGGACGCAATCGGACGCCTGAAACTGCTTTCCTCCCAAATGTCCTTCGAGTCGGATGTGGAACGCCGCCCCGAAACTTCAACTTCCCCCGCGCATCCCTCTTGCTTTCGCTCCTCCCACCTGACACCTGACACCGAAACACGTGACACCTTCATTCACCCCGCCCAACTCCCCAACGGCAAAAACATCCTTCTGCTGAAAACCCTGCTCTCCTCCGCCTGTGAAAGGGACTGCTTCTACTGTCCCTTTCGCGCGGGGCGGGACTTTCGCCGCGCAACCTTCAAAGCCGAAGAGTTCGCTAATCTGTTCATAAAATTGAATCAATCGGGCGCGGCGGATGGCATCTTCCTCAGTTCGGGGCTGGCGGGAGGAGGCGCGCGCACCCAGGATAAATTGCTTGACGCGGCGGACATTTTGCGAAACAAACTCGGCTTCCGCGGCTACATCCATTTGAAGATCATGCCCGGCGCGGAAAAGGCGCAGGTCTATCGCGTCATGCAACTGGCGGACCGCGTCTCGGTCAACCTCGAAGCGCCGAACACGGAGCGCCTGTCCAAACTCGCGCCGCACAAACAATTTCTCGATGAGTTGCTCCAGCCGCTTCGATGGGTGGACGAGATCCGCAAAACCGTCCCCGCGTACAAGGGCTGGAACGGACGCTGGCCTTCGTCGGTGACTCAATTCGTGGCGGGCGGCGCAGACGAATCGGACCTGGAGTTGCTGACCACCACCGAATGG
>DAOUMJ010000072.1:0-8920 GCA_034411715.1 Anaerolineales bacterium | reverse complement strand
CACTGTTTTGCGCTCCTTTTGTCGAAATCACGACCCAATCTGCCCCCGATTTTCGCCCTGCGTTGTAAAAGTTCTATGCTCTCCGACAAACTGCTAGGGAGTGAAGAAGCATCGCAAGTAATCCACCAGTGTTTTGAAATCAAACCAGAAAAGGATCGCCTTTATCAGATCAGGAATGATATTAACCATGGGAACATTCGCGAAAATTCAGGGTCGGATTATAGAAGAGTGTATTTCCGAGGAATGCTGTTATCCCACATAACAATTACGCTCCTTCATAAGGAATTGGGATACCCGCTTTCAAAAAGAGAGAGTGTGAACGATATTGCAGACAATTTACAAAAAGAAGCGCTGTTCAGAGGAAATTGACAACATGCACTCGTTGTATCATCTTCCTCCGCCGCGTCGGTGGCGGGTATATCTTCGTCCACCGCCTGTTGATGGAGCATTTCGCGGCGATGTATGAGGAAGAGTAGAGACCCTAAAGGTTTCCTTCATCAACCCGCGCCATATCTGGCAAGAGAGTCTGGCGTAACGGGAGGATGGTCAGCGGGGAAAACCTTTAGGGTCTTTTCCCGCGATAGGGTCTTTCCCCGAACGTTGAACTCCTTGTAAAATGGAGACCCTGACAAGGATGTAAAATATGTCCAGCCCTCCTCCTCTGCTCTACGACACCTTCTACCACATCTACAATCGCGGCAACAACCGCGAGAATATCTTCATCCAGGAGCGCAACTACACCCACTTCATGAATTTGTACGCCAAATACATCGAACCCATCGCGGACACGTTTGCGTTCAGCCTGTTGCGGAATCATTTTCATGTTGGGTTGCGAACCAAATCGAAGGAGGAGATTTTTCCCGATCTGGCGAAGACCCTAAAGGTTTCCGTGGCAGACCTGCAATCTGTCGAGCAAGGGAGTCTCGCCATCCAGGTTCCTGGTCAAAGAAAGAAACCTTTAGGGTCTCTCATCGAACACCACCTTTCCCAAAGATTTTCCGATTTCTTCAATGCCTACGCAAAATCCATTAACACCGCCTACGGGCGGACAGGAAGCCTGTTCCAGCATCCATTTGGGCGCGTGCCAATTCTGAGCGAAGGACAATTCTGGAATGTCATCGCCTATATCCACCAGAACCCCCAAAAGCACGGGTTTGTGAAGGATTTCCGCGATTGGAAATGGTCATCGTATCGCATCATGCTTTCTGATAAACCCACAAAATTGAACCGCGCCGCAGTGCTCAACTGGTTCGGCGGAAAACAAACATACATGGATTTACACGAAAAATGGGTCGCCGAGGCTGATGCCAAATGGTTTTCAGAGGATGATCCCAATTGATCAAACCCAAAGGTTTCCCTGGCAATCAGTCAACCTGTCAAGCGGGACAGTCCTGTCTGGATGAAGGTCAGCGGGAAAAACCTTTAGGGTCTGTGATATAATCTCCTTACAATTATCGTTCGATAAGGAGATGTAAAATATGGAAGCCGCAACAATTTCCACCAAATTTCAAATTGTCATTCCCCGCAAACTTCGAGAAGAATACCACATCCAACCCGGCTACAAAGCCGTTTTTATCCCATTTGAAAACGCCCTGCGCGTGATCTTTGTCCCGCCGCTGGAAATGGCGCGCGGCATCTTCCCCGGCCTGGACACCAACGTGGAGCGCGAAGAGGAAGACCGCGTATGAACGTAGTCGACTCAAGCGGCTGGCTGGAATATTTTGCCAATGCCGCCAATGCCGATTTTTTTGCGCCCTCCATTCGGGACGAAGAAAATCTCCTCGTTCCCTCGATCTGCCTCTACGAGGTATTCAAGCGCATCTGCCAGCAACAAGGGAAACAGGCCGCGCTCGAAGGCGTCAGCCGCTTGTATCGCGGTAAGATCATCGAATTGAACGACGAGTTGGCGTTGCAAGCCGCGCAACTCTCCCTCACGCATAATCTCCCGATGGCCGACAGCCTCATTCTCGCCACCGCACGCGCGAAAAACGCCACGCTCTGGACACAAGATGAACACTTCAAAAATATCGAAGGCGTGAAATACATCGAGAAAACCTACAAATGAGCGACGACGTCACCCCCATCCGCCAGCAATATCTCGAAATCAAACGCGGCCATCCCGACGCGATCCTCTTCTTTCGCCTCGGCGATTTCTATGAGACCTTCGACGAGGACGCCGAGATCGCCTCGCGCGAGCTCGACATCGTGCTGACCTCGCGCAACGTCGCCAAGGGGACGCGCGTCCCGATGGCGGGCATCCCCTACCACGCCTACGAAAATTACGTGGCGCGCCTGATCGAAAAAGGCTATCACGTTGCCATCTGCGAACAGGTCGGCGAACAACCGACGAAGGGACTCTTCCCCCGCAAGGTGGTGCGGATTGTGACTCCGGGGACCGTGACCGAACCGGGCCTCCTGCCCGGCGACGCCAACAATTACCTCGCCTCGGTCATCCTGGACGAGGGGCGGGCCGCGGTTTCCTACGCGGATATCACCACCGGGGAGTTTGCCGTCGCCGAACTGCTGCTCGAGTCCCTGCGCGCCGAGTTGACTCGCCTCCACCCCGCCGAAATTCTTCACGCCGATTCGCAACAACTTTTCGACAACAACTTCGGCCATCCAACATCGCTTCCCACCTGGCGCTTCGAGCCGGGCAAATGTGAGGAGGTGTTGCTCAGCCACTTCCGTGCCTCCATGCTGGACGGTTTTGGCTTGAAAGGCCAGACTCTCGCCATTCGCGCCGCGGGCGTCGTCATCCAATATCTCAAAGAGACCCAGCCCGACGCGCTCAACCTGCTGACCGGCCTGCGGGTCTACTCCCTCTCCGAATTCATGACCCTCGACGCGGCCACGCGCCGAAACCTCGAATTGACCGAGACGTTACGCGGCGAGATCAAAGGCTCGCTTCTTAGCGTGCTGGATCACACCGTCACGCCGATGGGCAAACGGTTGATGCGCGCCTGGGTCAGCCAGCCGCTGCTGGATGCCGTCAAGATCAAGGCGCGGCAGGACGGCGTGAATTATTTCTTCGAGCAGGGGATGATCCGCGCCGAAATGCGCGCCGCGTTGAAACCGCTTGCAGACCTGGAGCGGCTTGTCAATCGCGTGATCGCGGGTCACGCCCAGCCGCGCGATCTGGCGGCGATGCGGGCTACGCTGGAGGGATTGCCGAAGGTCAAATCAGTTATCAGTGATCAGTTTTCAGTAATCAGTGGAGAATGGTCGGCGTGTGGCGAGGAGTTGGTTTTGTTGCAAAACGCGATTGACGAAGACCCGCCCGCGACGCTGCAAAACACGGGCGTCATCCGCCCCGGCTATTCCGCCGAACTGGATGGGGTGATCGAGGCTTCCAGGCACGCCCGCGAGTGGATCGCCAACCTCGAATCGGTGGAACGCCAGCGCACGGGGATCAAAACCCTCAAGGTCGGCTACAACAAGGTTTTCGGCTACTACATCGAAATCTCGCGCGGCGCGGCGGAGAGGGCGCCCGAAAACTACATCCGCAAGCAAACGCTGGTCAACGCCGAGCGGTTTATCACGCCGGAGATGAAGGAATACGAAACACTGGTGCTGAACGCCGAGGAGCGCATCAAGGAGATAGAGACGCGCCTGTTCCGCGAGGTGTGCGCCGAGTTGGCGAAGTCCGCGAATAAATTGCTCGAAACGGCGCGCGCCCTGGCCGGGTTGGACGCGCTGGCGGCCCTGGCCGAGTCCGCCGCGCTGGGAGGCTACGTCCGCCCCGAGGTTCAGGAAGGAAACGGGCTCGACATCCGCGAGGGGCGTCATCCCGTTGTCGAACAAAGTCTGCGCGGCGAGCGATACGTCCCCAACGATGTCGTTTTCGAGAACGGCGAGATCGTGCGCGTGATTACCGGGCCGAACATGTCGGGCAAGTCGACTTACCTGAGACAGGCTGCGCTAATCGTCTTAATGGCGCAGATGGGGTCGTTTGTCCCGGCCGCCTCGGCAAAGATCGGACTGGTGGACCGCATCTTCACGCGCATCGGCGCCCAGGATGAAATTCACGCCGGGCAGTCCACGTTCATGGTGGAGATGATCGAGACGGCCAACATCCTGCATCACGCGACGGCGCGCTCGCTCTTGATCCTGGACGAGATCGGGCGCGGTACTTCGACCTACGACGGCGTTTCGATTGCCTGGGCGGTGATCGAGTTCATTCACAACCATCCGCACCTGCGCGCCAAGACGCTGTTCGCCACGCACTACCACGAACTGACGCAACTGGCGGAACTTCTGCCCGGCGTGCGGAACTACAACGTGGCCGTGACCGAAGCGGATGGCAAGGTGGTGTTCCTGCACAAGATCGTGTCGGGCGGCGCGGACCGTTCGTACGGCATCCACGTGGCGCAACTGGCGGGACTGCCAAAACCGGTGGTGGCGCGCGCGGGCGAGATCATGGCCGAACTGGAGAAGACCACCGGCCGCGCCGTCAGGATAGACCCGCACGCCGCGCAGCAGGCGATGTTGTTCCCGGAGACCAGTCCGCTATTGGATGCGTTGAAGAAACTGGATGTCAACGAGTTGTCCCCCATCGAGGCGTTGAACAAGTTGTTCGAATGGCAGAGGAAGTTTCTAAAGAAATGATTACGGCCGGGCTGGGAGGCGCACGGGGCGTTCTATGATTTCATGAACGACTGACTGCGCTCAGGGGGAAGAACGCGCTCGCGGGCAGTCGCCAGACAAACTTTTCTTGACGAAACAATCCGCGCATGATACCATGCTTGCCGCTTGAACAGTGTTACTACTCGATAAGGATTCACGATGGCAAACGAACTCACATCCTATGACGATGAAATTGACCTGCGCGAAATCGCGCTTACGCTTTGGAGGGGACGCTGGCCGATTTTGATCCTAACGCTAGTTGCCGCCCTGGCTGCTTATGCGGTCAGCGCCTGGCTCCTTCCCAAGCAATATGAAGCAGTGGCCTACGTGACCGTCGGTCAGCCGACGGTTCGTTATCTGGCCGGCCAGTTGGGATTATCGGCCATCCCTTCCGCTCCCGATATCAAAGCCTTGCCGGAAGTAGTAAAAGCGAACGCCATTCTCAAACAGGTGGAGAGCGATGCTCGCGTCGTTCCCCTGTTCCCCTCGAACGGGAAAAACCTGGCCCGCATGACGCAGGTTTCCGCGGTCGGCGTTTCGCAACTTCGTTTTGAAGTCACCGATACCGACCCCGAGCGGGCCGCGACCCTGGCGACGGTCTGGGCCGAAAAAGCGGCCGAGTGGATCGAGCTCAATTACGGCCTCGGCGCGTTCAAGATAAGTCTCGACGCCCAGATTGCCGAGACGCAGCAGGACTACGCCCAGGCTCAGTACACTCTGGAAACCTTCCTGGCGCAGGATCAGACACCTGTTCTCCAAAGTCAGTTGAACGCGCAAGGGGAAGTGTATGCCTGTCTGGAGAGACGAGTAAGAGCGGCCAATGCCTTGCTGCGACGCTTAGGAGATCTGGAAACGCGCCTCGTTCAATCCGATGATCCTCTTTCCCTTTCCGATGCGCTTCTCCTGGTATCCATTCAGCAGGATATCGACTCGCTGGAAATCTGTGGCAGCTCAGGAACAATCTTACAATCTTCCTCTCCCATGTTGTTCGCTGGCATCAGTTCAACTCGGGGGCTGGAAGTCATTGCCGGTTATCGCCAGAGTCTCGAGCAGCGCATTGCGAATACTCAGGTTGAGCAGGAAACCTTGCAGGAAGAGATTCTGGCTTCGAGCGTCGAAATCGAACAACTGGATTATCAGCGCACCGAATACACCATCCTGCGCGACCAGGCCAGGACGCTCTATCAGCAGTTGACCCTGCAACGCGCTTACATGGAAAGCGTGCTCCAGCAAAGCGGGCGTGTGGCCGATGTCAGCGCGGAGGCGATTGCGCCGGGGAGCGCCTCTTCGCCCAAGCCGCTGGTGAATACCGCCGTGGCGGGGTTACTCGGCCTGGCGCTGGGTGCGCTGGGAGTTTTGGGCGTGGATTGGTGGAAAAAAGTTGGAAAATCGGCCTGAAAGCCAGGGCGTGTTGGCGCGCAAAATGAAATCGCTTTTCGGGTTGTTTCCCGGCCTGAACAAAGCGATGAAAGGGGAGGGGATGGGTTCGGAACTGGTCAGGAATGGGGTTGGGAGTCTGGTTCTTAAAGTTTCCGACGTTCTGCTGTCATTTCTTATTGCGGTGATGTTGGCGCGGGCGCTCGGCGCGGAGGGGTACGGCGTGTACTCCTATGTATATGCCCTGGTGGCCCTGCTGGTCATCCCCGCCCAGTTTGGGCTTCCCAGCCTGTTAGTGCGCGAGACTGCCAAAGCGCTTGCCAGGCAGGAATGGGGGGTGATTCAGGGCGTTTGGCGCTGGGCCGGCCGGCTCACCGGCATTTTGACCATTATCTTGATCGTCGGAACGGGCGTGGTTGTTGCCATCTGGGGCGAGCAATTCAACCGCGAATATCTCCTCACCTTGTTCTGGGGGGTGGCGCTGGTGCCGTTGATTGCGTTGGGGGCATTGCGCGGGGCGGCTTTACGCGGTCTGCATCGCGTCATCCAAGGGCAGATCCCGGAGCAGGCTATTCTACCTGGGATGTTTCTCGTGTTGATTTTGGGCGCACGTTTTCTTCCGCCTGTGCCTGTGGGCAACCTGACGCCAGCCACAGCTATGGCCTTGCACGTCGCGGCCGCGGGGTTGGCATTCATTATTGGCGCTTGGTTTTTATGGCGCGCATCCTCTGCGGAGGTCCGTCATGCCCGCCCGGTATATGATAGCCGTCCCTGGCTGGCAAGCACCCTGCCGCTGGCCTTCATTGGCGGGATGCAGTTCATCAATAATCGTACCAGCGTACTCATCCTAGGCTTGTTTGCGGATTCCGCGCAGGTGGGCGTCTTCCGCGTGGCCGAGCAGATGTCTTTATTGATGTCATTCGGCCTTCAAGCCGTAAACATGGTGGTCGCTCCTCAGTTTGCACGCCTGTACGCGGTTGGAGATATGCCCCGCCTGCAAAAACTGGCCACCGCCAGCGCTCGTGCGGTGTTTTTCCTGACGTTGCTCGTGGCGGCTGTATTCTTGTTTCTCGGTAAAACTATTTTGGCGCTTGTTTTTGGGCCGGAATTTCTTCCCGCATATTTGCCTTTGAGCATTCTGGCCATCGGTCAATTGGTCAATTCGGTTGCCGGATCGGTTGGTATTCTCTTGAATATGACCGGGCACGAGCAGGAAACAGCACGCGGCATGACAATTGCTGCGACCGGTAATGTTCTTTTGAACCTGGCGCTGGTTCCGTTGTGGGGAATTATCGGGGCGGCGATTGCCTCGGCAATTACACTTACGGCGTGGAATATCTTGTTGGTGCTGGCCGTGCGTCGAAAATTGAAAATCAACAGTATGGCCTTTGGAGAATTTGGAAAATTCTAGGATGTCGAAGTTGTCCGATCCGATTCCCGTTGTAGAAAAGGCTGCTGATGACTGGAGCAAACGTCCCTACCTGATTATCGGTGGGACGACCAAGGCGGCCACCACTTCCCTCTTCAACTACCTGGGGGCGCATCCCCAGGTATGCATGTCCAGCATGAAGGAAACGCGTTTCTTCCTGGATCGAGATTATCCCCTCGAATCCAAGTATCGGCTGGAGGACGGCGCGGAAAAATATGCCGAGTTTTTTCAGCAATGCCCCGCAACAACCCGTTTGTGGGTCGAAGCGACGCCGGATTATTTATATTCGAGGGGAACTCCGGCTAGAATCCGGCATACTCTGAAGAACGTCCGGCTTGTTTTCGTCCTGCGCGAACCAAAAGCGCGTGTGGTTTCATGGTATCGTTTTGCCAGGCAGAATAATCTCCTGCCTGAAACAACAACGTTGGAGAGTTACGTGATCTCGCAGTCGAATGTGAAGCGCCAGGATGTGGCTCATCTCGATCAACATCTGCGCGCCGTCGAACAAGGTCGGTATGCAGTTTATTTGCGCCCTTATTTCGAGACATTCGGAAAAGAAAGTATAACTGTGGTATTCATGGAAGAATTGGCGTGGAATCCCAAAAAAGTGATGCGGGAAGTCTGCGGTTTTGCCCGTCTCGACCTGGAGTTTTACGAGACTTATGAGTTCGAAGTATATAATCGCACTGAAAACTTGAAAAACCCGGTCATTCATGGCTATTATAAGAAAGCGCGATTCTATTTGAAAAAGAGAATCCACAACAAAGTGATTGTAAAGTCATTTCTACGCTGGATCAGGTTAAAAATCGAGCCGATATATTTTCGACTGAACCGAAAGCCAGAATCTGCAGATGCTGTAATCCCGAAACAGATAGCAACTGTCCTGAATTCTTATTATCGCTCCCCAAATGAGGAACTTACAGCCTTGCTGGAAAGAACCCTGCCCTGGAATGGAGAAACACAATGACGCTCCGCCAAATAGAACTGATGATCGTTGGAGCGCAAAAAGCAGGCACATCGTCCCTGCATCAATATCTCGCGCAACATTCCGGGATACGCACTCACGCACAGCGGGAAATCACCTATTTCATCAATGATGATGAATTTAAGCGGGGTTATGAAAAAGCATTTGAGAGATATTTTTCCCCGCAATATACAGATCAAAAAACCATTCTCGGGAAGAGTGTGGGCATCATGTATCTACCGGTCGCCATCGAACGCTTGTATGCGCATAACGCCTCCGTCCAGTTGGTAGTATGCCTGCGGAATCCCATCCAGCGCGCGTATTCTGCGTTCTGGTACGCCAGACGAATGGGATGGGAATACCTGGAAAGTTTCGATGAGGCATTAGAGGCGGATCTCGATCGGTTTGGCGATGATTGGATCAAGAGGCGCAATTGCTCCTATCTCGAGCGCAGCCGATATGCGGAACACCTGAAACAAATCTATCAGATCTTTCCCGGCGACCAAGTCCAGGTTCTTCTGACCCAA
>DAOUMJ010000071.1:0-16671 GCA_034411715.1 Anaerolineales bacterium | reverse complement strand
CCTCGCCCCCAGCGCGGCGAATCCGTGGCAAAGGCCGCTGGCGGCCTTTCTCGCCTTCCTGCTCGTCATGGAGACGGTCTACCTGCTGGCCTTCCGCGGCGCCCCGACGGGAAACATCATCCAGCCCGAGACGTCGGTCAATAGCGTGGCCCACCTCCGCCAGATGGGCATGATGCTGTTCAACGAGTATCTGCTTCCATTTGAGATCACATCAGTTTTGTTGCTGGTCGCCATGATCGGCGCCATCGTTTTGATGAAACAGGAGAAGGGAGGGCGGGGATAATGGTTCCAGTCAATTACTACATCATCCTCTCAGCCATTTTATTCACCATCGGCGCGCTGGGCGTTCTCGTCCGCCGCAACCCGCTGATCATGTTCATGTCCATCGAATTGATGCTGAACGCGGCCAACCTGGCGATGGTGGCCTTTTCCAGCGCCATCCAGAGTTTCAGCGGGCAGATCTTCGTTTTCTTCGTCATCGCGGTCGCGGCGGCGGAGGTGGCGGTCGGCCTGGCGCTGATCGTGCAGATCTTCAAGTCCCGCCAGACCATCAACGTGGATGAGATGAGCAATTTGAAGGGATAAAAAGTGTTGCGTGTATCGTGTAGCGTGTTGCGTAACGGAACACGAAACACGCAACACGTACGGAGAACCTATGCTCTTAAGCGAATCAACATCAAACGGCTTCCTCTTCCTCGCCCCGTGGATCGTGTTCTTCCCGCTCATCGGCCTGCTGGTCAATCTCGTCTTCGGCGGCTGGCTGATGAAACAGACCTGGGGTGAGAGAACCATCGGCTGGATCGGAAGCGCGGCCTCGGGCGCGGCGTTTGTCGTCAGCGTGCTGCTGGCCTGGACGGTCTCTGCCGCGCACGGCGAAGCGCTGCGCTGGACGATTGGCGAATGGATCCACATCGGCGAACTCGAACTCGACTGGACGTTCCGCGTCGACTCGCTCTCGACTACGATGATGCTGGTCGTCTCGGGCGTGGGGACGCTCATCCACATCTACGCCATCGGCTACATGCACGAAGACGTCCGCTTCAAATCGGACCCCGGGCGGTATCAGCGATTCTTCGTCTTTTTCAACCTCTTCATCGTCGCCATGATGATCCTGGTGGGCGGCGACTCGTACCTGATGCTCTTCGTTGGTTGGGAGGGGGTGGGACTCTGCTCGTTCCTGCTCATCGGCTTTTGGTACGAGATGGACACGCTGGCGCGCCCCTCGTGGGCGAACTCGGACGCCGCCAAGAAGGCCTTTGTCACCAACCGCATCGGCGACTTTGGCTTCCTCATCGCGGGCTTTCTGATGTTCTGGGCATTCAAGAGTTTCCAATTCGATAATGTCTTCGAAGCTGCGCAACATGCCCCGCAGGGACTTATCGTCGCCATCACGCTCTTCATGCTGATCGGCGTGGCGGGCAAGTCGGCGCAGATTCCGCTCTACGTCTGGCTGCCCGACGCGATGGCGGGGCCGACTCCCGTCTCGGCGTTGATCCATGCCGCGACGATGGTCACTGCGGGCGTGTACCTCATCGCGCGTTCGGCGGAACTGTACACGCTCGTCCCTGCCGCGCAATACATCGTTGCGATGACGGGCGCGGTCACCGCGCTGTTCGCCGCGACGATCGCCGTCGGTCAATACGACATCAAGAAAGTGCTGGCCTACTCCACCATCAGTCAACTCGGATTCATGGTTGCGGCGGTGGGGATGGGCGCGTTCGTGGCAGGGATGTTCCACCTCGTGACGCACGCCTTCTTCAAGGCATTGCTCTTCCTCTCGGCCGGTTCGGTCATTCTCGGACTGGAGCGCGGGCATCATCACCTTGCTCACCACGACCCCCATGCGGGGGCAGGCGGACACAAAGGACACGAAGGAAAGCACGAGGAAGTCTTCGACCCAGGCGACATGAGGAACATGGGCGGGCTTCGCAGGACCATGCCTGTGACCTTCTGGCTCTACATGATCGGGGCTCTCGCGCTGGCGGGTATTTTCCCGTTTGCAGGTTTCTGGTCGAAAGATGAAATCCTGCTCGACGCGGCGAAGACCTATCCCGTTGTTTATTACATTCTTGCGACAGCCGCGATCTTTACCGCGTTTTATATGGGACGCCAAATCTGGATGGTCTTTTTCGGCGAGCCGCGTCACGAAGCCGCCGCGCACGCGGAGGAAAGCAAGCCCATCATCACTGTCCCGTTGATGGCGCTGGCGGGCTTGTCCATTTTGGGCGGCGCGCTCAACTTGCCGTACATCCACACCTTCGGCCACTGGCTGGAACACACGATTGAAGTCGTGGCGCATGAAGTCCACGTCGCCGCGTGGTTGGAGCAATCCTTCGGCGGCTTGAACATTTACGTCGCGCTCATTTCCACCGTCCTCGCGCTCGCGGCCATCTACGTCTCCTGGCTGATCTACGGACGCAATCCGCTCAAGAAGGGACAGCCCGACCCGCTCAAGAAGCCGCTCGGCTTCATCTTCACGGGCATGGAGAACAAATGGTTCGTGGACGAGGGCTACTGGGCGGTCTTCGTCACTCCGTATGTGAAAGTCTCCCGCTTCCTCGCCGACGTGATTGACTGGCGCTTCTGGCACGACTGGTTCCACGACAAGGTTCTCGCCGGAACGTACAACTGGCTGTCGAACATCGCCCTCGACAAATACGCCGATCAGAAGGGCATCGACGCGTTCTTCGACGGCTGGGGCAGGGTAACGCAATGGCTCTCGGCGAACGCGCGCAAGGTCCAGAATGGATTCGTGCGCTCGTACGCGCTGTCCATCATGCTGGGCGTTGTTCTGATACTTGGCTATCTGTTGTTGAAGTGAGACGCCGATGGATATCCGTCTCATTCACGAGGCTGTGGATCACGGAGACTGGTCTTTCACCGAACTTGGCGCCCACCAAATGAGAGACCGTCGAATAAAGGCCGATGAAGTCCGGCAGGCGATTTTGTCTGGCGAGATCATCGAGGAGTATCCTGACGACAAGTACAGCCCCAGTTGTCTCATCTACGGGCAGACCGTTGCAGGCAAACGATTGCATGTTGTTTGTTCGCTGCCTCCCGTGGTTAGAATCATTACCGTTTATGAACCAAACCAGGAAGAATGGATTGATTATCGGCGGAGGAAGAAATGAATAAATGCTACTTTTGCGGCGGCAAGCAAGTGGATCAATTGACCACTTTTGTCCACGAGGAAAATGGGCAGTTGCGCGTCATTCGACACGTTCCCGCCAAAGTGTGTACGCGTTGCGGTGAAAAGGAATTTTCGCCCCAAGTAATCGAACAAATTCTGGAATTGCTCGAACAAGCCCAACCTTCGGAAATTTTGCACGTGCTTGCCTACGATATGGCTTGACCCTTGAACGAGGATAGAACATGAACTTTTTCACTGAACCCCTGACCCTGATGACCTTCCTCCCGCTCGTGGGCGTTTTGATTCTGCTCTTCATCCCGGGCGACAAGAAAAACGCCCTGCGCTGGACGGCGCTCGTTGCATCGCTGATCACCTTCGGCATTTCGATCTGGGTGTTGACGATGTTCCGCTCCGCCAACCCCGACCTGCAACTGGTCGCCAAATACGATTGGATCACCGTCGCGGGGTGGAACATCCAATACCATCTGGGCGTGGACGGACTCTCCATCCTGCTCGTCCTGCTGACGACTTTCCTCACCCCGATCTCGATCCTCTCCACGTGGACGGCGGTGGAGGAGCGCGTCAAAGATTTCATGCTTTTCTTCCTCTTGCTGGAAGTGGGCATGACCGGCGTGTTCCTCGCGCAGGATCTCTTCCTGTTCTACATCTTCTGGGAATTCACCCTCGTCCCGATGTACTTCCTGATCGGCATCTGGGGCGGGCCGCGCCGCATCTACGCCGCCATCAAGTTCTTCCTGTACACGATGGCGGGTTCGATCTTGATGTTGCTGGCGATTCTGTGGCTCGGCATCGAAGGCGGGACGTTCTCCGTGCCGCAGTTGATCGAGCAGGGCGGCATCCCCGCGGACATTCAATGGTGGCTGTTCCTCGCCTTCACCGCGGCCTTCGCCATCAAAGTCCCGATGTGGCCGCTGCACTCGTGGCTGCCCGACGCGCACGTGGAAGCGCCGACGGCTGGCTCGGTCATCCTGGCGGGCGTCCTGCTGAAAATGGGAACTTACGGTTTCCTGCGCTTCAACATCCCGCTCTTCCCCGAAGCGACGATCGAAGCCGCCCCGTGGATCGCGCTTTTCGCCACCATCGGCATCATCTACGGCGCGGCGGTCTCGTACGCGCAAGCGGACGTGAAGAAACTGGTCGCGTACTCGTCCGTCTCGCACCTCGGCTTCGTGATGCTGGGCATGTTCGCCTTGAACGCGCAGGGCGTCTCCGGCGCGATCCTGCAAATGATCAATCACGGACTCAGCACGGGCGCGCTGTTCCTCCTCGTCGGCATGATCTACGAACAGACGCACACCCGCGAAATAAAAGTTTACGGCGGCTTGTGGAAAATCACGCCCATCTTCGGCTCGGTCATGCTCATCGTCGCGCTCTCCTCGATGGGCTTGCCCGGACTCAACGGCTTCGTCGGCGAGTTCACCATCCTGCTCGGCGCGTGGGGCGCGGGCATGGACGGCGGCGCGTTCGCCTCGATGGGCGGCGTCTGGTGGGCGGCGCTGTCGGCCCTCGGCGTCATCATGGCCGCCATCTACATCCTTTACATGTTCCAGCGTATGTTCCTCGGGCCTCAGGGCGAGATCGTGGATGAGGTGAAAAACCACGGCCACGGCCTGCGCGACCTGAACTGGCGCGAGATCGCCACCATCGTTCCCATCCTCGTCTTCATCTTCTGGATCGGCCTTTACCCCGCGCCGTTCTTCGACCTGATGGCTCCGTCTGTGGATAAACT
Organism: Anaerolineales bacterium; assembly: GCA_034411715.1. GTDB lineage: Bacteria > Chloroflexota > Anaerolineae > Anaerolineales > Villigracilaceae > Denitrolinea. The sequence continues at coordinate 11,791 of DAOUMJ010000071.1, read as the reverse complement.
CGTCGCAGCCCTGAAAACTGCCGCGCTCGCGATGCCATAATTTTTGTTGTCGCGCAGTGTTACAATGACCTCTGGCTGGAGCAACGCTGATGTACATTGACGGTTTCTTCTGGTTGCGTGAAATTCTGGAAAAACTGGAAGTTAAGCATCATGTCAGCCAGGACGAAGTTGAGCAGGTGTTTTTTAACAAACCGCGTTTCTTCTTCGTTGAGCAAGGAAACACGCCAAACGAGGATGTGTATTCCGCCAGCGGACAGACCGATGCAGGTCGTTACTTGATTGTGTTCTTTATCCGTAAACCCAATCAGATTGCTTTGATCCTGAGCGCTCGTGATATGGATCAAAAGGAACGAAAACGCTATGGACGAAAATAAAGCAGATCAAGTTACAAGCATCTCCAAAGCGCACACGCTGGAAGAGATTGCCGATTTTTGGGACACGCACAGCCTCGCCGATTATGACGACCAGGTTTCTGAGGTCGCATTTGAAGTCAGGGCAGTTCCCCGTCATCGCGTCACCCTCGATCCTGAAATCTTTAGCAACATCGTCGCCCAGGCGCTTCGGCGCGGCGTCTCTCCTGAAACATTGGTCAACATGTGGCTGGCCGAACGATTGCAACAGGCGCATTAAGAAAATCATCTGGAGCAGTGCATGACTCCTTCCGACTTCATCAAAGACCTTCAAACCATCCTCCCGCTGACCATTCTCACCGTCTGGGCCTGCGCGCTCCTGCTGGTGGACCTCTTCATCCCCAAAACGCGCAAGTGGATCACCGCCTTCCTCGCCGCCGCGGGCCTCGCCGTCACGCTTGGCTTCACCCTCGCGCAGATGGGCAGACCCGCCGTCACAGGCTTCAACGGCATGGTCGCCCTCGACGGCTTCTCGACCTTCCTCAATTCCCTGTTGCTCCTCAGCGGCCTCCTCGCCATCGCCATCGCCTACGGCTACGTCAAACGCATGGGACTGGAACGCGGCGAATACTATACCCTCCTGCTCTTCAGCGTGACGGGCATGATGCTCATGGCGCAGGCCGCCGACCTCATCGTCGTCTTCCTCGCCCTCGAACTGCTTTCCATCCCGCTCTACGTCCTGGCGGCCTTCCGTCCCGCCAACCTCGCCTCCGAAGAATCGGGCATCAAATATTTCCTGCTCGGCGCATTCTCGACGGGATTCGTCGTCTTCGGGATCGCGCTGGTCTTCGGCGCGACCGGGACGACCAACCTTGCGGCCATTCTCGCTTCCACCCCGACCTCCGGCCTGCTCCTGACCATCGGCGCGGCCCTCATCCTCGTCGGCTTCGCCTTCAAGGTCGCGGCCGTCCCCTTCCACATGTGGACTCCCGACGTGTACCAGGGCGCGCCGACCGCCGTCACCGGCTTCATGGCCGCGGGCGCGAAGATCGCCGGTTTCGCCGCCCTGCTGCGCGTCTTCTCCACCGCCTTCCCCTCCCTCGCCGTGGACATGACCGGCGTCCTCTGGGGTCTCTCCGCCTTGACGATGATCCTCGGCAACCTTCTCGCCATCTCCCAAACCGACATCAAGCGCATGTTGGCCTATTCCAGCATCGCGCACACCGGCTACATCCTGATGGCCTTCGTCCCCTATGGGGATCCCGAAGTGGCGCGCGTCTCCATCGCGGCGGGGCTTTTCTACCTCATCGCCTACGTCGTGACCAACTTCGGGGCGTGGGGAGTGGTCATCGCTCTCGAACAACCCGACGGCAGGGGACTGCAAATTTCCGATTACTCCGGCCTGTTCTGGCGCAAGCGCGGACTGGCCCTTGCCATGACCGTCTTCATGCTCTCGCTCATCGGCTTCCCGCCCACCATCGGACTGGTCGGCAAGTTCTATCTCTTCCGCGCCGTCATCGAAGGCGGCTTCGTCTGGCTGGCGATCATCGGCGTGGTCACTTCGCTGGTCTCCGCCTACTACTACCTGCGCGTGGTCGTCAACATGTTCATGCGCGAGGGCGAACAGGCTGTGGAACGGGAGTTCTGGCTCGATTTCACCTGGGGCGCGGCCGCCCTGGCCACGGTGATTCTCAGTTTCGTCCCGCAGGCGTTGTTCGTGCTGGCGAGTTCCGCGCTGTTGAAATAAGTTCGAAGGCTCATCTGTAAACGATGTGCGGTCGTTACACCTGCCCTACCTGCACTGCGCCGAACGCAGTGCGGTGCAAGTGTGGCGGGCGGCGACAGGGGAGAACGTCTGCTACGTCCTGCATAAGACGTAAGAGACACTCTCCAGCGTCGGATTTAGAAAATGCGCTTGTTCGACATAAGCGCCAAGTTTGAAATACCCAATTACAAAAGCGAGGCCGATGTAACTCGGTCTCGCTTTTTGTTTCCCGGTTTCACTTCTGCGTTCTCGCGGTATAATGACCAATAAAGTTGGTCAAACAACCAATTATCTTGGTCGTGACCTTGGATGCGTCTCATGCTCGAACCGTTGCTTGGCTCCGCCAGCGCCGAAAGGGTGTTGATCTTCATCCTCGCCCGTGAGGAGGGATATGCGCGCGATATAGCGCGTTTCTTCGAGACCGATCTCTATTCCATCCAAAAACAATTGGACAAGTTGGAGGCAGGAGGCATTCTCGCCAGCCGCCTTGCAGGGCGGACGCGGCTTTACGTTTGGAATCCGCGTTACCCGTTCCTGCCCGAGTTGAAATCTCTTTTGCAAAAAGCGCTAACCTTCTATTCCGAGGAGGAACGCGAAAAGTTGATGATGAATCGTCGCAGGCCGCGTAGAAGGGACAAGCCTTTATGAAGGAAGTAAAGAACATGACCCAGATGGAAGTTGCCGCTTTTGTTCATTCTCATCTGCGCGAACAGGGCGTGGATGTGGTGCTATCTGGCGGCGCGTCCGTTTCGTTTTATAGCGGCAACAAATACGTCTCGAAGGATGTGGATTTGATCAATGTTCGCCTTGTGAAGCGGCAAAGGATCAGATCTGTTATGGACGAACTTGGTTTTTTAGAACGCGGCCGTCACTTTGTCCATCCCGATTCAGACTTTATCGTTGAGTTTCCCGATGGGCCGCTTTCGGTGGGCGAGGAACCTGTAAGAAGGATTGACGAGATCAAACTTTCGACGGGAAACCTGCGCGTAATTTCTCCGACGGATTGCGTAAAAGACCGATTAGCCGCTTTTTACTTTTGGGGCGATCAGCAATGTTTAATGCAAGCTGTCATGGTAACGGCTGACAACAAAATCGATTTCAACGAGTTGGAACGCTGGTCGAAGGCCGAAGGAAAGTTGCGAGAATTTCAAATATTTAAAGAAATGCTCAAGTGAATGAAAAGAGACTCGCCTCGCGACGAGTCTCTTTTCATTACGCAACACGCGCTGCGCAATAGGGCCACCTTCACCAAATTCTTCAGCGCCGTGCGCAGGATGCCGCCGTTGCAATTATCGGTTTCGCGCTTGCCAATTCCACTTTGCGAATTTGCAATTTTGTAAACCCTGCAAAATTCGAGCTGGTATATCATTCCGCTTTGTAAAAATGGCTCTCTCGTTTTTAGGGGGAAAATTCCGCCAGCAGTTGCGCGGCCTGTACGCCTGGTGTTGCTTCACGGCAAAGCCGGAAGAGCCGTAAAAATTCATTCACCCAACATTCTGGAGGGTTCATGGAAGAAAACGCGACGCCTTCGATGCCCGTCTCCCGCCTGGACAAATTCCGCCAGTGGTTCCGCGTCCAGGCAGGAAATATATTTTCCCCGCCCTACCTGCCGCCCGCGCTGATCGTCTTTTTTCTCGTCACGGTCACGACCAACCTGGCAATCATATTGATGAACCAGCCGCTTTCCTATTGGAGCGGCGGGTTGGACGTGAAGGGCATGGCGGTGAACGGCAGGGAGATGCCGTTTTCTTTTGTGGAATTAATCGGGTGGTGGTTGCTCTACGTCGTCATCGCCTGCCTGTGCCTGGCGGTGTTCAACTATCGCTGGAGCCTGATCGGGTGGCTGGCGGCGGAAATCATGCACCTATACGCCATCCAGAACTGGCTGCGAGATTGCCGTTTCGAACGCTGGTCGCTGCAGCTTGGCGCGCTGTGCCAATCGTTCGACCCGGCCTCGTTCTGGTTCGTTGCCGCCCTCCTGCTCGGGGCCGCGCTTTCGATATACTTCCTGCCCACACAGCCGGTCTTCGCCAATGCGCGGATGACGCGTCTCGCCCCGCGGTTGATCGCCGCCGCGCCGTTTGTCTGGGTCCTTGTCCTGCTCGGCGCGACGGTCTGGTCGGCGCGCGTCCCGCTGTATGGATGGGCTCCCGTCGAGACGGCGACCAGCCCCGGCCCGTTGCAGGAGGCGGAGGCCGCCTACGATACCAAACGCAGCCGCCTGATTCTGTTCGGCGGCGCCTCCGCCTATCTCGGCAACGACCGCTGGGATTTCAGCGACCAAACCTGGGAATGGGACGGCGAGGACTGGATCAACGTCTCGCCTGCCGTAAGCCCGGAAGGACGCACCAGGGCCGGGCTTGCCTACGATGAAGAGCGCGGCAGGGTCGTCATGTTTGGCGGCTACGGCCCCAGCGGGCCAATGTGCGATACCTGGGAATGGGACGGCCGCGAGTGGCTTCGCAAATACCCCCGCGCTTGTCCCTCGGCGCGTTATGGGCACGAAATGTTCTTCGATTCCGTCCGCAGGAAAGTCGTGCTGTATGGCGGTTACGACAACAAGACCTTCTTCAACGATGCCTGGGAATGGGACGGCGAAAACTGGGTGAAAATCGAACTCGAAGGCGATTCGCCCTCCGCCAGCGTCTACGCCCTGGCCTATAATCCAGACGGAAAATTTGCCCTGGGGTTGTTGAGCGGCTGGCCGGGCGGCACGTGGACATTCAAGGATAACGCCTGGAGTCGCCTGTACCCCGACCCGGAACCCAGCAATCGCGGCTGGACGGGACTGGCATACGACCCGCAGAAAAAGATATTCGTCACCTTTGGCGGCGTCTCGAAAGACACGGTTCTCAACGACACCTGGATGTTCGACGGCGCGAACTGGATCCCCTTTGACGACTCGCGCCTCCAGCCGCCCATTCGCTCCGATCACATCATCTGGTACGACCGTATTCGCGGCCGCGTGATGATCTTTGGGGGACACAACAAAGCCGTGGAAATTTACAGCGATACCTGGGAATTGATTCTGCCCGAGGAATAAATGGAACCCGTCTCCCACCGATCCAACTCCCTGCGCGCCCGGGTCTGGTCGCTGTTGACGAAGTCCCTCAGCCCGCCCTATCTACCCTTCCCATTGACGGCCATTTTCGTCGCCATCGCCGCCACCCACCTGGCGCTCATCCTGATGAATGAACCGCTTTCCTTCTGGCGCGGCAACCTCGAAGGCGCCGGGGTGGTCGCCGTCGGCGATTGGATGCTGGTCGGACCTGCGCAGGTGATCGGCGCGTGGCTGGCATACTTCGTTGTTGCCCTGCTGTGCCTGGGTGTCTTCAATATTCGCTGGAGTCTGATCGGCTGGATGACGGCCGTCGTCCTTCATCTCCAGGGCGTCAAAGTTTGGTGGCGGGCCTGTGGATTCAGCCGCTGGTCCGAAACGCTCGGCGCGCTGTGCCAGGGTTTCGACGAGGGTTTGTTCTGGTTCTTCGCCGCCCTCCTGCTGGGAGTCGTCCTGACCGGATACCTGGCGCCCGCCGCGTCCGCTTTCGCCGACGAAAGGACCGGGCGACGCGTCGGGCGCGGCCTCTCCCTCGCCGCCATCGCCTGGACTGTGGGGCTGGTCGCGGCCACGATCTGGTCGGCCCGCCCTCCCGCATACGGATGGTTCCACGTGCAGACCGCGACCTCTCCGCTCCCGTTGCAGGAGGCGGAGGGCGCCTACGACACCCGCCGTAACCGCTTCGTGATGTTCGGCGGCACGACCGGCTATATCGGCAACGATCGCTGGAGTTTCAGCGGCAAAACCTGGGAATGGGACGGAGGGAACTGGCTCGACGTTTCGCCGAGGCGCGGCCCTTCGCCGCGTTCGCGAGCGGGCATGGCCTACGATGAAGAGCGCGGCGTGGTGGTCCTGTTCGGCGGGCGCGATAACTCCGGTCCTCTGAGCGACACCTGGGAATGGGACGGCCGGAAATGGAAGAACATCCCCAACCGGGACTATTCCAATCCACCGGCGCGTTACGGACACGAGATGTTCTACGACCCCATCCGCAAAAAGGTTGTGTTGTACGGCGGATACTTCCACGAGCTCGAAACATGTTTCAGCGACGCCTGGGAATGGGACGGCGAGGATTGGGCGCGCATCCAACTGGCGGGCGAGCCGCCCATCGCCAGTTTCTTTGCCCTGGCGTACAACCCCCACAAGCAGTACGCTCTCGGCTTGTGGAGCAGTTTCCCGGGCGGCACGTGGGTATTCAGGGATAACGGTTGGACGCGGCTGCCGCTCAAGATGCAGCCAAGTCACCGCGCCTGGACGAGCCTGGCCTACGACCCCGGCCGCCGGCTGTTCGTCACTTTTAGCGGCGTCTCGCAGGGCAAGGTGTTGGACGACACCTGGTTCTACGACGGGAAGAATTGGCGCGTTTTCACCGCCACCGCTTATCACCCCTCCGCCCGCTCGGACATGGTGATCTGGTACGATCACGTCCGAGGGCGCGTGATGCTCTTCGGCGGCCACAACGAAGCGGAGATTTACAACGATACCTGGGAGTTGATCCCGCCCGAATGACTCGAAACGGGACCGGCGCCGGTCCCGTTTCTTGCATCCCTGCCGCGCGTGTTCTTCTTGTGGTAAAAAGAGGGAAATCGCGCCATCTTCATATCCATCCAATCATCCATGAGAAACAAATCCTTTCCCTCCCTCAATTTCATTTCCTACGCGGTCGGCGCGGCGGCCGGGTTGGCGCTGACCGTTGCCGCCACTTGGGCCGACCTGGAAGCCAACTTCTACGGGTTTCCACAGCGCGCCAACACCCCCCTGACCGAACTCTCCTGTCCGATTTTTATTGGCGCAGGGGAGACGTCTGCCATCTCCTTGCGCGTGACCAATACCACGAATGGATTACTCTCTCCCGCCGTCAGGACCGAGATCAGCACGCGCACGGTATTTTTCACCGACCTGCAATCCTTCAGGCTCGAACCGGGCGAATCGAAACGGCTGGAATGGGAGATCGGTCCCGATAACGTGGACATGAAGCGCTTCATCTTCGCCCAGACGCTGGTGTATTCCGCCTTTCCCCTGCCGGACCGCGAGAAGGCCTGCGGGGTCTTTGTCGTCAATCTGCCGTTGAAAGGCTGGATAATCACTGCCGGGTTGACGGCATTGGGCCTGCTGGGGATGGGGTTGGGCTTGTTTTGGCCAAGCCCGTCCCAGGGTCCGGCGCGCGGCGTGATGGGGTTACGACGTCCGCTGATGGCGCTGGCAGTCGTAGTCTTGGTCGGCGTCCTTTCCGCATTTTTGGCATCGTGGCTGTTGGGAATCGCCGCCCTGGTTGTCGCTTTGTTGTTGATATTCGTCACTTTGGGATTTCTGGAGAAAGAATAGGAAGACATCCATCGCGCGTGTTCGCCCCTTTTCGGAAAGGAACATCCATGTCTGTCGCAACCTCCCCCCGCAAGTCAATTGTCGTCGCGGCCTGGGTCTTTCTGCTGCTGTCCTCCTCCCTCCCGAGGATTTTGTTGCAGGAGGTCTTCGGCCAAACGGCGACGGTCGAGGCGCGTTCCGTCATGGCGGCGGCCATCGCCCTGCTCGGCCTGGCGTTGACCTTCGCCTGGAGCGCGCTGCGGTCGTTGCGCCCGTTCTTCCTGCTATTCCTGGTCCTCGTGGGGATCGAGTGGCTGGTTTTCGCGCGCCTGGCGGAACTGTCCACGCTGGCATCCTGGTTGTATCATCCGTCCTTCAACGTCAGCATGATGACGCAACAGGCGATGCGTCTGACGGTGACGCTGGTCGTCATTGCCGCGCTGTTTCTCCTGAAAAAGAGGCGCAAGGCGTTCTTCCTCGTCAAGGGCGACACCAACGCGGCGGCGGAGCCGGTCAAATGGCTGGGAATCAGGGGAGGGGAAAACTGCTGGAATACGCTGGGACGCAATTTCGCCATCTTCATCAGCCTCGGCACGCTGGCTTTTCTGATACTAGCCGGCCGCCCGCCATTGGATATCGTCCTGCGCGCCCTGCCCTTCCTGCCGGTGGTATTGGCCGCCGCGGCGCTCAACGCCTTCAACGAAGAGATGACCTACAAGGCATCCTTCCTTTCCGTGTTGGAAGACCCGCTCGGCAAACACCAGGCCCTGTGGCTGATGGCCGCGTATTTCGGGTTGGGCCATTTCTACGGCGTTCCGTACGGCGTGATCGGCGTGATCATGGCGGGATTCCTGGGCTGGTTCCTCGGCAAGTCCATGCTCGAGACGCGCGGCCTATGGTGGGCCTGGTTCATCCATTTCCTGCAGGATGTGTTGATCTTTTCGTTTATGGCGATTGGCTCGATCGCGCCGGGCGGGGGATAGCGGCCGGTATGACCGCCTGCAATGGCATCTATATTCTGCGCGCCCCCGGATGTCGTTGCAAATAACGCAACCCCGCCCTTTTAACTTCAAACGCTGGCGCGGGCATGATCCAGCCCGGAGTTTACCGGTTGCAATGAATTTCGCCGCGAGCATTGTTTCCGGCTATTGCGGCGTGGGAGTGGGCGTGGGCGTTCTTGGAGTGGGAGTCGGCGTGGGCGAGGGGGTGGACGTGCGCGAGAGAGTGGGCGTGCGCGAGGGGGTGGGCGTGCGGCTGACGGTGGGCGTGGCGGAGGGGGTGGTCAGCGCGGCGACGCGTCGGCGCGCCTCGCTCCGCCAGGCGGCGGGGACGGATTCCGGCGGCAGGGAGAGCAGGGCCTCCCAGTCTCGTTTGGCGCCGGCCGCCTGTCCGCTCATTGCATCCTGCGCTTTGGCCCGCCAGTAGTAGACCTGGGCGCGCTGCCCTTCCGTTTTGGCAAGCGGGAAGGCCCTCTCGGCCTGCAGGTAGGCGTTGCCGGGCTGGCCGTTCAGCAGGTAGGCGCGCGTCATGCCGATGTGCGCTTCGAGAGAGTCGGGGAAGGTCTGGAGCGCGACCCGCAGTTCGAAGGTGGCCTCTCCGCCGCGTTCCTGTTCCACGTAGATGAGGCCGCGATAGAGCCGCGCCTCGGGGATATTTTTTGATTTGAGCGCGGCATCCAGTTTCTCGAGAGCGGTTTCGTAATTCCCGGCCAGGAATTCCAATTTGCCCTGCAGGAAAAGCGTGGTTTCGTCCTCCTCGGCGTAGGTCACATAAATTCGCAGGGCTTCCAACGCCTTGTCCGGCTGGTCGTTGGCGGCGTAGGCGTCGCCGAGGATGAGGTAGACCGGCAGCAGGGTGATGTCCAGATCGTTGGCGCGCTGGGCCGATTTCAGCGCATTGACCGGGTCGCCGAGGGCGGAGTAGGCGCGGGCGAACTCATAGTGGACCAGGGCCGAATCGGGTTGCTGCCGTTCGGCGATCTTCAAATCTTCGAGCGCGCCTTTGGCGTTGTTGTGATCGGTCTTGTAGGCCGCGCGGACGAGGTAGGCCTCGGTGAAAGCCGGGTCTTTTTCGATGGCAGTGTCCAGGTCGGGAAGCGGATCGGCGCGGGGGTTGAGCGCCAGTTTCACGCGCGCCCGCCCAACATAAGCGGGACCGAAGTCCGGGTTGATGGCGAGGGCGCGTTCGTACGCATCCAGCGCGTCTTCGTATTCCCGCTGGAAGCGATATCCCTCCCCGATGAAGTACCAGGGGTCTGCGGCGTCTGGTTCGGCCGCCGCCACCTGCCGCATGAAGTGGATGAATTCATCCCATTCGCCGCGCTCGTAGGAGGAGCGGGCGGCGCGGAACATGTCGTTCGATTGCGGCTGGCGCGGGGTGGGATTGTAGAACGGCGTGGGCGTGTAGGTGGACGGCAGAAGCGCCCACAACGGCGTGGGGCCGCGGAACGTGGGCGAAGGCGGCGGGGTGAAGTTGATGGGAGTGGGCGTGAGCGTGAAGGTGGGCGAAGGGCCGAAAGTGAAGGTGGGAATGACGGCCGTGCGCGGCATGCGCGGCTGGATAAACATGAAAAAGACCAGCCCGCACAGCGCCAGCCCTGCCGCCCCCAACCCCGCCAGGCGCGCCAGCGGACTGGAGAAGAAGGGCTTTTTCTCGGCGGGTCGTTCGTGCGCCAGGATGAGTTCCTCCTCCCAGGCGCGCGGGTGGCCGACCGGAAAGGGCGGCGCGTCTTCATCGGGGGACAGCGCGCCCAGCAGCACCAGTCCCCGTTTGGCGGCGGCGTGGTCGGGGTCAATGCGCAGCGCCATTTGCAGGCAGTAGACGCGCTCCTTGACGGTCTCGACCGCGGCGCTCATCCAAACCCAGTAGTTGACGTTATGCTGGTCGGTCTTGATGAGGCGGGTGAGCAGTTCCCTGGCGCGCGGCCGGTCGCCGAGGCGCAGGGCCTCCGCCGCTTTCTGGAACAGGGTATCCACTTCGTCGGCCATGGTTCGATTGTATCAGAAACCCGTTTTCGTGAAGAAAACGGGTTTCCGGCTCTTCTATTCGTGAAACTCCTCCACCTGATAAACCAGGACATCCAAATGTTTGCGTTTCCATAGGTCGGGCGAGTCGCCCATTTTGTAGCACAGGTTGTCGAGGAACTCTTCCGCGTTGGGCAGTTTCTCCCACACCTGCGGCAGGAAGGTGGCGCGGCGGCTTCCATCGCGCAGCACGACGCCATCCACGCCGGGGCGCAGTTTTGCGATTATGTCTTCGGGACTGGAATATTCGAGCGGGACGGGAGCGGTCAGCCGCGAGACCTCGATCCGGATTCCGTCCAATTCGGCGACCTGCACGGGCGGAAAGCGATAGTCGTTCAGCGCCGCCGCGATGGCGTGTTCGCGCACATCCTCGGCCAGCGGCTGGCAGGCCTCCAGCGCGCCGATGCAGCCGCGCAGGTTCCCGCCCTCGGTCAATGTGACGAAGGATGCGCCGTCCGCGCGCAGGGTTGGGGACAGAGTATCCCAATCCAGCGGCGGCAGTTTCTCCCCCCGCACGCCCAGTTCCAGCGCCTGCCGCGCCAGCCGAAGCAGGGTTTGTTTTTCATCATCGGTCAATCGGTCGGTCATGGGTTCCTCCCATATCTACTCCCCTCTCCCGTAATCGGGAGAGGGGCCGGGGGTGAGGGCCTCACACAAGTTGATGATATTCCCGATTGTGATACACCAGCGGATTCTCTGCGGAGCGCGCCTGCGCTTCGACCGCCTCCGCCACGAACAACGTATTCGCTCCCGCCGCGTAGGTGTGAACGACACGGCAATCGAGCCAGGCCAGCCCGCCTTCCAGCGCGGGCGCGCCGCTGGCGAGCGTCCGCGTGGCGACGCCCATCATGCGTTCCGCGCCGTGCAACTTCCCGGCGAAATTTTCGGCCAGCCCCTGTTGCGATGATGACAGGATCGTCACGCTGAAGAGGCGCGATTTTGTAACCAGGTCGAAGACGCGCGTATCGTTTTTCAACACCACCGTCACCAGCGGCGGTTCGAGCGAAAGAGAGGTGAACGAGTTGACGGTCATGCCGTAGGTTTCGCCTTCATGCGCGGACATCAACACCGCCACGCCGGTCGTCCAGGCGCGCATGGCGCGGCGGAAGGATTCGGGATCGAGGGTCATCAATGAGGTCTCCTGTCTAATTCATCATAACGAAGAGACAGGATGGAGTCAAGTCAATCTGTGGTGTGCACGCAAACCATGTCAGGCACGGAGTCGAAAGTCTCCCGACTTTCGAGCAAAATCTGGAGATTTTGCAATCCGCGCTGACACCCTTTGCGTGCA
>DAOUMJ010000070.1:0-5165 GCA_034411715.1 Anaerolineales bacterium | reverse complement strand
CCGAGAATTGGGCCGGCATGGTCAATTCGGACGGCATCGGAATCGTTCTCTGGGCTCCGCAGGCTTATGGCATCTTCACGTACTCGAATATCAAAAATCCAGGTCCTTCCGAGAACTCCACCAACTACCTTGCGCCGCGCGCCTTTCTTCAAATCGGCCCTCGTTTCTCACTCGAAACCCAGGCGTTCTTATTCCTGGGCGCATGGCAGGAAAGTCGAGAGCGGATCTACGATCTGGCCTCCAGCCTCGAATTCGCGGATAGCATGTCGTGTTTCGGCTTCCTGGACACGCCAGTCGAGGGGACAGTCGCTTCCGGCGTCTTGTCCATGGACGGATGGGCAATTGACGATCGCCGCGTCGCGCAAGTCAACATACGCGTTGACGGCCAGGCGGTCGGTCAGGCGGCCTACGGTCGTCCCCGGCCCGACGTCGCCCGCGCGAACCCCGGACTCCGCGCAGCCCCTGATTTTGGTTTTAACTATACGCTGAACACGGGATCGTTTGCCAATGGGCTTCACACCCTCGAGGTCGTCGCAAGCGACCCATCCGGAAACACGTGCCTGCTAAGGCCAGGTCCAATATCCATTGAAATCAGGAACTAACGCCGCCCAAGAACGCGTTGCTGGGCGCATTGAGTATTGCGCGCCGAGACAGGAGACGCAGTGTTCCGGGTTCAAGGCGCCCTGATGCGGCGCTCACATTCCTTTATACCCGCAGGGAAAATTCGTGGCTGGTTTTGGCAACTGCTCCTAACGGGGAGACTATCAAAAATGGCGGGATGACGCAAAAAGACTCATTCGGCAAAGACAATTTCGAGACACCCATTTTGTAAACTGATGTCGAATACGGCGTCAGTTTTTCTTATGGAAATCCTCACCCTCCTCCGCTTCTTCGGCGTCCTGTCCGTCTTCTTCGCGCTTTTCATCGGCGCGGTGCTCGCGATCATCTACCTCGACCGCCGCAGGCACGCCGATGCCTGGCGTGAGTTGGCGCAACGAGCGGGGCTGACCTTCCACGAACCCATGCTTTTCCTGTTCGCCCTGCTGTTCGACCTGGCAGAGGCGGTCGAACGAGTTTAGGAAGAGACCAATATGCAGCGCAAAAACACCCAGGTCTACATCGTGCGTTTGTGGAAAGAGGCGAAGAACGGGGAATCCTGGCGCGGCAGGATCCAGAACGTCCGCACCGGGCAAAGTCGGATTTCCGCCAACCTGGACGAATTGGCCAACCTGTTCCGCCGTTATTTTCGGGAGGAGGCCAAACCTCGCCCGAAAGCGGAAAAAGGCTTGAAATGATCTCGCGGAGGAACGAACATGAAAACTCGATACGCAAATTCATTCGGCGGGAAATCCACACAAGGGATCGGCCGACGGCTGTTGATCCCGCTGATCGGCGCGCTGTTTGCGCTGGCGTGCATCCTGCCTTTTTTCTCCGCCGAGCCGGGCGAGACTCCCACCTTCCCCGGCCCCGCGGTGACGATCCACGAACCCGCGCCCGGCGCGCAGTTCGCGAAAGGCGACTCGTTCGTCTTCTCGGCCAGCGCCAGCGACGCGGCGGGCGTCATCCGCCTGGACCTGTGGGTGGACGGCACGCTCGTCCTCAGCCAGTCCAGCCCGGACGCGAACGGACTCAATCCCCTCAGCCTGTCCTACCCGATGGTCGCGGCCGAGAAAGGCAGTTACGCGCTCATCGCCCGCGCCTTCAACAGCCGCGCTGAAATGGGTGAATCGGTCGCGCATTACGTGACGGTCGTCGAACCCCCAGCCTCCGCGCCGACACAACAGTACGCCCAATACGTCGTCCAGGCGGGCGACACGCTCGAAAACATCGCCGCGCGCCTGGGCGTCAGCGTGGACGACATCCTGCGCGCCAACCCCGGACTTTCGGCGGGCCAGCAGCTCCAGCCTGGGCAAGTTCTCATCATCCCCATGCCGAAACAACCGGCGGTCGCCGCCGCGCCCGGCCCGAACGGCGTCCAGCCCGTGTCCGTTCCGGGCGGAGGGCAGCCGGGTGGACAACCGGGTGGAGGCCAGCCCGGCCCCGCTCCCAATCCACCGCCGCCCGCCAGCCAGCCATCGCTCGCCATCAAGGGGCTCGGCGTGGTCACCTCCCCGGTCTTCTACGGCCAGTCCTGCGCCGCCGAACCGCAGGCCACCGACGTGATCGCAGCCATCGAGCCGCCCGGCGCGGTCAAAACCGCCGTCGTGAACTACGCGTATTACGGCAAAGCGGGTTCGTCCCCCGTTCTCACCGTTCCGATGACATTCGGCGGAGGCTCGAATTTTGGAGCCGTTATCAACGCCGGCGGGGAGGCGGCGCAATATCTCGCCCAGGATGGCGGCTTCGCCGTGGTGTGGGTGGAGGTTGTGGATGCCGGCGGCCAAACCAGCGTCAGCCAGTCCGTCACACTGATCGTCAACTTTTGCCCCAGCGCGGGCGGGCAGCAGGGAAACCTGCCGGGCATCCTGCCCCAATTCCTGCCCGGCGTCCCGCAGCAAAATCCCGGCATCGCCAACGTGAACCCGTCGCTGTTTCCCGCTCCGGGCAACCAGGTTTTCAATCCCCCGAATTCGAACCTCACCGCCCCGCAGAATGTGAAAGCCGCCGCCGATCCCCCCGAATGTAGAATCAACGTGGACTGGAGCGACGTTCAAAACGAAACCGCCTACCGCGTGGACCGCTACGAATTCGGCAAGCCCAACCCGAAAACAATGGCAAATCTGAGCGCGAACGCAACGCATTTCAACGACGATTCGCTCCCCCAGCCCGGCAAGTACGGTTACCGCGTGACAGCCATCCAGGGGCAGGTATCCGCTCCCAGCGCCATTGTCTGGGTGGAATTGCCTTCTTCGGAAAAGTGCAAACCAAAGGCCGATTTCAAGCGAGTCTTTTTCCAAGCGGTCCATTTCCAGGCGGCGCAATCCCAGGCCTTCGTCCAAGTGACCATCGGCGACCTGCCCACCATCCGCGTGCCGCGTGGGGAGCGGACGCAGTTCACCGTCGGCGACCTGGAAAAACAGAACCTGACGTTTTCCGCGCCCGCGCCGGAACAAATCTACAGCCAACCCGGCGCGTCGCTCTACGTGCAAGTGCATGGCGACGGAGTCGTCCCGAACCAGCCGCCGGTGGACCTGGGGAAATTCGCGGCCTCCCATACCGCGCTGGACCTGACCGCGCCCAACGCCAAAGACCAAACCTGGGTGGGCGAGGGAAGCGGCTTCAAACTGGCCTACAAGATCTGGCTCGAAGACTGGCTGTGGAATGGACAGGCTTCCAATCCCAACCTCCCCGCGCCGACGAATTTGAAATTGAATTCCAGCGACCCGGCCAAGCGCGTCCTCACCTGGGATTACGACCCCGCCAGCCTGAAACTCATTGACGGGTTCACCGTCCATCGCCAGTACACCTGCCAGGGCGGGGACGTGATCGCCAAACTTCCGACGGCGGTGAGCAAATTATCCCAACGCGCGGAGATCGTCCCCCAGAACGAACCGATCGGGTGCGCCTGCCAGTTCCAGGTCAGCGCGTTCGGCGGCGGAGGCGAATCGGCGCCCAGCGCCCCGCAGCAGGAATCCTGCACGACCGCCGCGCCCGTGGACTCGGTCTATGTGACCTTCGAATCCTTGAGAACGTATCCCGGCCTGATTCCCAACGCCGGTTCCGCCGCCTCGGACATCCATCTCAGTGTCAACGAATTCGGGCGGAAGTCCAATACAGCGATCATCGAAAATGACAGGGCGTATCGCCTCGACGCCATCGCCTTCAATGGCCTGGTGAACAACAACGTGGTGACGGCGCTGATCGGCCCCGGACAATCGCCCGCGCTGACTATCAGTTATTCCCTGCCCGGCCTGTGCCAGGGAAGCGGCGTTCTGAAAAAATCGGGCAACGACTGGACGGGTCCCGGTGAGAACAAATATCGCCTGACCTCCACGAACGGCCAATGCGAACTGGTCTTCTCGCTCAAGAACGTCCCCTCGCAGGGCGGCGGCGCGCCGGTCGCGCCCGTCGCGCCCAACCAGCCCGCGCCCGCCCCGGCGGGATTTGGCCCCGGCTGTCCGGGGAACGAGGGTTGTTCCATCACCTTCGTCAACCAGACCGGCTTCGATATTGTCAAGTTGGATATCACCCGCAAAAGCAACGGCGTTGTCGAAAATCCGATTGCGAACTCCGGGCTGGTCATCCCCGCCAACGGCGGCTCGCTGGTCATCAAGGAGTTCTTCGACGAGAACTACACATATCAGGCTTCCTACGGGAATTGGCCGCAGGGAGCGCAAGCCCCGACCATCACTGGAAGTGGGCCCGTCTCGGCCGTCTTCCCCGGTACCGCGAAAGCCGTCAACATCCACGACCCGAACGCCCAGAATCCAGACGCCCAATTGCTTCGGAGATTCCTAGGCAAATCCCTCCCATGGGAACTCGGAGCCGCCTGCTCGCTGGACTTTGGAGGCTATTGCAGCGTGCGCCTCACATTCGCCGAGGATGGCACATTCGCGTATGAAGAGAAGCCGAACGCAATCAGCCCGTTCATGCCTGTGGCAACCGGCCGATATACCATGATCTCCCATAACCCCAGCCTGCAACTCTTCCTGGTCAGGCTTGTATCGGACAACGCCGCCGTGACATTCCCCAAAGACGCTGTTTTCGCTTACGGCAGCGCGATCTTTGGCGTGGAAATAAAAAGCCAGAGATTTGGCGCACTGACCTTCTGTTCCGGCGCGTGCCCGCAATGGGTGCAGCCATGATGTACAGCGAGATTCATCTCGCCCGCTCACGCAAAATAAATTTTGCGGTACTGAAATAAGATGTACAGCGAGATTCATCTCGCCCGCCCACGCAAAATAAATTTTGCGGTACTGAAATAAGATGTACAGCGGGATTCATCTCGCCCGCTCACGCAAAATAAATTTTGCGGTACTGAAATAAGATGTACAGCGAGATTCATCTCGCCCGCTCACGCAAAATAAATTTTGCGGTACTGAAATAAGATGTACAGCGAGATGAATCTCGCCCGCTCACGCAAAATAAATTTTGCGGTACTGAAATAAGATGTACAGCGAGATTCATCCAGCCGCGTTCGGCGATCTCGTTGCGAATCTCGACCGCGGTGCGGAAGGTATCCGGAAATTCGGTCTGGAAATAGCTGAAGCCCAGCACCTGGATCG
>DAOUMJ010000069.1:0-4343 GCA_034411715.1 Anaerolineales bacterium | reverse complement strand
GTTATTTTACCGCCGAGACCGCAGAGTACGCAGAGACTTGATAATGAAGAACTCTGCGCTCTCGGCGCACTCTGCGGTTAGTTTTTTCAGTGGACTCATAAGTACACAGGTACACAAGGAACTCTCAACGAACTACCCAACTACGTAACCACGCAACTACCAAAACTACATAACTGCCTCGCGAACATCGCGAATAATATCCTCGGTCGAAGCGCCGGGGCCGTAGATGCCGCTCACGCCCATTTCCATCAGGCGCGGCACATCCTCGTCTGGGACGATGCCGCCGAGAAAGACTTTCACATGTCCCTGCCCGTTGGCCTTCAGCAGTTCCAGTACGCGCGGCGCCAGCGCATTATGCGCGCCGGAGAGAATGGAAAGCCCCACCACGTCCACGTCTTCCTGCAAAGCGGCCTCGGCGATCATTTCGGGAGTCTGACGCAGGCCGGTGTAGATCACCTCCATGCCGGCGTCGCGCAGGGCGCGCGCCACCACTTTTGCGCCGCGGTCGTGCCCATCCAGGCCGGGTTTGGCAATCAGCACGCGAATCTTTCGTTCAGTCATTGTGCCTCCGGGAGAGTATTGCAACAGGATTATACTATACGGAAAATACGCCTTGTTCCATCTCTTTGCCGTATAACAAATCATGCCCACCCAGAAGCCGATCCGTCTTTCAGGACATGCGCGTGAGCAATTGGCGCGTCGAGGTGTTGAATTAACCGAAGTGGGAGAAACCTTAGGAGAAACCATAATGAAGATCACGTATGATCCCGAAGTGGACGCGCTCTATATAAAATTTCCGGATGCGACAGTAACGACAGAGCGCATTGCCGAAGGTATTGCCGCTGATTACGATTCGGAAGGAAAACCGGCTGGCATTGAAATTCTCGATGCGCTTCAGCGTTTTGGAGATCGTAACACCTTGAAACAAATTACCTTGGAAGAGGTCGGTTTCGCCAGAGCGTAACTCTGCGGCAGAGTGCGAGCTCCTGAAGCAACATCAGGGACGCCTGATCGTTTGCAATCTGCCTTCCTAAACCCGTTGACGAACACCGGCTTTTTCGATGTACCGTCGTTATGGTTGTATTGAAAGTCCAGGAATGAAAAAGGGAACGAGGCAAACAATCGGACCGTTCCGACATTAAACAAAAAGCGCCCCTGAAATTTCAGAGGCGCTTCGCCGGTTGCCTGCATTATGGCACGTAGTACTCGATGATGAGCGTCGGTCTTGCAGCGGCCGTGCCGTAGTTGCCGCTGAAGAAACTGATGTAATCCGCTCCCAGATCATCGTTGTCGCCCGTCGCAAAGCGCAGGCGGAATTGGGTCAGGCCGATCTTATTGATGTAGGCGAAGATCGTGCCGTTCCAAACCTTTTTGTACCAGCCGCTTGCGGGCGTGTTCGGAATACTGCCGACCGCATTCTTGCTGGCGGCCGCCTGGAAGTCGCCCACCTGCAACGCGGAGTTTCCTCCAAAAACTCCCGTGCGGATGTCCACGTCGAGTCTTCCGTGCGTGGCAAATGGATTGGTTCCAACCTGTCCCTGTTTCTTGATCTTGAGCGTGACTTTGGTGATGACGGCGGTATCGGGCAGGGGGGCGGTGTTGAAGGAGAGGATCGAACGATACTGCTTATCGGCCGCGTCATCGCCGAGGCGGAAGGTGGCGGCCGTCTTGTTCAATGTGCCGCCCTTGCTGGAGTTTTCGCCGGATTCCAGCACCCAGCCGTCGTTGGAACCCTGGGATTTATAGATGGGGAAAACAAATTCATACGCGCCGATGTCGCACTTCGCGCCCTGAGGGCGGTTTTTTCCACGCTGATCGGCGGCAGGACAACCGCTGTTCGTGCCTTTGTTGATGGCTTTGCTGTTGGACAGTAGAGCGTGGGTTTGGGTCGTGCCGCCGTTACTCGCCAGCGCGCCCAGGCTGGGATCGCCGCTGTAGGAGGAGGAACAGGAACCATCCTCCGCCAGGTTGTTAAGGTTCGTGGTGATGGCGCCCTGGTTGATGCAATCTCCGTTTGTGGAATTAGCGATCAGGGTGTTGCGAAAATGCAATGTGGCGCCGCTGCCGTTGGTGAGTCCGCCTCCGCTGATGAAGCCATCGTTGTTCGAAAGGGTGACGTTGGTCAGGGTTAGCGTACCGCTTTCGTTGCGGATTCCACCGGCGCTAAGCGCGTTATTGCCCGAAAGCGTAACATTGGTGGCGAGCAGCGCGCCACTCTGGTTGTACATGCCGCCGCCAATGCCGCCGGTATTGCCGGAGATCGTGCTGGCTGTCGCGGTCAATGAATTTGTCGTGGTTTCGTTGTAAAGTCCGCCGCCGAAGTTCGCCGCCGTGTTACCGGAGAAGGTGCTGTTGTTGATGGTTACTGTGCCGGAGAAGTTATAAAGCCCGCCGCCGTCCTCACCTGCCTGGTTGCCGGAGAGGATGCTGTTGTTGATGGTCACCTGCATACCGAGGCCGAAATTGAAGATGCCGCCGCCATCTTCGGTTGCGTCGTTATCGGAGATGACGCTGTTGGAAACAGTCAATACACTGTCGTTGCGAATCCCGCCGCCGACCCTGTCGGCGGTGTTGCCGGTAATCGTGCTATTGGTGACGGTCAGCGTGCCGACGTTGTTGATCCCGCCGCCATAATTGGCTGCGCCATTGCTGGAAATCGCGCTGCCTGCGACACTTCCCACGCTATTCGCTCCGAGATAGAACCCGCCGCCAAGACTGCCGCGATTGTCGGAAATCGTGCTGTCGCCGATGGTCAGGGTCGAGTTTTGGAGGCTGAAGATTCCACCGCCGGAACTGGACGATTGATTGCTCGTGATCGCGCTGCTCGAGAGCGTCAGCGAGCCGTTGTTGCGGATACCGCCGCCGTAGTCGCTGTTGCCGTGCCGGACGGTAAGATTGTTCAAGGTCAGGTTGCCGGCGCTGTCCACAAGGAATACGCGATAGGAGGCTGGAGCGCAGCCGCCCGGAAGCGTAATTGGGTTGCAGGTGGATGCCTGAATAATGGTATTCGCCGCGCCGTTCCCATTGATGCTGATCGCGGTGGTGACATCCGGCAACTGGCTGCCAAGTGTGATGGTGTAATTTGCGGCGAAGGTAATGGTATCCGTGCCGACGCTGGAGCCAGCCGGGCAGCCCCTGTATTCCGTATTCGTGTTCGCGGCAATGATGGCTTCGCGCAGAGAGCAGGTTCCATTGTCGGCGTCTTCATCAACTGCGGTGTTGACCGTGATGACCGAATCGAGGCCGACCGGACCAGCGAAAACCGAGACGGCCGGAACCGCCAGCAGGATGGCAGCCAGCAGGACAAGGGAAGGGACCAACGTAAAGAGTTTCATTGGAATTGCTCCTTCATGGTCATGAACCAGACTTCGAAACGACAAAAGAAGGTTAATGCCGGTCCATCATCTCTCGCAGGTGGATCGTCCTACGAATACCCACAAGAGGTGAACAACGACGAATTTACGCTTTTTATTTTACAAATCATATCCGCGTTGTCAAGATATTCATCTTACCCTGAAAGTCCTATGTCGGGCGGATTTTCATGCAACAATCGGATTGGCAACACCGCACGCCCTGGCGCTTGCACGCCAGGGCAAGTGCGCGTTCGGTGCAAGTGTCCAACTTTACTTCGGTTGCGGCTGAAAATTGCGCTATGGAATGTAGTATTCGATGATGAGCGGCGGCATGGCTCCTCTCCTCCCCGCAACGACATTGTAATTTTCCTCCCGTTCCAGCCAGCCCTCCCTTAAAGAATTGTGCTATACTTTTAACATGCAAACGCCGGCACCGCACTGGTCCGCCTGGGCGAGTCAACTCCATCGCCTCAAACTCGACGCCCTCGCCGCCTGGATGCTCGAAGCGGGCGCTCCTGTCACCCTGCTCGGCGCCCAGGCGCTTTTTGTGGCCGCTCCCTTTTTGGGGCCGCAGGGCGAGGCGCTGGCGCGTTTGCTGGAAGACGAAGAAGAAACGCGCGCGTTTGCCGCCTGCCTGCGCGGGGAGGGGACGAAATGACCCAATTGCTGGCGCTGGCGCTGTTCCTGTTCGCCGCCTTCCTCCTGCTCGTTCTCACATTCATCAAACGCAAATCGCCGCCCGCCTTCCGCGAGATCGCGGCCTTCGCCCGCCCGCGCCGCGCCGCGGGACTGGCCGTCGAAGACGGCACCCGTCTCCACGTCTCGTTGGGACGCGGCGCGCCGGCCTCCCTGCGCGGCGCGGCCTCCCTCTCCGCGCTGGCGCTCCTGCGCCAACTCGGCGAGCAGACCTCCATCAGCGACCGCCCGCCCATCGCCACCTCCGGCGACCCTGTGCTGGCCATCCTCTCCCAGGACACCCTGCAGGCCGCC
>DAOUMJ010000068.1:0-9734 GCA_034411715.1 Anaerolineales bacterium | reverse complement strand
GGAGGGGGCCGGAGATACGTTTTTGATATTTGGTGATGGCCGCGGGCGCGCAGGTGCAGGGTTTGATCGGGTCGCCGTACCAGCCGCAAGGGCAGGGATTCATTCCTCCCACCAATTGAAAATTTGCAGAAAACGTCAGCGAACCCTTGGCGCGGCTGATGGTGACCACCTTGTCTTCCATCGGCTGGCGCAGCACTTCCAGCACGCGCGAACTGAACTCGGGCAACTCGTCCAGGAACAGGACGCCGCGATGCGCGAGCGAGATTTCGCCGGGATGGGGGATGTTCCCGCCGCCCACGAGTCCCGCGTGACTGATCGTGTGGTGAGGGGCGCGGAACGGGCGATGCCGAATGAGCGGCGTCCCGGCCGGGAGTTGATCGGCGACAGAATAGATCTTTGTCACCTCGAGCGCCTCGTCGAGGGTCATCTCCGGCAGGATGCCCGGCATGGCGCGCGCCATCAGGGTCTTGCCTCCGCCCGGCGACCCGACGAGGAAACAGTTGTGCCCTCCGGCCGCGGCCACCTCGAGGGCGCGTTTGACATGCTCCTGTCCCTTGACCTCTGCAAAGTCGGTGGGGACATAGAGCGGTTCTGAATCTTCGCCCGAGTGTTGATACGGCTCGATACGGCGAAACCCGGCCAGGTGTCCGTAGAGAGCCGAGAGGGTGTTGACGGGATAGACTTCCAGATCGGGGATCAGCGCGGCCTCGGCCGCGTCCACCTCGGATACGAAAATCCGTTTGAACCCCTGCTGGCGCGCGGCGGCCGCCATCGGCAGCACACCGCGCGCGTGGCGGACGATCCCATCCAGCGAGAGTTCGCCGATGACGAGCGCGTCCCGAACGGTATCGGGATGGAGGTTGCCCTGCATGATGACGATGCCGAGGGCGATGGGCAGGTCGTAGGCGGGACCCTCTTTTCGGACAGAGGCCGGCGCGAGGTTGACGACGATGCGCTCGCGCGGGTAGGGCAGTCCCGCGTTACGGATGGCGGTCTGGACGCGCGCCGCGCTTTCCTTCACGGCCGCGTCGGGCAGGCCGACTAGATCCATACCTGGAAATCCCTGAGTGGTGTCCACCTCGACTTCGACGATGACGCCTTCGAGTCCCACCACAGCGCAGGAGTAGATGCGGGCAAGCATGAGTCTATTTTACATGAAGTTATGGATTTTCATAGCCGTCTGTATATTGGATTCAAGCAGTGTTGCCTTCCGCATTCCGCCTGGAGGATATTTGCCCATTTGATATTTCCAACCATGACAAAGATTCCTGCGCCTCCCACGCCAATCATGGTTGTGCCAGCCCCCAACCCACAGCGCCATTCTACTCATGGAATTGATAAGCAAAATGGCTCTGAGACTGTGTCGGGCAGACTTATATACTCCGACTAATCCTGCGCAGGATTTCCATGGCCGAAGAAACCCAATCCATTGACAGATCCATCGCCGAAGCCGCGCTCACGACCAGGCGAATTGATTACATTGACATTGCCAAGGGCATCGGCATCGTGCTGGTCGTAATGGGACATAACGATTTTGCGTTGATCTCTCCCTTCGGCCACAAACTGATTTATTCCTTCCACATGCCGATGTTCTTCTTCCTGTCAGGTATGTTCTTCAAACCCGATATGCCTTTTTGGGCGTTTGCCCGCCGCCGATTTGAAAGAGTGCTCAAACCGTTCTTCTTTACCTTGTTGTTGATTTACTTTATGACCATCTCTTTCTCCAAGGTGAGCATCTCTGTCGCAACCACGCGGGCGATCAAGGCCATGTATGGCAACGGTCACTACCTGGATTGGGTGCAGTTGTGGTTTCTGCCGCACCTGTTTGCTGTCAGTCTCTTCGCCTGGTTTTTCCTGCGGGCGGTTCGCCGAACCAACCTGTTCCGTGTTCGCTGGGTAATTCTGGCGATCATCTATGCCGCAGGCGTGCTGGGGATCGCTCTATTGTGGCCGTTTGAATTCAACCTGCTGGGAAAGGAATACACCGTATTTGGCCTGCCGTATAGCTTAGACCTCGTGTTCGTCAGCGGATTTTTCTTTTTGCTGGGACACGAACTCCACAAAAAACGACCCGATGCCATTTTGGAAAATCCTTTGACTTTAATCATTTCTGGATTGACGTTGATTTTCCTCGTCTGGTATTTCCCCTCCACGATTGACCTCAACACGCGGCGATTCGATTCCCTGCCCATCAATACCATCGAAGCCCTGTTGGGTATCCTGTTCATTCTTGCGATTGCGAAGCAAATGGAACGTGCCGGCTGGCTGTCCTCCCTTTTTCGATACATTGGCCAGGCGTCGCTCGTCATCCTGATTTTCCAGGTTCCCATCCAGGATTATTGGGGACAAAAGATACTTGTGTTGGTACCCAACCAGACCTTTTCGTATTGGATGTCTTTCCTGGCGGGGGTGATCGGACCGATCGTCATCAATGCACTCTTCATCCGTCCCAATCCAATCCTGAGGGAATGGTTCAGCCAGCACGTGCCGCAGGAAGAGGGTCACGCGGCGGCAAGTGTATTCGAGTAAATTTTTCGTCCAAGCCACGCCACGAGCAGTCCACCGACCAGGCTGAGGGCGGAAAGTGTGAAAGTCGCGTCCATCCAAAACTGCAAGGGGAACAAACGGATCAGCGTGTCCGAATAGTCGAACAGCCACGAACCCGGCTCGAAGAAGATGAGATGGAAATTATTGAACCAGACCTGCCAGGCAAACAGCGCCAGCAGGCCGATGGAACCGATCAGCGCGGCCGTCAGAGTCCCTCCCGATTGGATCGCCGAGGCCAACACGGCTTTCTCCCTCTTTCGCCAGAGAACAAATCCCGAAAGCACGATCACGCCGAACGCGATCCACCAGGCACGCCAAACCGATTGAAAAGCCGCCTGCACATCCACCATGTGCGTCGCCTCGCGTTCGGAGTAGACCGGCGCCCCATTCAGCATCTGACTGGAGGGCGCGTCATCGGAAAGGTGAGCGAGTACGTAATGCAGGTTGGTCGAGGCGAGTTCGATGCGTTGCTGTGAAGTAAAGCCGTAAGAGTCAGGCGGAAAACTGGCCTTGCCATATTCAAAGGCAAGGTAGGGATCCGTAGCTAACAATCTCGCCGCGCCCCCGATCATGAAAATAGGGATGAGCAAAACGATGAACAGTTTCAGGATTTTGGTCAATGTGATTGACATGATGCCTCTTTACAAGAATTCTCTTCCGCACATCCGTCATTGCGAGCCACCAGTGCTCTTATGGTGGCGAAGCAATCTCGACCACGTTACGAGGAATGCTTCGTCGGGAAGAACACTCTCCTCGCAATGACGAATGAAATCGTGATTTACTGAAATCACGGATACGCGCGTTGCAGCCAGTCCACAGGATTAACTTGCACGCCGCCGACCCACACCTCCCAATGCAAGTGCGGACCTGTCGTGCGCCCCGTCGCCCCGCCCAGCCCGACCAGTTGCCCGGACTGAACCACATCGCCGGGTACAACGATGATCTCGGACAGGTGATCGTACGCCGTATACACGCCCCAGCCGTGATCAATGACAACCACCCCGCCGCGCACGATCAGCATGTTCGTGTACACCACTTTGCCGGGCGCGGCCGCGTAGAGTTCCGTTCCGACCCGGCCACAGAAGTCCAAACCGCTGTGAAAGAAATCGTACGTCCCGCCGTTGTACGAGCGACGGTTGCCGAAGAGCGAAGTCCAACAAGTGGTGAAATCGGCGGGGACGGGGCTGGCAAACTGGCCGTCCCACATTTTCACCGGCGTGACTGGCACGCCCAGCGATGCCCACAGTTCGCTCTCGGGTTCGGTCACAGCCGGGTCAATCGTGGCCGGGTCCACGGTCAGGCTGGGATCGTACGGAAATTCCGCGTCGCCGATCAACACGCTCTGCGAAAAGGCAAAACGTTTTCCATCGGGCAGTTCTCCCTCCAACGTCAGCGGATAGAGGCCGGGTGAGGTCATGGCGTGGATTCCCTGCAGGGCGACGTAGCCGTAGTCCTGCGGGAAGAAGTTCAAGGTTCGGTCGGACAGCGACCCGCGCAAGGTCAGGCCCGGAGGCGCATAGACTTTGACGATGGTCGTCCCGCCTTGGATCATCTCCAGCGGTTCCACTTCGACCTTTGTGAGGGCCGCCGGCAAACCAGCCGGCGCGTCAGCTGAAGCGTCCCCCGCGACGCGCAGCACGTCGGTTGGCAGTCCCGCCCACGTCCCGGAAAGATCGTTGCCCAAAACCAGCGACCACGGATCCGTATCGCGCGTCACTGCCAATTCGAGCAACGACTGACCCGCCGCGAGGTCCGCGCGCCCGAAAGATGGGATTTGACCTTCTTGAAATGGCACGATCACCGTCGCGCCCGCGTACAATTCCATCGGGTTGACGAAGCGATTCAGCCGCGCAAAGGCTGATTCGGAAAGACCGTATCGGCGGCTCAGACTCCGCAACGATTCGCCGTAACCCACCGTGATCGCGTCCACCCGCCCGTTCACACCCTGCAAGCCGGGAATGACAAGGTACGCGCCAACGATCACCTGGCCCGCGTCGCTGATCCCATTCGCCGCTTGCAACTCTTCGAGGCTCACGCCGAAGCGCGCGGCGATGCCCCAGAGCGAATCGCCTTCCTGGACGATGTAGTATGGCTGTCCATCATCCTGGGCGGCGGCTGGCGAATAGAGAACCAGCAATAGAATGACGGCGAGGGATATCAACGCGAGTTTGGATAATCTCATGGCAATAAGAATTATGATTCCACTGCAAAAACCAGTTAAACACAAAGTATCCATGAACTCCGTTCACCCCGAAGGATGAAAATGGAGTGGTATAACGGATGGCAAGCTGGCACAGAGGCCGATAAAGTGAATAGAGCCAACAAGCCTGTCACAAAGTATGACCGGGACGCCTGCAAGCACCTCGAATTGTCGCTCCCTTTGGTGGGAAGCACGCATATCAGAATCTGATATACCAGGTGTCCGCGCCAGCGACCAACCACGTTGAAAGGAGAGACCATGAGAGCCATCTACGAGCGCGTTGCAGGTTTGGATGTCCACAAGAAAGTGATTGTGGCTTGTATTCGAGTTCTGTTGCCCAACGGGGACAGCCAGATGGAGAAGCGGAACTTTGGAGCGATGACAGCGGATTTGCTGGCGTTGTCGGATTGGCTGTTGGCGCATGAAATCAGTCATGTGGCGATGGAGAGCACGGGCGAGTACTGGAAGCCGGTGTTCAACATTTTGGAGAACAACTTTGAAGTGCTGATCGTGAATGCGCAGCACATCAGCAAAGTGCCGGGGCGCAAAACGGATCAAAGCGACGCCGAATGGATTGCGGAACTGATGCAATATGGATTGCTGAAAGCCAGTTTCGTACCGCCGCTGGGGCAACGCGAACTGCGGGAACTGACGCGCTACCGCAGCGCGTTTGTGCGGGAACGAGCGACCTTGTCGAATCGGGTGCAGAAGGTGTTGGAAAGCGCCAACATCAAATTGGGGAACGTCGCTTCCAACGTGCTGGGCGTGTCGGGACGCGCCATGCTGAATGCCCTGATTGAAGGGCAGGCCAGCCCGAGCCAGATGGCGGAGTTGGCCAAAGGACGCCTGCGCGAGAAACGCGCAGAATTGAGCCAGGCCTTGGAGGGCCGCGTCAAAGCCCATCATCGGTTTGTGTTGGCGGAATTGCTGTGCCAGATTGACAACTTGGATGAAGCGATTGCCCGTTTCGACCAACAGGTGGAAGAATACTGTCGCCCTTTTGAAGAAGCCGTGAAATGGGTGGACACCATCATCGGCGTGGGCCGCGAAACCGCCGAGATCATCGTGTCGGAAATTGGAACGGACATGAGCCGCTTTCCCACTGCCGACCATCTGTCCTCGTGGGCGGGGGTCTCTCCAGGCAACAACGAATCGGCGGGCAAACGGCGTTCGGGCAAAACGCGTCCCGGGAACAAAGCCTTGCGAGCGGCGCTGAATCAGGCGGCTCACGCGGTGGCGCATACCCAGAATAACTACCTGTCTGCTCAATATCATCGCTTGGCGGCGCGACGCGGCAAGAAGAAGGCGGTGGTCGCCGTGATGCACTCGATTCTGGTGATTGCCTATCATCTCATTCAGCGTCATGAACCCTATCAGGATTTAGGCGGCGATTACTTTGACAAACAGAAACCGGAAGCAACCGCCAAAAGACTGGTAAAACACTTGGAACGACTTGGCTATCAGGTTTCTTTACAATCCGCGCCACTCCCGGTGGCCGTGTAATTTATTTTCATATCAGGTCACAAAGGAACACGAAGGAAAGCATCTTCATTGTTATACCTTTGTGTACTTCGTGTCCTTCGTGTTTAAAGACCTTTTTGCAGTAGACTCAATTATACAACCTCGAAGGCTTCCCCGTTCTTCGGGACGCGCGCCTCCCAACCGAAGCGTTCGCGGATGCGTTCCGCCAGCGCGTCACTACTCTTCGGTTCACCGTGAATGACGAACGTTTGACGCGGCGGGCGCGAAAAACCGCCCAGCCAGCGCAGGAGTTCATCGCGGTCCGCGTGCGCGGAAAGCGCGTGGACCTGCATGAGGCGCGCCCGCACGGGAATTTCCTCCCCATGGATGCGGATGCGCTTTGCCCCATCGAGCAGTAAACGTCCGCGCGTGCCCGCCGCCTGGTAGCCGACAATCAGCACCACGTTGCGCGGATCGGGCAGGCGCCATTTGAGATGATGCAGGATGCGTCCGCCGTTCAACATGCCGCTGGCGGAGATGATGATCGCCGGGCCGGGACGTTCATTGAGCAGTTTGGATTCCTCCACATCGCGCACAAAGCGGGTATCGCGGCAACGCAATGGACATTCCTTTTCATCCATCAGCAGGTTGACATCCAAATTATGATCGTCTCCGAAACGGCAGTAGATGTGACTGGTCTCGACCGCCATCGGGCTGTCAATGAAAACCGGCAATTCCGGGACGCGTCCTTTTTCCTGCAACTGGCGAATGTGATAAAGAACTTCCTGCGTGCGGCCCACCGCGAAAGCCGGGACGAGAAGGACTCCCTCGCGTTCCGCGACATAACCCAACGCTTCTGCCAGGACATCCTGAACGGGTTCCTCCGAATGAAGCCGGTCGCCATACGTGGATTCGACCAGCAAAACGTCGGCCTCCGCGAGGCTGGTCGGCGGGCGCATGACTTCGCTGGTGTAACGTCCCAGGTCGCCGGAGAAGACGACGCGGCGCGAGCCGCTGCCGTTGGCGATCTCGACCTCCAGGATGGACGATCCCAGGATGTGTCCGGCCGGCCGCCAGGTGATGGTAATGCCATCCAATCCCATGGCCCGGTCAAAAGGAATGCCCTGGATCAATTTCAGCGCCGCTTCCGCGTCAGCGGCGGTGTATAAAGGGAGCGCCGGTTTATAGCGGCTGTAACCGCGTTTATTGGCATAGACCGCCTCCTGTTCCTGTAGTTTGGCCGAATCAGGAAGTACGATTTGCAACAAGGCTTGAGTTGCTTCGGTGGCATAGACCGGGCCGCGAAACCCCTGCTGCACCAGGCGCGGCAAGTAGCCAACGTGGTCAATGTGCGCGTGGGTGAGGAAAACCGCCTCGATGCGATCGGGAGGAATCGGGAAGGCCTCCCAATTCAGGGCCTCCTCCGAACGCCCTCCCTGGAACAGGCCGCAGTCAATCAGAAACTGTCGGCCGTTGGCTTCCAACAGGAAACGGGATCCGGTCACGGTCCCGGCCGCGCCGAGGAATGTCAAATGTGCGCTCACTTTATCCCATCCCGCCCATGCCTTTCATGGCGCTCGACATGTCACTGCACAGCGCTTTATTTTTGGAGGGACGCAGGCGGGCGATCAACACCGGGCCGAAATCCTCCTTGCTTTCGTCGCGCGTCATGCGGCATTGGAAGACCACATCGTCGCCGGGGATAAAGCGATATTCCCTGCCTGCCACGGTCAGCGCGCCGTTACGCTGGGTGCGATAGACCGTCGAGTGCGGACTGCGATACCAGAAAGCGCCTTTGTCAACGAGGACGCCCTCGCGTAGCAAGCGGCGGATCTCGGATTTGTATTCCAATTCCTCGGCCAGCCACCCGCCGCCGCGCATGACCTCGAAGCGGATGTCCCGTTCGAGACGCTTCAATCCGCCGTCACGGGCGTACTCGTCGCGGGCATCGGGATCGGTGAAAGCCCACACATCGTTCGGGTCGGGATCGGGACTATCGGCGGTCGTATCGGCGCGCGAGACGAAGCCCGCGGTGCCGAGCAGGGATTTGATCAAATTGTACATGGGTCAATCCTCCATTTTAGTTTTCATGCGTCCCATCATGGCGTTGGCCATTTCGCCACACAGACGCTGGACGCGCTCAGAGTCGAAATCGCCGATGAGGATGGGGTAATCCAGTTCGAAGCGATCGCGCGTCATCGGGCAAGCCCAGACGAGTTCCTGGCCTTTGCGGAACAGGAAACGCTTTCCGCCGAGAATCAATTCGCCGTCCTGCCGGGCGCGATAAACCGGCGGGAACGGCGAGACCGCCCAAAACGAAGCCAGTTTGCGGATGGCACCCTCGCCCTCCAGCCGGTCGAGTTCCCGTTTGCATTCGCGGTCAACGGCGCTCCACGTCCCGCCGCGCAGGACCTCGTAGCGGATGTCCTGTTCGAGCCGCGCCAGCGTCCCGTCGAATTCGAAGCGGGCGCGCGCCACAGGGTCCGTGAAGAGCCACAGATCGTCCACATCCGTGGGGCCGGGCATGAAAGTCGAGCCGCAATAGGGACAGGTGACGGGCTTCCCGTACGCGCCGTCCCATTCGAGCGGCGCGCCGCAGTTGCGACAATTGAGTTTGGACAGCGTGACGGTCATGGTTTTGGGATGGGAGGCATGAAAATAAGCCGGCGCGAGTCCAACCTTGGCTGGGCTCGCGCGCGGAGGGACCCTGCCTGGTTGGGAGTCGTTTAGTGATGCTGGCCCGCCGGGGTCATCGTTTTCGCGGCTTTGGAAGCCTCGCGACTGGCGAAGAAGTTGTGAAGGATGACGAACCCCGCGGCGGTAAGCCAGCCGCCGACGAAGGCCTCTACCAGGCCGAGGAAGAACGCGCCCCAACTGATGAAGGTGAAGCCGGGCAGTAACAACTCCCAGGCTTTCTGCATCACCCACCAGTTCGGGAACAGCAGGCCAGCCAGCACATCGAGCGTAAAGACCGCGGCGGAGAAGACCGCCAGGGTCCAGGCAATGGGCCAGAAATGTAAGGTTTTCATGGCACACTTCTCCTTTCTTTCTACAGACCTTACCATCATTCCAAATATAGCAAACACCGGGTTTGATACCAAGCGCAGAACGGCGCTATTCTGAAGGAGCATTTTGGCGTATTCACACCAAATAACCTACGTGTACAGATCGGCTCGGCTAAATGGCGCGTTGCTCTTGCCTTCGCGTGTTATCTTCGCCAGTAAGGTTTGATTCACGTTGACGTTGCCCGATTCAAATCCATACGCCGAAGCGGACATATACAATCGCCAGGTGCGGTAAGTCACTTCGTCGGAGGCTTTCACCGCTTCTACGCGGTGAGCCGCGAGCCGATTGACCCAGTGACGCAGGGTGAGCGCATAATGCTCGCGCAAGTTTTCCACATCGCGCACTTCAAAGCCGGCGTTCTCGGCCATGAACCAGATGAACCTTTCGGCGCGCGCCTACCACCGTGTGCTCAAACTGGCGCGCACGATTGCGGACCTTGCAGACAGCAAGAATATTCAAC
>DAOUMJ010000067.1:0-10880 GCA_034411715.1 Anaerolineales bacterium | reverse complement strand
GTGGCGCTTTTTGCCACGGTTTGACGAAATCAGCGGCAAAAATGGCTTTTTGGGCAGAAATTCGCGAAAGTCGCTTTAATTTAAGCGAAAGGTCTGTATCGAGGGTAGTAATTTTTAAAAATACTTCATCCCATATACTCTCGGGATCCGTGCTTTCTACTACCTTATTATTCAGCAAGATAAATTCGCAAGTCTTATCTTTTTTTAAAATTCTTAATATTGTTCTTCCGTCTTCCAATACTCTAATACCTAAATTGTAATAGAATAATTGCGCCTCTGGGGTAGGAACCCGAAGGTTATATCCATTTTGTTCTCCGGTTATTCTGATTATTGATTTTTCAATCTCGATTGCTTGTTCTATGGGTTCGGTAACTTCCGGATAATCCCTTCTCGTTTGTGTCACATCCCCAAACATCCGGAGGCTGTTGGCGAGAACATATTCATGGGCCGATTCTATCGAGTCAAACAGGCGCATTTCCAGTTTTTCGCCTGTGGTCAGGTCAAGTTCAGCAATTCCCGCATCGCGCAAGGTTTTGACTTCTCCTGTCCCAAGAACCATGACCATTTGGGCATTATTGTCCGCGTCGCGGTAGATGACCAGGTTGTCAAAGACCGTGCTTAAGTTTGCCTTGTTGAGTTCAACTTCCCGCGCCTGCCCGCCTTCTTCATCGGGGGGAAGGGTGGCTGTTATTGTTTCGGGGGCGGAGTCGAAGGTTTTGGGGATGGAGGGGGTCGGCGTGAGCGTGGCTGTCGGGCTGGGCGTGATCGTGGCCGTGGGGGTGTTCGCAGGCGTCGGTGTGACGGTGGCCGCGGGCGGGAGGAGTCCGCAGGCGGAGAGGGTCAGTAGAAGGGACAGGAAAAAGGAAACTCGCTTCATTTTTCAACTCAAATGCCCCACAATGCGGTTGTGGACCTCCTGCGCGTCCATGTCCAGCACCGAGATCAATTTGTCCCGCCCGTTGGCCCCGGCCACAATGTCAATGCGCGATTTCGGCACGCCCAGAATTTCGGCCAGGAATTTGATCAATTCTTCGTTGGCCTTGCCTTCGTGCGCGGGCGCGGTGATGTGGATCTTCACCGTTCCGTCGCTTTGGATCGCCACGATCTCGTCGCGGCTGGCGCGCGGCGTGACGCGCACGGCCAGCGCGGCGCCCTTCTTGCCGTTGTGCAGGCGGTATTTTCTCATGATTACCTCAATACAATGATGGAGATGACTCTGATTAGCGCAGATTGCAGCACATAGATCATCAGGATCAGGACGAGATAACTGATATCGAACATGCCGATCAATGGAACCACGCGGCGAATGGGCATTACGAGAGGGTCAATGATGCGTTCCACAAAGCGGCGTGCGGGATGGTAATAATCCAGAAAGACCGGGAAGATCCAATTCAAGACGATCAACAGGATCAACAACGATGATGCCAAATTGATAAGCCAAATAAGTATGGCGGCAATCTCCAAATTAACCTCGCTTCATTCCATACGTTTGGGCGGCCGCGGCCCCACGACGGCGGTTCCCACGCGGACAAGGGTCGCGCCCTCTTCGACGGCGGCCTCGAAATCGGCGCTGGTTCCCATCGAGAGTTCGAACCAGTCCACGGCGGGGAAATGTTGGGCTAAAAACTCGCGCAGGCGGTTCAATTTTTGAAAGTACGGCCGCGTCCGTTCGGGGTCGTCGAACAGGGGCGGCATCGTCATTAAACCGCGAATGGCCAAGCATTTCAATTTTAACACCATATCAATTTCTGGAAGGAGGGCCGGCCAGCGGGATTCCTCCGAGGCGGGCCAGCCGAATTTGGTCTCTTCCCCGCCCACGTTGAATTCCAAAAGGACGGGCAGGGCGCGTCCCTCTTGCGCCGCGAAGCGGTCGAGACGGGCGGCCAGTTTCAGGCTGTCGAGCGAGTGCATGAGCGCGAAGTTGGCGGGGACCAAATCCGCTTTACGCGATTGAACGTGGCCGATCATGTGCCATTCCACGTCCGCCGCGCCGATGGCCTTGATTTTTTCGACTGCTTCTTCGGGATAGTTCTCGCCCAGGATTTTCACGCCTGCTTCGATGGCCGCTTCCACCACTTCGAGCGGCTGCGATTTGGTGACGACCACCAGCCGCGTCGAGCCGGGCGCGCGGCCGGCGCGTCCTTCCGCGGCGGCGATGCGCTCGAGGGTTTGCTGGTATCGTTCGCGGATGGAATCGGAGAGGGAGGGCATGGGTGGATTTTAACACAGGGGAAGAAGCAGTATCGCACACTTGCCCTGGCGTGCACACCTGCCCTGGCGGGCGGTGCCAGGGAGATTTATCTTGCCCGCGCAGGCTCAACAGGCCGGCCGCTCTCGAACAGCGGCCCGGTCTGCTCCCACGAAAAACGCACCTTGGACGGCGAATGGCTCCAGTTCACCCGCAGATTGTCCGCCACGTCAATCCAGCACGCCCCCCCGCCCCCCGGCGGCGCCGACGGCCCCGGACTGCCGACGGGATAGCACTCATAGGAATATGGGCCGCTCCAGCCACAATAATGTCCCGCCGGACACACACAAAACACTTGGCGTTGTTCATCTTCACAATAAAAACACCACTCATGACAGACATTAGTTATTTCATCCCTCTTGCCCGGGCAACACTTGGAAGTCCATTCTCCTGTACATGCCCGCGCCGCGGAAGCGCCGGCCAACAGCAATCCCGCCGCCAGCGCCAGGCTGAACACAACGGCAGTTATCGCCCGCATCGCGCCTCCATTCCCCAGGGCATAAACAGCCAAAAGTTGTAGGCGTACAACTCCCGCAGGCGGCCCGCCCGGCCGCCCATTTCCGGCATAGCCAAATACACCCTCACATACTCCCCGGCTTTGGCTTTGCCAAGAAACGCGCCCAGGTCGGTATCCATCTCCCGGCGGATGATCTCCCCCGGCCGCGCCTCGCCCGCCTCCCAGTCGGCCTCATTCAGCCGCTTCAATACTTCCGGACTGCAACCGTCGAAGCGGGAATACACCGAGTATTCGTCCACCGCAAACGAACGCAAACCCTTTACGCCCCACACCCACACACGGCCGAAAAACTCCCCGGCCAGCATCCCGCCATACAACTGTCCCGGCGCGTACCAGCCGAACTCTTCCAGGGCCTCCCGCCGCGTTTGCTCCTCGGCAATTCTGCCAATCTCCGCCCGCGTCCGCAGGTACTGCTTCAAACCTGTTTCAAAATACAGCCACGCCCCGGCCACAGTCAAAAGAAGAAACACTGCCGCCAATGCCAATGCTACCAGCCAGCGCATATATTTCAATATAAACGAAAAGCCACTGCCAACGCAACCGCCAAATATCCAGTTCTCTAGATTTATTCTTGCCCTGCCCAAAACTCCGCAACATCCATCGTGTTAAAATTTTGCATCATGAGGATAATGACAATTTCCCCGGCGCTGTTTTCAAAAAGCAAACACCTGGGAGTTTCATTGGTTACCGATCCGCTTCCCTTTTCGATCCAGATAACTTTCCCCCATGCAAGTATTTTCGGATCTAGCATGATATCCGAGTTGGTAATTTGATTTTTCACCGCCGGATCCAAATTGTAGATTCTATGTATCATGTCTCGTGCTCTCTGATACAACGGCCGTAAATATTCATTTCTTGCTTCATCTGTCGGCCTTTTCCCAGGCCGATCGGTCTTCGGCCCATACTTTGTCGGCATCAGGTCGGTCAGGTGTTCCACTGTAAAGCGCAGGTCAAACTTGCCGTCTTCATAAACCACTTCGCCTGTTTCCGGGTCAATCGCCCGCGTCACGCCGTCGGCGCCGGTCTCGAACTGAAGTCCCTCTGTGGGCAGGTTGTACCTGGCAAAGTCCGCCGCGGCGATTTCGGGAAGGGAGGGGGCGGGAGTGGTCGTCGGCGTGAAGGTGGCGGTGGGGCTGGGTGTGAGTGTGGCGGTGGGGGTCCTGGTCGGCGTCAGGGTCAGCGTCGGCGTGGGAGTTGGCGCGGGCGGGAGGAGGCCGCAGGCGGAGAGGGTCAGCAGAAGGGACAGGAAAAAGGAAAATCGTTTCATTTTTGCCTCCATCAGGTCGCGGTACCATGCGCAATAATTACCATTTACCAATTACCTTTTCCCCAATCTCCGCGCCAGCCGCGCCGGCCAGGCCGTGACGCGGCGCAGGTCGGGCAGAACCGCGTCCACGGCCTGCTCGCCGAGACGCGCCACCTCGCGGACATCCACCTTGTCCAGCAGTTGGATGTGCGTCACCGCGGGGCGGATGACGATCTCAGGGTCGTCTTTTTCCAGCCGCAGTTCGGTCATCAGGCGGCTGCCGATGTCCACCGAGCGCAGGAAAATATCGAAAGCCTGGGCCATTTGCAGGCGCGTGATGCGGCGGGCGATCGCATTGGGCAGGTAGGGTATGCTTACTTCCACCGACCGCGCCGGTTCGCCCAGCGGCGAGGTCAGAACCACAGCCACAACGGGCAGTTTGGGCGCGAGCATCCGCGCCGCCGAAACAGGCACCGGGTCGAGCGTGCCGCCGTCCACCAGTTCCCAGCCCTGGATGCGGCGCGGCGGAAAAATTCCCGGCAGGGCGATGGTGGCCAGCAGGGCGTCGCGCACGGAACCCTCCGTCAGAATCACTTCGCGCGCCGATTTCAGGTCCACGCCGGTCAGCGCGCAGGGGAGGAGGAGATCGTCGAAGGCGGCCGCGCCCAGCACATTGTCGAAGAGTTTGGCGGCGCCCGCCAGTCCGAGCAGCGACGGTCCCTCGCCGGGCGCGTGTCCGTAGAGCCGCGACTGATCCGCGCTGGAAAACAATTCCTCGATCTGGTCGGGAGTTTTTCCAAACGCGTACAAAGCCGCGACGATGCCGCCGAAACTCGTCCCCGCCGCCGCGCGGATGCGAAAGCCCTCCGCTTCGAGCCTGCGAATGACGCCAATGTGGGCGTTGCCCTTTGCCCCTCCGCCGCCGAGCGCGAGTGAAATATCCATGAAACTCCGTCTTCAAAAATCCCGGAATCCCGAAGTTCTGCTTCGGGATTGTGTTTTGCCGCGCCTCCGAAAGAGGAACTTTCGGATTCCTGCCGGATGCCCGGCGCGTGCTATACTTCGACGCTGGGATTGTACCTGATTTCAAAGAAACCCAGCACAAAGGAACATCATGGCGGACACCTTCACCGAAACGTGGGATAAATTCGAGCGCGGCCTCGACGCGCGCGTGAAGCGGCTGCCGCGCTGGGTCGTTCCCGCGTGCCTCGCGGCCTTCATCCTCGCGGCCGCGCTCCTCTTTCTCTGGCCGTCGCCGCGCGAATTTCCCATGGACGACGCCTACATCCACATCGTCTACGCCGAAAATCTCGCCGAGAGCGGGCGACTCTATTTCAGTTTTCCCAACGAAAAGGGCGTCGCCACGTCGAGTTTTCTCTGGGTCATCCTCCTCTCGGCGGGACACCTCATCGGCGTTCCGGTCCACGTCACCGCGAAAATCCTGGGCGTGGCCTCCCTCGTCGTCGTGGCAATCGGCGTTTACGATCTCCTGCGCCGCGTCTGGACTCCATTGCGCGCCGCCGCGGCCGCGCTGCTGATCTCGCTTTCGGGGAACATGCTCTGGTTCTCGCTCAACGGGATGGAGACGACTCTCTTCCTCGCCCTCAGCGCGTTGACTCTCCTTTCGCATCGTTCTGAACGTTGGGGCTGGTTCGGTTTTCTCGGGGCGCTCCTCACGCTGACGCGCCCCGAGGGGCTCTTCCTCCTCGCCGCGCTGGGAATCGTCGAATTGCTGGCGCACGGCCGCCCGCGTCGCGCTTTCGCGCTTGCCGTCCTCATCGGCCTTCTGCTGGCCGCGCCCTGGTATGGCTACATCAAGTTTCGCACCGGACATTTCCTGCCCACCAGCGCGTCCGCCAAGCAATTTGGCTCCGAGGTTGCCATGGGTTTTCTTCTCGATCAGTACGATTTGCCCGAATTCCTCGGCAAATATTCCAGCCTGATGTATCCCGCCCTGTGGATCGCCTACCTGCTCGAGTTTGGGCTGGGCGGCATGGCGCTCCCGCCTCCCGAATTGCGCCTGGCCGGAACGGTTGCCAGCCCCAGCGCGGATATTTCTGTATGGTCTTTTCCAGCCGCAACCGTGATCATCTGGCTGATGTATCTGGCTGGAAAGCGCTTTTTCAAGTTTAAGAAATGGAGGGATTGGTCGCGCGATCCGCGCAAGGGAGAATTGCTTTCGCTCTTTTTCTGGGTGGTATTGCACAACCTGGCTTATCTGATCTTGCTGCCCATTCCCGGCACAGCCAGCCGCTACGGCGCGCTCAATTACATCGTCCTGTGGATCGCCATCGCGGCGGGTTTTTCCAGCCTGACGCGCATTCCCCTGCGGCGCTGGACGGTCGGCCTGTTTCTGTTCGTCATCGCCGCGGCCAATGGCTTGTATTGGGACCGGGTCTATGACGCCAACATCGAACACATGACGAACGCGCGCGTCGCCGCCGCGAATTACGTTCGCGAAACGTTCGGCGAGGATGATCTCTGCGCGGCCTTCGATGTCGGCGCCCTCCGCTATTACAGCGGCCGCCCCCTCGTGGAAATGGCCGCGTTGATGGATCCCGAAAGCGCGGACGTGTTCCTCGCGGGCGGCGCGGACGATCACCTCGTCGAACGCGGCGTCGCCTGCATCGTCCTGCCCGGCCGCACGGGACAAGCCTCCGAAGGCATCCTCGATTTCGCCTCCATTCTGGGACTCACTTCCAGCCCCCTGTTCGACATGGAACTCGTCAAAGTATTCGAGATCGATCACGATCGCTGGCTGCTGGGCTACCTGCCGACGGTGAACTATCAAGCCTCGGTGACGATCTATCGGTTGAAGATGAAATAGAACTTTTCTCCGTCATTGCGAGGCGTTCTTTGCCGAAGCAATCTCCCCCACGCGTCGCGGGGATTGCTTCGCCGCTTCGCAGTTCGCAATGACGGATGAATTTTGCTTGACGCGCCTCCCGATGGGTGGTAAACTCTGCGGGCTTTCAAAACGATGCGGGGTAGAGCAGTGGCAGCTCGTCGGGCTCATAACCCGGAGGTCGCAGGTTCGAGTCCTGCCCCCGCTACCTGATGGAAAAGACGCCACGAGGCGTCTTTTTGATTCCGGTTTGCGACACAGCCAAGCGCTGGGTAGTCTCCCTGTTGAGCGCAGATCGCGGATTCAAACCGCTGAGAACGCAGAGAGCGCAGAGTTCCCCTTTGTTTTTTTGCGATTCTCGGCGGTCTCCGCGAACTCCCCTGGCACTGCCCGCCAGGGCAAGTGTGCGGTTAGTTTTTTCAGTGGAAACACGTGTTCCATCGCGAAAATCCATGCGTGAAAACAATTACCGCGCGCGTTCGATCTCCACTCCCACCGACGCGGCCTCCGGCACGGCTCCGGGCTTCTCCACCCGCACCACGACTTTCTTCACCTTCGGTTCCTGCAAGCACAACTCCGCCAGGTCGTTCGCCAGCGCCTCCACTGTCCGGCGCGCCGCGCTCTCCGCGTGGGCGCGGATTTTTTTCGCCAGCGCGCTGTAATCCACGCAATCCGCGATCTCGTCCGTGCGCGCCGCCCGCCGCGTATCCGCGTAGACGATGACATTGATGACGATCTCGCGCGGCGTGGTACGCTCCCAATCGTGGATGCCGAGGATGCCTCGAACGCGTAAGTCTTTGATGATGATTTTATCCATTTGCGCGCAGCCAGTTCTGGTGGCGTTTCCTCTGAATATTATCAGTGTGAGTCTACTGCAAAAAGGCAAATTTACCGCCGAGATCGCAGAGTACGCAGAGACTTGATAATGAAGAACTCCGCGCTCTCGGCGGTCCCTGCGGTTAGTTTTTTCAGTGGATTCATCAGTACTTCACGAAAACGCGTATTTGGCGTTCTCTAACGCCGAATTTGCGCTAGAGAGCGCAAGTTACGCACGTTTTTCGTGATCTACTGGTTATTCAAGACTCGAAGTTTAACCGGATTATCACCACAATGCAAAGCCCGGTTCCGGCCTGTACCCGGAATGGCTCCAGTTCACCCGCAGATTGTCCGCCACGTCAATCCAGCACGCCCCCCCGCCCCCCCCCCCGGCGGCGCCGACGGCCCCGGACTGCCGACGGGACAGCAGGAAAAAACATTACAAGCATAATATCCTGAAGGGCATCTCTTTACATACGAATATTCATCGCAACAACCAAAACACCACTGTGTGCAAACTCCCGTGATTGGATCTTCTTTACCCGGACAACATTCAGCCGTCGGACACCAATTGACACATGCCCGGACACGAGAAACGCTGGTTAGAAATAACCCTCCGGCCAGCATCAAATTGAAAGCGAGAATGGCTAATGCGCGCATCGCTCCTCCATAGCCCAAGGCATAAATAGCCAGAAGTTATACGCATAAATTTCCCGCAGATTGCTTTCTTTGCCACCTATTTCTTCAGTTGCCAAATACACCCGCACATAATCACCAACTTTGCTTTTTTGCCGCCAGAAATCAAAGTCTGTGTCCGTCTCCCGTTTGACTAACTTTCCCCAATCGCTTTCAAATTCCCAATTGCCCTCATTCAACTGTTTCAGTACTTCCGGGCTGCAGCCGTCAAACCATGAATAGGCCGAGTATTCATCGGCCGCAAACGAGCGCAGTCCTTTTGCCCCCCATACCCACACCTTACCGAAAAAATCCCCGGCCAGAATACCCCCGTAAACTTCCCCGGGCTTATGCCAGTAAAACTCCCTAAAGGCTATCTCCTTAACCTGTTGATCCGCCAACCGGGCAATCGCCTGCCTTGCCCGGATATATTGCTTCAACCCGACGGCGGAATAAAACCACATCCCGACTAAAAACAAAATAATCAAGTCCAGCGTAATAACCAGCCATACCCACCAGCGCATGCTTTCATTGAAGCAAAAAACTTAGGCCGATGCAACCACAAATATCTTAATATTTCCAGTCACTTTGCCATAGTTCTTTAATGTCATCCTCTATTGTTTTAGATAAGACAGGAATAATCAATAAGTTTCCGTCAGCTAATTCTAAACTTAGCCACTTTAATGACTGCGGATCATCAGAATCTTGTATGAAAATTATTCCCCAAGCCTGTTTTTCGATGTCAAGCATTATTACATCGCCTGTTGTCTGTCCACTTACATAAGGAAAATAACCAATCTGTTGAACAAAGGCAGGTTCCTGTTTACTCGTTAAGGACACCATGTAATTATATACTTCGTCAGAAGGATGAAGATCACCTATCCAACTATTTTCCGGTTTAAATGGAGTCGGCATCAAATCAACCGCGTCTTTCAAATATTGTGCCAGAAAACGCAAAAGGAATTTGCCGTCTTCATAGACCACCTGTTTTCCTTCTTTCGCGTTCGGGTCAATCGCCCGCACCACGCCGTCGGCGCCGGTCTCGAACTTCAGGCCCTCGGTGGAAAAGTTGTACCTGGCAAAGTCCGCCGCGGCGATTTCGGGAGGGGAGGGGGTGGGAGTGGCCGTCGGCGTGAAGGTGGCGGTGGGACTGGGAGTGATGGTGGCTGTGGGGGTGGCGGTCGGCGTCAGGGTCAGCGTCGGCGTGGGAGTAGGCGCGGGCGGGAGGGGGCCGCAAGCGGAGAGAGTCAGCAGAACGAACGGGAGGAAAAAAAGTCTTTTCATGATCTGCCTCCGAAGGAAAACCTTGCATCGTAGTATATCACCCGCTCTACACCCCTCGACCTTCAACCTTCGACCTTTGACTTTCGACCCTCAACCTTCAACCTTCCAATCCCCCCCAGGGCAAGCGCGAGAATCACCCATGCCAGAATCTGTCCCAGCCGCAGACCGCCGAAGACGAGCGCGCTGTCCCCGCGGAAGGCTTCGAGAAACAGCCGCGCGCCCGAAGTCCACGCGAGAAACGAAAGAAACTGAATCCCCGCGATGGGAAAAGGCTTCCGCAGTCCAACCAGGCTCAGGATGAACAGCGCGGCCGCGATCTCGTAGACCTGGCTCGGATGCCGCGTCACGCCGTTCACGTCAATCCCCCAGGGCAGGGAGGCGGGCTTGCCGAAGGCCGAACCGTCCGCCAGATGCGCCGCGCCCAGGCCGACCGTCAGGGTCGCGAGAAGCGGAGTCAGCGCGTCGAGAGTCGGCCAGAGCGCCAGTCCCTTGCGCTGGCCGTAAACCAGCATGGCGACGATGGCCGCCGCGCCGCCGAAGAACGCGTCGAACAATTGCGGATTGGGCGAAAGCAAACTGGCGGGCGAGCGCGAAAAAATTTCGAGGTTATCGAGCGCGTAGAGAACGCGCCCGCCGATCACAAACGCCAGCAGGCCATAGAACACCAGGCTGCTGAACGCCGCCTCGTCCACGAGTTTTTCGCGCTTGACGCGCTTCTCGGCCTGCCCCCAGCCGATCCACAGGGCGATGACCGGCAGGAGCAAATGGCGCGGCGGCGCGAAGATGTTTTGGATGAGTTCGATCATGTTGCTGTCAACTTTCGATGGTTTGTTAGTATTACAGCGCAAGGTCAGACAACTTCCATTCGCAAGCACTGACCAACGGATGTTTAAGCGGATAAACGGATGGAAGACGCCCTATCCGCTTATCCGTTTACTATCTGTTGGTCGCTTTCCCAACCGTGCGCTGCCAACCTTCAGGGCTTTCTTAAAGTCGAACACCTCTTCAACGCGAATAACGCGAATGAGCGAATTTCGCGAATTTTTGTGGAACTATTCGCGCCACACTTGCACCTGGCGCAAGTGCAGGTGTTCGCCAATTCGCGACATTCGCGACATTCGCGATAAAAGTATTCGCGACTTTAAGAAAACCCTGGCCAACCTTGCGCTGTAATATTAGTACCGCAACATTTATGTTGCTCCTGGAAGATGCAAGATGAATCTTGCAGTACTGCGCAAGTTATTTGAGA
>DAOUMJ010000066.1:0-27379 GCA_034411715.1 Anaerolineales bacterium | reverse complement strand
GCCGCCTTCTCGAATTCGATGTAACTCGTGCCTTTTTCCCCAAAGATTCGCGCGCCGGGTTTGCCTCTGAAATATTCTTTTTCGTAAAAGGCCAGCCCGCGTTCGAATAA
Source organism: Anaerolineales bacterium (assembly GCA_034411715.1). GTDB lineage: Bacteria > Chloroflexota > Anaerolineae > Anaerolineales > Villigracilaceae > Denitrolinea. Next base: position 27,269 of record DAOUMJ010000066.1, on the reverse strand, counting down.
TGTGTCGGTGATGAAGAACTTGGGTTCCGGCCTTACGGGTTGGGCCATTTCGATCTGCGGATGCTCGGCGCAGGCGTGATAAAGGTACGTGGTCCCGGAGCGCTGCGCCCCGGCGATAAAGAAGCGTTCAGCCCGCATATTTCACTATTTCCTTTACATTGTAAACGTTCTTATTGCTGATTTGCTGCAAGATTCTCACCGTATACTCTCCCAACATCCCAAGCATGAGCGTGATCATGCCGTTGAAGAAGGCCAGCATCACCATCAAGCCGGTCCAACCTTCCACCTGGATATTGTCCAGCAATTTGTTGATGATCAAGACGATTCCGGCGATGAAACTCAGGGTCGAGATGAGAACCCCGATCACGCTTACGAAGCGCAGTGGCCAGACCGAGTAATTGAACAGAATGCGCGCAACCAGGCTTAAAATTCTGTACAAATTGTAATTGCTCTTGCCTGCCAACCGTTTGCGGTGTTCCACCCAGGCGTTGCCGGGATTGTTCGAGAACATCAGTAACAACCCGGTGATGTAGGGGTAGGTGGTATGGTAACTCAGGACGCGGTTGATCACATCCCGCCGGATGAGCCGAAAATTGGTTGGGACGATATCCGGCGGGCAGTGGAAAATACGCTTATTGATCCAGTGGATGAAGGAACTGCCGAGATTACGCATCTGTGAATGTTGTTTTTCTTTGAAGCGGCCGTAAATCACGTCATGCCCGTCTTTCTGTTTCTCGATCAGACGGATGATTTCCTCCGGGGGATTTTGCAGGTCGTCGTCAATCGTGACGATGTATTCCCCTCTGGTATACTCGAGCCCGCAATAGATCGCCGTGTGCTGCCCGTAGTTGCGGAAGAGGTTGACCGCCGTTACGTTGGGATGGCTGGCCGCAAATTGCGAAATCACGCCCCAGCTCTTGTCCGCGCTGCCGTCATTGACCAGGATAATTTCATAAGCCAGGCTGTGTTTTTCGAAAAAGGCGATGGTTTGTTCGATCACCTGACCCACGATTCTTTCGCTATTGAAAACCGGAACCACGACACTGTATTTTGGATTGGCAAGGCTCACAATGTTTTTTTTCTCCTTGGTATGTTGCCCGAATTATATCATTCTGTAAATTCGGAGGAGCATATCTGCGGATTTTGCTATAATTTCCCTCGGCGCGCCTGCCATTCCACAATATCTGGCCGTCTCAGAGCAGCAACAGGCGATTCGCTCGATTTTGGCATTTGATTTCTAATAGGCATGTGCATCTCCGGAGGACTTATGAAACCAGACCGTGAACAGTTATCCAAGATCTTTTTCGGGATCGGACTGATTTTCTTGATCGGTTTATCCTCCCTTTTCACGATTCAATGGCTGCGCGCGGATACGCTGCTCGGCCCGGAAAACGACTCGAAAACATACTTCCTGAAAACAGTTGAATTCTTAGATATGCTTCCTGCCGCGGGGTGGGGGAAACTGGGCGCGTCCCTGCAAAGCATCAGTTTTTCAGGCCGCCCGCCTCTGTTTCAATTGCTTAGTATCCCTTTCCTGCTGGTCTTGGGCCGCTCGATGGATTCGGCTGTCATGGTCAACCTGTTGTTCCAGGCATTGCTGGTTTTCTCTGTCTACAACATTGGGAAGATCACCTCGAACGCAAAAACCGGTTTTCTGGCGGCCCTGCTGGTCAGCGTTTACCCTCCCTTGGTGCAGCTTTCCCGCATCTATCGCCCCCATTTTGCCCTTGCCGCCTGCGTTGGTCTCGCGCTCTGGAAGTTACTGACGCTCTATGAGCATCGTTCGGTTAAGAATGTGTGGTTCTTTATCCTGGCGTTGGTTTTCGGAGTATTTATCCATCCGAAATTCGTATTTACGTTCTGGTTGCCGGCCTTGGTCGGTTCCATTTACATCCTGTTCTTCCAGGTGGAGCCTCGCCGCCCCGCGAATACCAGGGACATTTTCGGGTGGCTCAAAACCAAGTTTGCCGATCCAATATTTCTACGAGGTTTTCTACCTGCGCTCCTGTTGGGGGTTGTCCTGATCACAGGCTGGTATCTTTCCGTCGGGACAGCGTTGCTGGATGTATTCGAGACGGTTTCATCCGAGGAATTAGGTGAGTTTAGGGGCTATGAAATTTTTACGAAAGGCTTGCGTCTGGAGGGGGGATATTATTTCTGGTGGTATCTAATTACCATGCCGAAGGCTATTTCACTGGTGTTTGCCTTGTTTTTCGCGATAGGGTTGGGCTATATCATCTGGAGACGCATGCCGGCATCCCTGCTCCTAATCGCGACGTACCTTGGTGCATACCTTGTATTTGCCAACTTCGCCACTATGACCTGGATGCATTTTGCCGAGGTCTTGCCGGTAGTAGCGCTCATCTCTGTGACCTGGGTGGGCGAGACAAAGAATAAAGCCCTGACCGCCGTTTCGTGGATCATCCTGCTCACGGCCAGCCTGTTTGTTTACGTCTATGTCACGTGGGGACCGCACTGGATGGTTCAACCGGCCATTGCCCTGGGCGCGCCGATCACATCGAAAGGGATTTGCCAGTCTTACGACCAGGTTTTTTGCCCGACTCCTCCCAGCGGGGAGGACTGGAAGATCAGTGAGATTCTCGAGACAGTCGTAAATGATCCCGATTGCCGGCCGGAAAATTGTAATGTATTGGTATTGATGCGGCCCTTGGAGTTTGATTTCACCAGCTTCACCTTTCTCTATTACAAAGCCGTCGAATTTCCTAAATCGCCTCTGGCTATCCCTAGACTGGGTGGTTTCGCATTCGACATCATTCCCTTTAACTTCGAGGCGTTATTGCAAAGTCCGTTCATTGTTTACGTTGATTACAAGAATCCCGGCGAATCTTATTTTGGCGCGGCAATCAAATTGACACAAAATTCCCCCGCGTCCTTCGCTGATGCGCACCAGGAATTAGCGGAGTTCATCCTGCCGGGTGGCCGCAAAGCCCGCCTGATAAAACGCACCTTGCCCCTGACGCTGGATGAAGCGCAGGATGTTATCCGCTCGATGGATTTGGATGACAAGTACAAGTTTGGGCAGTACCGCGTTCTGGCCGCGCTCCATGCGCAGGTCGGGCAATTTGACAACGCCCTCGAAGCCTACCAGAAGGCGCTTGAATATGAACCATCGGATGCGGGCCTGTATTATGGGTTGGCAGGGGTCTACGATGCTCTCGGACAGTTTGAGAATGCCGCCAGCGCCCACCGGCAGGTGATCTTCCTTGCGCCGGATTCGGACTTGGCGCTTCAAGCCCAATCTTGGCTGGTCGCCCATCAAAAACAGAATTGAAAAAGTGCGATAAAATCCCGCTCGCTTGCACGCTATTCCAATTCCTAATGGATTACATTCAACCATGAAAATCGCCCTCCTCGGCACGCGCGGCATCCCCGCCAGTTACAGCGGGTTCGAAACGTGCGTGGAACAATTAGGCCAGCGCCTGGTGGAGCGCGGCCACGAAGTTACGGTTTACTGCCGCAGTCATCATATCACCTACCCCGGCAGTGAGTATAAAGGCATGAGGCTGGTGAAGCTGCCGACCATCGCCAACAAATACCTCGATACGCTGGTTCATTCCTTCCTGTCGTCCTTGCACGCCCTGCTTCAACGGTACGACATCGCGCTCTATTTCATCGCCGGGAACAGCCCGGTGACGTGGATTCCCCGCCTGGTTGGGACGAAGACGATTCTCAACGTGGACGGGTTGGACTGGCACCGCGAAAAATGGCCGGCCCTGGCGAAGAAATACATCCAATTCGCCGAATACCTCGCCACCTTCCTGCCCACCGTGTACCTGACCGACTCGCGTCACGTGCAGAAATATTACAAGGAACAATTCCGCGACGAACCGGCTTACATCCCCTACGGTTCGGACGTCGAGACGCTTCCCCCCGGCGAGACGCTGGCGAAATACGGCCTGGAGCCGGGCAAATACATTCTCTTCGTAGGGCGGCTGGTTCCCGAGAACTGCGCCCATCATTTGGTGGAGGCGTTTCGCGGGATTGACACCGACTTGAAATGCGTCATCGTCGGCGACGCGCCCTACGCCGAGGAATACAAGGCCAGCCTGAAAAAACTGGCGGGGGACGACCCGCGCATTATTTTCACCGGCTACGTCTTCGGCGAGGGTTACCGGGAGTTCGGCTCGAACGCCCATATTTTCGTCGAAAGTTCGGGTGTGGGAGGAACCCATCCCGCCCTGGTGGAGGCCATGGCCTTCGGGAATTGCGTCATCGTGCATAACACGCCGGAGAACGTCGAGACCATCGGCGGCGGAGAGGCGGGCCTGGCTTACGACGGGCGCGTCGGGGCCGACAGCCTGCGGGAGGTTTTGGTAAAATTGCTCGGCGACCCGGAGACGGTTGGCAGGGTTCGCCAAAAAGGACAGCAGCACGTCCGCCTGAACTATTCGTGGGACGCGGTGACCGACGAGTACGAACGGCTGTTTTATCGCACGTTACGGCGTCCCATGCCTCAGCGCCTCGCCCAGTCGTCGGACACATAACGTCATGGATGTAACACAAACTGCTATTCCCGATGTGCTGGTTTTGACCCCCAAAGTGTTCGAAGACGAACGCGGATTTTTTATGGAAACCTACCGGGCGGAGAGATTCGCCGCGCTGGGGGTGACCGCCGCGTTCGTTCAGGATAATCATTCCCGCTCGTGTCGCGGCGTTTTGCGCGGGATGCATTACCAGATCCGCCAGCCGCAGGGCAAACTGGTGAGAGTCGTCCTGGGAGAAATTTACGACGCGGTGGTGGATCTTCGACGCGCTTCGCCCACCTTTGGCAAATGGGTTGGCGCCCGCCTCTCCGCCGGGAACAAACAGCAAATGTGGATCCCGCCCGGCTTCGCGCACGGCTATTATGTTTTGAGCGACTGGGCGGAGATCGTGTATAAAGCCACCGATTATTACGCCCCAACGTGGGAACGCTCCCTCCTTTGGAACGATCCGCAACTTGGGATACAATGGCCGCTGGTAAAAGATTATCCACTGGTGATTTCTTCGAAAGATCAAGCCGGTGTATTATTTTCCCAGGTCGAAGTGTATGAGGAACCTTTATGAAAAACATGCTTGTCACGGGAGGCGCCGGGTTCATCGGCGCCAACTTTGTTCGATACACGCTGCAAACCAATCCGCAGGCGCGCGTGGTGGACCTGGACCTGCTCACCTACGCGGGCAGCCTCGAGAACCTGCGCGATCTGCCCGATCCCTCGCGCCACGTTTTCGTCCAGGGCGATATTTGCGACCGCGAACTGGTCGAACGGTTGATGAAGGATTACGCGATTGATGCGATTGTCCACTTCGCGGCCGAAACGCACGTGGATCGCTCCATCGTCGGCCCGGCGGCGTTCATCCAGACCAACGCGGTCGGCACGTTCACCCTGCTGGAGGCCGCGCGAAAAGTCTGGTTGGATGAGAAATTCCTGCCCATTGAACAGGTGCGTTTTCACCACATTTCGACCGACGAGGTTTTCGGGTCGTTGTCTCCCGACGAGCCTCCGTTCTCTGAAACAACGCCTTACGCGCCCCGCTCTCCCTATGCGGCCTCCAAAGCCGCATCGGATCACCTGGCGCGCGCCTACTCTCACACGTACGGCCTGCCATTGACGATCACGAATTGCTCCAACAACTACGGCCCCTACCAGTTCCCCGAAAAATTCCTGCCGCTGATGATCACCAACGCCCTCGAATGGAAATCCCTGCCGGTATACGGGGACGGGATGCAAATCCGCGACTGGCTGCACGTGGAAGATCATTGCGAGGCGATCCATCGCGTGCTTCGAGACGGACAAGTTGGCGAAACCTATCTCATCGGCGGCGACAACCAGACCCACAATATTGACCTGCTGCATACCCTGTGCGAGATCATGGATGAAGTGCATCCCGCCTCCGACTCGTATTCGACCTTGATCCGCTTCGTCCCCGACCGTCCCGGGCATGATCGGCGCTACGCCATCAACCCGTCGAAGATTCGCGCCGAATTGGGCTGGTCGCCGCGCCGCAACCTGCGGGATGGATTGCTCGAAACCGTGCGCTGGTATCTCGATCATCCCGAATGGATTCAAGCCATTCGTTCGCAGGGCAACTATCAGGATTGGATCGAACAAAACTACGCCAAACGAGCGAGGAGTTAACCATGAAGGGTATTATTCTGGCAGGGGGACGCGGCACGCGCTTGGCGCCGTTGACGAATGTGGTCAGCAAACAGTTGCTGCCCGTCTACAACAAACCGATGGTGTATTACCCCCTCAGCCTGCTCATTCTGGCCGGCATTCGGGATATTCTGGTCATCAGCACTCCCGAAGATTTGCCGATCTTCAAGCATTTGCTGAAAAGCGGCGAGCAGTGGGGAATCCATTTTGAGTATGCGGAGCAGGACCAGCCTCGCGGCCTGGCCGATGCCTTCATCGTGGGACGCGATTTCGTGAACCGCCAGCCGGTTTGCCTGATTTTGGGCGACAACATCTTCTTCGGCCACAGCCTGCCCGAGAAACTCCGCATCGGCGCGGGTCTTCAAGACGGGGCGCTCCTTTTCGCCTACCCTGTCCACGATCCCGAGCGATACGGCGTGGTGGAATTCGATGAAAGCGGCCGCGCCGTCAGCATCGAGGAAAAGCCCAAAGCGCCCCGCTCGAACTACGCCGTCCCCGGCCTGTATTTCTACGACGGGATGGTTTGCGACTACGCGGCAGATCTCAAACCCTCGGCGCGCGGCGAAATAGAAATCACGGACTTGAATCGGATTTATCTCGAACAGGGAAATTTGCGCGTGGAACCGCTGGGACGCGGGTATGCCTGGCTGGACGCCGGCACACACGACGCCCTGCTCCAGGCCTCGAATTTCGTCCAGACCATCGAACAACGCCAGGGACTGTTGGTCGGTTCGCCGGAGGAAGCCGCGTATCGCAGCGGATTCATCGCCCGCGATCAACTCCAGGGTCTCGTCGAACAAGTCAAAACCAGCAGTTACGCCGGTTATCTATCTCACGTATTGGGAGAGGCGTCCTGATCCATGCGTATTTTGCTCCTGGGAAAGAACGGCCAACTCGGATGGGAATTGCGGCGCACCCTGGCGGTGTTGGGGGAGGTTACCGCTTTGGACAAGGATGAAGTGGACCTGATTGAGCCGGAGTCGCTGCGGGAGACGCTGGCCGCCTCTCCCTGGGATGCCATCGTCAACGCCTCGGCGTATACGGCGGTGGAGCAGGCCGAGGTCGAGAGGGAAGCGGCGCGAAAGATCAACGCCGCGGCGCCCCGCGTCATGGCGGAGGAGGCGCGCAGGCAAAACATCCCCTTCATCCACTTTTCGACCGATTACGTTTTCGACGGTTCGAAGAACGAACCCTACACCGAGGCGGATATTCCAAACCCGCTCAATTATTACGGCCAGACCAAACTGGAAGGAGAACGGGCCGTTCAAGAGGCTGGAGGCGCGTATTTCACCTTTCGCACCAGTTGGGTTTACAGCCTGCGCGGGGACAATTTTGTCGCCACGGTGATAAAATGGTCTCGCGAGAAAAAAGAGTTGCGCGTCGTGACCGATCAAACGGGTTGCCCGATGTGGGCGCGGATGCTGGCCGAGCTGACCTCGCACGCGTTGTGTAAAATGGAACTCATGGGCGCGGAATGGATCTCCGCTCACCGCGGTCTGTATCATTTGGCGAGCCTGGATTACGTCAGCCGTTATGATTTGGCGCAGTGTATCGTCCGTCTGCTTGACTTGCCGGTGGAAGTGAAACCCGCCTTGACCCGGGAATTTCCTTCGCCGGTCGCCCGGCCTTCGTTCGCGGCTCTCTCATCCTCGCATTTCTGCCGCGTGTTCGGTATCCGTGTCCCTGCCTGGCGAGAGATGCTGGAATTTGCTCTCGAATCTTTCCCGAAATCGGACGTTTGAGTATATCCAATGATCCGCCGCTTCTCGATCAATTTCGCCATCTTTTCCATGTTTGTGGATGCAGTCATCATCGCATCCATGCTATGGCTGATGGCCTATCTGCGTCCCAGTTTCGACGATCTTGAGTGGCTCCCCTTCATCAAGGAATTTCGACGCCCGGTTCCTTTGCCATTTGTTCTATACGTGATTTTTCCCGCCGTATGGGTGAGTATCATGCTTTTCTTCTCTGTATATGACGGGCGCAAGAACCTGCGCGTGGCAGACGAACTGACCAGCCTGACCCTGAGCGTGATGCTGGCTGGCATTTCCCTGGCGGGCATCCTCTATCTATCTTTCCGCGAAATTTCACGCTATTTGTTCATTGCTTTCATGATCCTTTCCTACGCATCCCTGCTTCTCTGGCGCATTCCTGCCCGCTTATGGTATCGCGAACGAAACTGGAGGCTGGGGCGCGTCCGACGCGTGCTCGTGGTCGGAGCGGGTGTGGTCGGACGGGAGTTCGAGGCGCAGGTTTTAAAATATCCCCGACAAATCTCCGTTGTCGGGTTTTTGGATGACGATGCGAAGAAACGCCAAACTCACGACGAGATTCTGGGATCGCTGGACGGCGCACGCGTCGTCGTCCACGAACAGCATATTGACGATGTGGTGATCGCTCTGCCGCCGCGCGCCCACGCCCGCATGGATCATCTGCTGGCGAACCTGTTCGACCTGCCCGTGCGCGTTCACATCGTGCCTGATTATTTTCAGTGGACCCTGCATCACGCCGAAGTGGAGGATTTTGCCGGTATTCCCATCATGGACGTGCGCGCCCCGGCCCTGACCGAGAGCCAGCGCATGCTCAAACGCCTCTTCGATATCGTCCTGACCAGCCTGATCATGATCCCCGCCCTGCCTTTGATGGGGCTGATCTCCCTGGCGATTCGCCTGGATGACGGCGCGCCGGTCCTGTTCAGTCAGAAACGCGTGGGCGAAAACGGGCGGCTGTTTACCATTTACAAATTCCGCACCATGGTTAAAAACGCTGAACAAATGCGTCATACCGTGGAAAAAGTGGACGAACAGGGGCGTCTCATCCACAAACATCGCGACGACCCGCGCATTACGCGCGTGGGACGGTTCCTGCGCAAGTGGAGCCTGGACGAACTGCCCCAGTTTTTCAACGTGTTGCGCGGCACGATGAGCCTGGTGGGTCCCCGTCCCGAGTTGCCCTACCTGGTCGAAAAATACCAGCCCTGGCAGCGCAAACGCTTCGCCGTGCCGCAGGGGCTAACCGGCTGGTGGCAAATTCACGGGCGCAGCGACAAGCCCATGCACTTGCATACTGAAGACGATCTCTACTATATCCAGAATTATTCCATCTGGCTGGATCTCCAGATCGTCGTCAAGACTTTTTGGATCGCATTGCGCGGCAAAGGCGCGTATTAATCGGCCGCTTGGATTTTCCTACCCGCAAAGGATTTGATGAATTCAAAAAAGATTATTTCAGGTTACTTTGCATTGGCGTCCATCGAGGCTGGCGCAGGCCTGGTCTCACAGTTACTCACTCCCTCGGATGCCGACAACCAATTCCTTTGGGGATATTCCCTGCCGCGCCTGGCGCTAATTGGCGGATTCCTCCTGATATTCATCCTGCTGGCATGGCTGGCGGCGCGAGCCTGGCGTGAGCCGGACTGGACCGAACGGATCTGGCAACGCGCCTTTGTATTCCCACAAAAAACATCCCGCCTGCTTTGGGCTTCGAGCGCGGTGAGCATTCTTCTGGTTACGATATTGTTCGTCCCTCCATATCGTTTCAGCGCGGGAGGCGACTACGTGGAACGCCTGCACCCCGCGCTCTGGTGGGGCGCGTTGATCGGCGCGCAGACATCTCTCGTTTTGTTGTACGGGAGAACGAGACCCAAACTCGAAATCTTCCCAGCAAGCGCATGGAGAAAAACCGCCCCGGCCATTGGCATCGCCTTTTTGGGCTTGCTTTTGACGTGGGGATTCGCAACTCAATTCGACGCCAGCGATTATCCAAACGGGCTCCGCGGCCGGTATCCTGCCGGCGTTCCCCTATTGAGCGGGCAGGTCTGGTTTTTAATTTGGCTGGTCGTTCTGGCGGTTTCTGTGGGTGGCGCGCACCTGAAACGGGTCGGACTTTTCTTCCAGCAAAATTCACGCAAGACAGATTTACTCATCGGCCTGGGAATATGGGCAATAGCCGCAGTTTTGTGGATAACTACGCCCCTGCCGAAAAATTTCTTCTTCCCCGGTCCCTACCCGCCCGAAAATGTTATCTACCCTTATGCAGACGCTGCCTCCTGGGACACAGGAGCGCATTTCGCGTTCATCGGCCAGGGGCTTGACAACAGCGATCCGTTTCAGGATCATATCGGTTGGTCGGGCTTCCTGGCATTGTTGCACTTGTTCCTGGGCGAGGATTATGCCCTGATCTCCGGTTTCCAAACTGCTTTGCTGGCGATCTTTCCCGCGCTCATATACTGGCTGGGAAGCCTCATCCATAATCGGCTTTCGGGATTGTTCCTGGCCGCCCTGGCAATCATCCATGAATTGAACGCCTTCGCCGCCAGCAATATGATTGACCTTTCCCATGTTCGTTTCCTGCTGACGGAGTATCCGGCTCGCGTCGGCCTGGCGGTATTGGCCTTGTGGCTTTTTCTCTGGCTGCGCGCCCCGCGTCAGGGCATGGCTTACGCCCTTCCCATCGGGGGATTGCTGGCGGTCTCGGTCTTGTTACGTTTCAGCCTGCTGACCATGCCGTTCGCGGTTACATTGGGCATTATTCTGGTTTTTGGCCGCGATTGGAAAACGGGACTGCGAGCCTCACTGTTGACCTTGCTCACATTGACCCTTCTTCTTTCTCCATGGATGTGGCGCAGTTGGACGATATCCGGAACCCCATTCTTCTTTGCGAAAAAAACGCAGAAAATCTTCGAAGAAAAATTCCGTCTTCCCCCTTCAGCGACGCCCACCCCGCCCTCTTCCCTAAACGGCTATCAATTCATTGCCGGCGATCTTCGTCCATCAGGCGACTCTCTGGTCCGATTCAACAGTTCTGCCGATCTCTTGTTCTCTACTCCAACGTCAGATAATCAAACCAGCGTTCAGGCAGAAGGTTCGATGGGCGCTCTCAAACTCATCTTGACTCATTTCGCCCACAACCTGACAGCAAGCGCGCTCATTCTGCCCACCCATATCGAATTTCACGATTTATCGCGCACGATTTATGAGATTCATCCGTATTGGGAAAAGTTCGAAACCCGTTGGCAGGGAAACCTGACCATCCCGGAAGCGACTCTCCTGGCGATCCATCTGGCGTTCATTTCGATTGGGATCGGCATCGCGTGGAGAAAATGGAAACTTGTCGGTCTTGTGCCTCTAGGAGTGTGCCTGGCGTATGCGCTTTCCCTCGCTGTCGCGCGCACGTCGGGCGGTCGTTATATCGTTCCGATGGACTGGGGTGTGTTGTTCTATTGGGGAATGGGAATCACCCAGACCATCCTGTGGGGAGCGGCCTGGTTCGGAACGAACGTCGACGCGCTAAGTTCCCATTCTGAGCCGAAGACGTTTTCCTTCAAAAAAGGCTGGTTATTTCTTTTGCCCTTCCTGTTGTTCGTCGTTGCCATGACCGTAATGGACCGAACCGTTCCACAGCGCTATTCCGAGATGGAGAAGTCCGACATTCTGGCATATTTGGAAGAAACCGGGGCGCTCGACCAGGCGGGCATTTCATCGAAGGAGTTGGCGGCTTTTCTCAAGAAAAAAAATTCGCAGGCGTTTTTGGGACGCGGCCTCTACCCGCGATATTATCGCATCGGAGAGGGGGAACACATGAAGAAAGTAGACGCTTACGATCCAATGCAATATCCCCGCTTATCGTTTACCATCATTGGTACGTTCGGCGAAAAAGGCGTGGTATTGCCTTTTATGAATCCCCTTTCTGCTTTTCCGAATTCTCCCGATACGGCAGTTTTTTCCAACGCTTCCGATGTGATCGTCTTTGGTTGTCTAAGACCAAAATACAAAGGGATTGTGGATGCCATTCTGGTCGTTATTCTGGATGAGAAGCCCCTCCTTTATCTCCGCCAGCCGGAAGCCCCGCTGAAGTGTCCGTTACCGGAACCCGTATGTGAAACCTATAAAAACTGCCGTTAGAGAGGAGGATTACGGGAAAGCGGACCGGGCAGTTTTCCAATCCGTGACCAGTGCGATGGCGGCCGTGAACCACAGCGGCACCCACCAGAAAAAGTGATTATCGCTGCCCGGTTGGATTTGCACCAGGGCCATGCCAATCCAGGCCAGGAGGTAACTGCAAGCCAGAAATATCTTGCGCCTCCAATCCGCTTCGGCGAAGGCAAGGAAGAGAAGGGGGAGCAACACGACAAAGTCCCAACTGCCGATATAGGGCGAGGCGAGAGGCGCGAGCGCCAGGCTCCAGTAAGTTGCTTGTTTCAGGGGAAGGCGCGTCCACAGGAACCAGCCCAGCCCGAGGATAAAAACGAGGGTCAGTCCCCATAGAATCCATTCCCAGCCAGGTAAAGCGCGCAAATAGACTATGAAGAGCGACGGGTACAGCCAGAATGGATTGCTCCTCATGCTGACGAGCGCGTCGGGAATCCAATTCGGTTCGGCGATGAACAATGGAATGGTCATGGCAAACGAAAGGAGGGCAACCTTCCCGCCAAACGCAAAGACGGCTTTCCATCCGCCGCGCTGAAAATAGTGTAAGCAGAATCCAAGCATGGGCAAGAAGGCTAAATGCGGCTTGGAGAAGGCCAGGGCCAGGACAACGGCCGCCCGCCAGGGTTGGTCATGTTCGATGAAGCGCGCGGCCAGCGCCACACAGAATGTGGCGATGATCGAGATCTGTCCGAGGTAGAGGTGATTGAGGACAGGAGGAAAGAAGAAGCAAAACAGCGCCAGCGTGATGGACGTGAGGATAGTGCGCGCCTTGCCCATTGCCAAGAGGATCGTCCCACATAAGGCCAGAATGGACAGGAGGAACCAAATCTGCGCGGCGGACATCTCTGACATCCAACCCAATGGGAAGAAGAAGCCGATCGCCATGGGGAACCAGGCGGCGGGCAGATTGGGATTCAGGCTGGCGGTGTCGTAGGGGCTTTGTCCATGCGCCAGCAGGTAGGCAGGCCCCCAGAGTTCGTTGAAGAAGTCCTTGCGCGGCGTAATTAAACGCCAAAACAACCGAGTGGCACACAGCGCGATCAATCCAAGCACAGGAAAGGATGCGTAGGATTGGAAACGAGTCCATTCCTCCGGGCTGGCTTTTTTACGTGGGCCAAATATTTGCTGCATGGATTAACGCTGTGAGTTTATTTGGCATAGGGCGCGTTGATCTCGCGCAGTTTGGCATCCAGTTCGGCGCGCAGGGCTGAGAAGATCTCTGGTTTCGTTGCTGTCAAATTTTCGATCTCGCCGGGATCGTTCTTCAAGTCGAACAATTCGTAGATATCCTCGTAATCTTCATAACCGTAATACCCAATCAGTTTGTATTGGCCCTTGCGGAGGGAGAAGGTGGCAGTTCGAATCGGTCCATAGACTGCTGTGCCTTTGGAGTCGATGGAGAAGATGGACCGTTCGGGGTCTTCATTTCCTCCGAGACCGGGCAGGAGTTGGCCTTCGATCGCATCAGGAACCGGGCGCCCAGTAAGGGCGAGCAAAGTGGGAAGCACATCCACGCTGCTGGTGGGCGTGTGAATGTCCACCTGGGAGGTTTGGCCGGGGCCGGAGATAATGAGCGGAATACGAATGAGAGGTTCGTAGAGATATTCGTTGGTATGGCCAAGCACGCCGCGTTCGTAGAGGTCGCCATGGTCGGAGGTGAGCACCACATAGTTGCGGTCGAGAATGCCTTCGTGTTCCATGAAGTCGAGCAGGCGGCCAAAATCGGTATCCACGGTGGCAATGTAGGCATCATAGAGGGCGCGGGAGTTACGGGCGTTCAATTCCACACCCGCACCGACAGAATCAATAAACTGGGCCGGCGGCTTGATGTCGGGTTGCCAACCGCTCTTGAAAGCGTCCGCGAATTCAGCGCGCGGCGCGTATGGATAATGAGGTGGAAAGAGATGGAGATAGGTCAGTGCAGAAGGAGGCAATTTCCCGATCAAGTTCATGAGGCCGTCAAATAGATCCTCCAACAGGAAATAGATATTCACATCATTGAGGGTCTTGGGAATGCCGTGCGGATATTCCGAGGCGAGACGATCGTCAAACGCCTTTTTACCAAAATAAAGCCGGACTTTTCTTAACAATGCCAGGAATGAGGCCGAAGAAAAGCCCGGGGTCAATTCAAGCGAGGTGCTGTCCACACTTTTATAGGTTGCGACCGGGTCATTGTGGAACAAGGCCGTGTGCCAGGGAGTTTTGTCCAGACTGAACTCGCGCAGGTCTACGTGACGATCGATCCATGGCGAGAACTGATAAAGCAACAGGTCTGTCCACGCGTTCTGGGTATATCCAAGACGCAGGCTCGTATCGCCCCAGTAACGGAATAGATTGAACGGTACATGCTTCGTCACAACTTGCCCCTCATAATGGAAGGCGCGATGCGTCCAAGGATAGAGACCGGTCAAAAGCGACGCCGTTCCGGAAGAGGTGAAATTGGCCGCGGAATAATGAGCATGGTACACGTTCGAGCGACGCGCAAACCGCTCGATGTTCGTGGTCGTTTTTCGGGGATACCCGTACAGCGACATATTCGATGCCGACAGCGTATCCAACACAATAATGATCACGCCCGGCCCATCCGCAGCCGCATTGACTAACGATAGCAGGGAATTGCTTGCCGCCTTGTAAAAATAGGAAGCAGGCGCCAATGCCAGCAGTTTTAAAAAATCACGCCGACTGATGGAGATTTTGGAATTCATGGTTGCTCAATATTAGAATAAATTCCGGATAAGGACGGCCACAAGACTGATCGCGGTCAGGAAACCGTAAATGTAAACAAAAACGCCAGTGGACGAGCTTAACCAAAGAACCGGCTTTCGGAACAGGGAATAACGTCTGAACACAAAAACGAACAGAACCGTAGTGATAACGGCCACGGCAATCACCATCCACAAGCTGGTAAAGGGCTCCTTTGCCACTTCCAAAAAAACGATCTGAACGACCAAGATCCAAAAGAAAGACATGGCGGCGAAAACACTACCACTGACAACAAAGTCTTTTTGCAGCCACGCGGCGGGAAGAAGAAGCGTCACTAGTAATACCAAGGCAAGCTGCAAGATCGTATCTAAAAATGTAAACGTCAAGCCATACGCAAAATAAGCCGCTACCTCCCCCAAAGGCGACATCAGAATCCAACTCGGAAGATTGAACATGAATACAAATACCCCCCAGCTATAGCATAAAAACACAATCACCGAATAAACGGAAAATACCTCTGAACGGGCGGGAAGGCGGGCTAATAAATCCTTCATGAGAATCCAATGGATACGGCCAAAAATTGCACACCGCTCCCGGCTATCCGCCGGGAGCGGTTTTTATGTGCGAGCGACCTACTTCATCTCCGGCGCGGGCGCCTTCGAGCGCATCACCGCCCAGGCCAGCACGCCAACCAGCGCCAGCGACACGGCCCAGATGATGATTTGGGTCGTGTTGTTCGCTTTCGTATACTGCACCACGATGGGGGCGATGATGACCGCCACCAGATTCACCACCTTGATCATCGGGTTGAGCGCCGGGCCGGCCGTATCCTTGAACGGGTCGCCGACGGTATCCCCGACCACGCCCGCCTTGTGGCGCTCGGAACCTTTGCCGAGGTTTTCAGCCGGTTTCTTCGGCTCATCCTCGATGAGTTTCTTGGCGTTATCCCACGCGCCGCCGGAGTTGTTGAGGAACACCGCCAGCAACTGCCCGGAGACGATGATGCCTGCCAGGAAGCCGCCCAGCGCCTCGACCTGCAACATCAACCCAACCACGATGGGCGTCACAATGCCGAGCAGGGCCAGCGAGACCAGTTCCTTCTGCGCGGCGGTGGTGGAGATGCTGACCGCCTGCTTGTAATCGGGCGGGACCTTGCCTTCCAGCACGCCCAGTTTGAACTGGCGGCGGACCTCCAGCACGATGAGCGACGCGGCTCGGGAGACGGCCTGGATGGCGAACGAGGAGAACAGCCACGGAAGCGCGCCGCCGATCAACATGCCGACGAAGACCTGCGGAAAGTCCACGCGGATGCCGATGGACTGGATTTGCTCTTCCAACGGAACGCCGAGCGTCTGTTGGGCGCGGCTCACGTCCACGAGGAAGGAGCCGAACAGCGAGACCGCCGCGATGACCGCCGAACCGATGGCAATGCCTTTGGTGATGGCCTTGGTAGTGTTGCCCACCGCGTCGAGATCGGCCATGATCTGCTGGGCATCCTTTGTTTCCTGGTCTGTCTGGCCGTGCCAGGACATCTCGCCGATGCCGTTGGCATTATCGGCGATTGGGCCGAAGGAGTCCATCGCCACGTTGTTGCCGGTCAGGGTCAACATGCCGATGCCGATCATCGCCACGCCGTAAAGGATGAAATTGATCCGCTCGACAGCGTCCAAGCCGGGGACGGATCCCATGATGAAGATGGATGCAACGATGGTCAGGGCGATCACAATAATGGACCAGACGGAAGATTCAAAGCCCACCGCGACGCCCTGCAAGATCAGAGTAGCCGGGCCGGTATCGGCCGCCTTCTTGATCTCCTTGACGGGTTTGTTGTGGGTGCCGGTGAAATACTCGGTCAGGCGGTCAATCAGGATTGCCAGCAACACGCCGACCGTCACCACCAGCGGCACGCGCCACCAGCCGCCCCACTCCGCCATCGCGGGGCTGTTCAAATAGAAAAAACCGGCGGCAAAGAACAGGACGGTCGAAATGCCTGCGGAGGAAAGGAAGCCGCGGAAGATGGAAGCCATCGCGTCGCCGCTCTTGCCGGGGCCGCCCCTCACCGCGTAGGTGCCGATGATGGATGCCAGCACCCCCACGCCGCGCACGATGAGCGGGAAGATGATCCACTCCAGGCGGTCAGTGAAATGATAGAGGGCCAGCCCGAGGATCAGGCCGGAAACAATGGTCACCTCGTAGGACTCGAAGATGTCCGCGGCCATGCCGGCGCAGTCGCCGACGTTATCCCCGACCAGGTCCGCGACCACGGCGGGATTTCTCGGGTCGTCCTCAGGGATGCCGGCCTCCACCTTCCCCACCAGGTCGGCCCCCACGTCCGCGGCCTTGGTGAAGATGCCGCCGCCCACGCGCATGAACAGGGCCAGGAGCGTGCCGCCGAAGCCGAAGCCCAGCAGGGCGTCCGGCGCGGCGATGCCGAGGACGATGAAGATGACCGTTCCGCCGAGCAGGCCGAGGCCGTCGGTGAGCATACCGGTGATCGTCCCGGCGCGGTAGGCGATGCGAAGCGAGTCGCCAAACGAACGGCGGGAGGCCGAGGCCACGCGCACGTTGCCTTCCACAGCCATTCTCATCCCGATCTGCCCGACCGCCAGCGAGAACGACGCGCCCATGATGAAGGCGATTGCGCGCGCAATGCCGATTAACAACCGCACCTGCCCGTACGCCTCCGGATTTCCTGAGGGCGTCATAGTGGCAACGCAGGCTTCAACAGCCTCACGATTGCTTGCCTCGACGCCCTGCACGAAAGTACAGTGCCACTCACTCGCCTCGGGGCTGGGTGGGACGATGTAAACAGAAAAGAACAGGGCGATGGTCAGGATGCCGATGAGAGGCAGGATGGAACGCAACTGGCGGCCCAGATAGGCGTTGGCGCCGTCGCGGATCGCGCCCCAGACTTCCTGCATTTTCTCCGTGCCTTTATCTTCGCGCAGGATCTGGGAACGCAAAAAGACCGCGTAGCCCAGGCCAAGCAGGGCGGTGACAAACACGCCCCATATAGCCCAGGTTTCGAACGTGCTCAATCCCATGGTGAACATAGAGGGGTATTCCTCCCGGAAACAAAATTCAGGCGTTGCCGCCCGTGAAACAGGCCGATTGTACAAGCGGCCTGAAAATGTGTCAAGAAATCCGCGCCGCGATAAAATTCGTTGACGCCCCTCTCCCTCTCGCTTATAATTTCACCTGCTCCGAAAACTGATCACTGAAAACTGATCACTGATCCCCGGGGACGTGCTGGAACTGGCAGACAGGCATGACTTAGGATCATGTGCCGCAAGGCGTGCGGGTTCGATTCCCGCCGTCCCCACTACCCTCACCCCCGGCCCCTCTCCCGATTACGGGAGAGGGGGGAGCGGCCCTCACCCCCGGCCCCTCTCCCGACTACGGGAGAGGGGGGAAATCACTAATGAAGGAACTTAAACTTGAACATCGAAAAGAGCATCCGAGAAGATCACCAGGCTGAACTGATCGTTGAAGTGGAAACCGAACGCATGGAAAAGGCCAAACGCCGCGCGGCGCGCAAACTGTCGGAACGCGGCAAGATCCCCGGCTTTCGTCCTGGCAAAGCGCCTTATGAAATGATCCGCCGCCATTACGGGGATGAACCAATCATCGAGCAGGCCATAGACATGCTGGTGGATGAAATCTACCCGGAGATCTTGAAACAGGCCGAGGTGGAACCTTCCGCGCCCGGCTCACTGGACAAAATCGAAAGCGTGGACCCTCCGAAGTTCGTCTTCCGCGTCCCGCTCGCGCCGACGGTGGATCTGGGCGACTACCTCGCGGTGCGCGTCCCCTACGAGTGGACCGCGCCCGGCGAAGACAAATTGAACGAGGCCGTTAACGATATCCGCCAATTGTATGGGACGACCGAAACTGTCGAGCGCGAAGTGCAGGAAGGCGATTACATCCTCTTCTCGGTCAAGGGCGATAAAAAGGACGCCCGGGAAGGCGAAGACCTCTCTGACCTTTCGCGCGATGGCATGGCGGCCGTCGTCCGCGCAGAGGAGAAACAATCGGACGACGAATGGCCGTTCAACGGCTTCGCGCGCCAGTTGATTGGCGTGAAGCCTGGAGAAAGCAGGACCATCACGCATACGTACCCCGACGATTACTACGACGAGGCGCTCAAAGGCGCGACAGTTACATTCGAGGCCGCGATCAAGACCGTGCGAGCGGTCACGCTGCCCGAACTCAACGACGATTTCGCCAAAATGGTCAGCGAGAACTACGAGACGCTCGACCAATTCAAGGACGTTGTGCGAAAAGACCTGGAAGCCCGCTCGCGCGCCGATTACGAGGATGAGTATCTTTCCAAGGTGATGGATAAAATTAGAGAAGGCGCGGCCATCAAGTATCCGCCGCAGGTGTTGGAGCACGAGGGCGAACACGTTCTCGACGATCTGCGACAGCGTCTGGCCGCCCAGAACCTGGATTTGGAAACATACTTCAAAATCCGCAACACCACGCAGGAAAAATTTATGGAGGAGGAAGCGCTCCCCGTGGCGGCGCGGCGGCTGGAGCGCGGCCTGATCCTCGATGAGATCGCCCGCAGGCACAAAATCCAGATTGACGAGGAGTCGCTGACCTACGAATTCAATCGCACCGTCAACGAACTGGCCTACCAGGGCGCGGTGGATTTCGAGAAACTGAACAAAAGCGGAAAATCCACACAGCAGCGCGTTTCGAGCGCCATCGCGGCCGAATCGGCCAACCGCCTGATGACGCGCCGCACGCTGGAGAAGTTAAAGTCCATTGCCCTCGGCGAGTGGAAGCCCGAAGACGACGCGCCGAAGGCGGCCGAAGCGGAGTCGACGCCCGAGGAAACCGCGCCCGGCCCCGAGGTCCAGAATGAGGCAAACGCGGAGTAGTACCGCAAGATTTATCTTGTGCAAATCGAGGCAACATGAATGTTGCGGCACAAAACGTCCACAAATCCGTAACGCGAGATTAACGAAAATCAAACACAGTCCGCTTATCATGAACGCACTTGGAGGTACCCATGATTCCGAATTTCAAAAACTTAATACCGATGGTGATCGAATCGTCCGGCCGGGGCGAGCGCGCCTACGACATCTACTCGCTCCTGCTGAAGGAACGCATCATCTTCCTCGGCACGCCGATTGACGACCAGGTTGCAAACGTGATCGTGGCGCAACTGCTCTTCCTCAATCACGAGGACCCCGACAAGGAAATCCGCATGTACATCAACTCGCCCGGCGGGATCATCTACGCGGGCATGGCGATCTACGACACGATGCGGATCATCTCGAACCCGATCAGCACGACGGCCGTCGGCGTGACCGCCTCGTTTGGGACCGTGCTGCTGGCCACGGGAACGAAGGGCCGCCGCTACGCCCTGCCGCACGCCACCATCCACATGCACCAGCCGCTCGGCGGCGCGCAGGGACAGGCCACCGACATCGCCATCGCCGCCAAACAGATCATGCGCCAGAAGTCCATCCTGAACGACATTCTGGCCCAGCACACAGGACAACCGCTGGAAGTGATCGAGCGCGACACCGACCGCGATTTCTACCTGGACGCGAAAGGCGCGGTGGATTATGGACTGGTGGATCAGGTGTTGGAAGTGCCTGAAAAGGTTTCGTAGTTTGGTAGTTGCGTAGTTTGGTAGTTTAGCCCGTCGTGGAATCGGCGGGCTTTTCTTGATCAACCCTCACCCCCGGCCCCTCTCCCGGTTACGGGAGAGGGGAGCCTGGTTCAAACGGTATAATCTTGAGGAAATTCAAGTAATCTCATGCTCACCAACATCCAATCCCTCATCATAGACATGGACGGCGTGCTGTGGCGCGAGAACGCGCCGATCGGCGACCTTCCAAAAATTTTCGCGCGCATTCGCGAGCGCGGATTGAAATTCGTCTTTGCCACCAACAACGGGACGAAGACGCCAGAGCAATATTTGGAAAAACTCTCCGCCCTCGGGGTCGCCGCGGAAGCGTGGCAGGTGGTCACGTCGGCGCTGGGCGCGGCAAAGATGCTCAAAGGAAAAATTCCAAACGGCGCGCCGGTGTTCGTCATCGGCGGCGACGGGGTCAGGGTTGCCCTGCAGGAGGAGGGCTTCGAAATAGTGCCGGTCGAAAAGGCAGAAATCGCCCAGGCTGTGGTCATGGGCATTGATCGCGAAATCAACTTCGACAAGATGCGCGAGGCGGCCCTGCTCGTGCGGCGCGGCGTTCCGTTTTTCGCGACCAATCCCGATAAGACCTTCCCCACACCGCGCGGCGAGATCCCCGGCGCGGGCGCGTGGATCGCGGTCATCACGACCGCGACGGGGATCGAGCCAGTCTACGCGGGCAAGCCGTATCCCTTTCTAATGGAGATGGCATTGGAACGTTTGGGGACGAAAAAAGAGGAAACGCTCGTCGTCGGCGACCGACTCGAAACGGACATCGCCGCGGGGCAGGCGGTGGGCTGCCCGACCGCGCTGGTGCTGAGCGGAGTCGGCACGCGCGCGCAGGCCGAGGCGTGGAGTCCGCAACCCGATCTCATCGTCGAGAATTTGGAGGCGCTGGTTGGATAAAAGCCCGCGCAGGCGGACTTCGCAATCGTCGAGGCGATTTCAATCGCCAAAAAGACCTGCCGAAAGGCAGGTCTTTTTGATTAGGATTAAGGTGCCGCTGTTTGTGTTAATGAATTTGAGGTTGCCGTGCCAGCAGCGGCGGCAGTTGCAGTGGCATCAATGGTTGGACTAGTCCCAACAACCTTGATGGCTACCGAGAATGGCGTGCCAAAGAAGACGCTGGAGTCGTTTTGCAATTTCCACCAACTGACATAATCGCCCGCGGTGGAGGGCGCGGTGAATGTGATGGAAATATCGAGTGTTTCGCCCGGTTTCACCGTCTTCCCGATTGGGGTGGTGGCCCCGCCCATCGGGCCATTTCCCGAACCCGTGAAGACAGCCTTATAGGTGGCCGTCCAAGTGCAGGTGCCGGAGTTTTGAATCCGCCAGGTTTTGACAAATACCTGACCGGGCGCGGTGGGTGTGCCGTCCGGGATGGTCACATCCGTGATGAAAACCGACACATCGCAGGTATTAACTGGCGCCGACGAAGTGTTCGTGGCAAGCGTGCCAAACGTGACCGGCGGCAGGGTATTGGTTGCTGTGGGCTCCGGGGTGAACGTGGCCGTCGGCTGGGCAAGGGCAGTTTGCGTAAGACCCATCGAAAAGGTCGCGATGGCCTGCGCCGCGACCAGGTTGGGGTCAACGGGAGTGGGAGTCGGCTCTTTGGAACCGCCGCCGCACGCAGAGAGGAACAGCGCGAAAGCGGCCAGCGCCGGGAGCCAGGTCAATTTGCGTTTTGTCATTACTACCTCCAATTCGAGTCGCTGTATTATAACGTGAACGGAGAAAGGGAAGTTCCTGCCATGATACAATCCTGCTCGCATGAACCCCGCCTCCCTCGCTTACGACCTCGACCTTCACCAACTGTCCAACCTTCTTCAATCGTGGGATGAACCCGCCTACCGCGCCAGACAAATCTGGCAGGGGCTGTATCAGAATCTCTGGAATTCCCCGGATGAATTCACCAGCCTGCCAAAATCGTTGCGCCTCAATCTCGCGGACAATTTGCTTTTCATCCCCCTGTCTCCTATCTCGCAACTCGCATCCTCCGACGGACAAACCGCCAAAACCCTCTTCCGCCTCCGCGACGGCCATGTCATCGAAGCCGTCCTCATGCGCTACGGGAAACGCAATACGCGACACGCAACATCGCGAAGCGTCCCCGCAGCGCGCAATACGCTCTGCATTTCCACCCAATCAGGCTGCGCCATGGGTTGCGTCTTCTGCGCCACCGGGCAGATGGGCTTCAAACGTCACCTCTCCAGCGGCGAGATCGTGGCGCAGGTGATGGTTTACGCCCGCCTGTTGAACGAACAGAACGAACGCGTCACCAACGTCGTCCTGATGGGGATGGGCGAGCCCTTCCACAATTACGAAAATACGATGGCCGCCATAGACAGGCTCAACGACCCCGGCGGATTCAACTTCGGCGCGCGGCGCTTCACCCTCTCGACCGTCGGCCTGGTCCCGTCCATTCGGCGTTTCGCGAACGAGGCGCGGCAGGTCAATCTCGCCGTCTCCCTCCACGCCGCGGACGATGAGACGCGCGCCTCGATGATGCCCGTGAACAAACGCTATCCCATTGCCGATGTGCTGGACGCCTGCCGCTACTACGTCTCCAAAACGGGAAGGCGAATCACCTTCGAGTGGGCGCTGATTCACGGAGTCAACGACACGCCCGAAACGGCGCGCAAACTGGCCGCGCTGCTCAAAGGGATGCTCTGCCACGTCAACGCCATTCCCCTCAACCCCACCACAGGCTACAGCGGCAAGGCCGCCGACCGTCGGCGGGCGCAAACGTTCAAAGAAACGCTGGAGCAGGCCGGGGTCCCATGCACGATCCGCATGAGACGCGGCATAGACATCGCCGCGGGGTGCGGTCAACTCGCGGGTCGGTCCGCGTAGGTCGGATTGCCAATCCGACCTACAATCACAAGTTATAATCAGCCCCTATGGAAACCAAACGCTGGCTCGACCGACCCATTCATCCCCTCCTGCCCGCCGTCACCAATGAGGTGGCAGTTTTCATCGCGATCCTCCTCATTGCCATCGTGACGCGCTTCTTCGACCTCGAGACGCGCGTGATGAGCCATGACGAGAGTCTGCACACGTATTTCTCGTACCTGCTCTACAAGGGATCGGGCTACCATCACACCCCGATGATGCACGGGCCGTTCCAATTCCACATCATCGCGCTGACTTATTACCTCTTCGGTGTGAGCGACTTTACCGCGCGCATTCCTGCCGTCCTCTTTAGCATCGCCGCCGTTTGGATGGCCTGGTACTGGCGGCGTTATCTCGGGCGCGCCGGCGCGCTCATCGCGGGCTTCCTGCTCGTCGTCTCGCCGTACATGCTGTATTATGGCCGTTACGTCCGCAACGAGGCCTTCGCGGGCTTTTCGGGCATCGTCATGCTCTACGTGATGCTGCGCTATCTCGAAGCGGGCGAAAAGAAATACATCTACATGTTGTCCGCCGCGCTCATCCTGCACTTCACCTCCAAAGAGACGGCCTTTATCTACGCCGCGCAAGCCCTGTTGTTTCTGGCGGTCTATTTCATCGCCCGCGTCACGCGCCAGCCGTGGGAAGGACGCGAGAATCTTTATCGCGGCTTCATCGTCGCCCTCGCCATCGGGATTCTCCTGCTCGGCGCGGGGCTGGGACTCAGCCTCGCCGGCCGCGAGACGGGGATCCTCAGCGCCACCGAGACCGCCCCGCCCGCCAACCCCGCCGAGGGTCTCTCCCCGCTGGCCGCGCCCGGTGGCGGATTTTCCATCCCAACCGGTTTAATGCTCTTTGGCGCTTTCGCGCTGGTCAGCGCCGCTTTCCTGCTCGCGCGCGGCTATTCGTGGGAAAGGATCCGCGCCGAGCGCTCCTTCGACCTGCTCATCGTCATCGGCACGCTTGTCCTGCCCATGCTCACGCCCTTCCTCCTGCGCGCCGTGAAATGGAGCATCCCCACCACCACCGAGGAACTGGAAACCCTTTCGCAAAGCAACCTGTGGACCGTCGGTGGATTCAGTCTCTCCCTCGACATCCTGCGTCTCGGCGTCTTCATCGTCCCCGCCTTCATTGTCAGCGTCGCAATCGGCCTGTGGTGGAACCGCGACGCCTGGTGGAAGACCGCCCTGATTTTCTGGGGGCCGTTCACCGTCCTCTACACCACCGTCTTCACCAACAGCGCGGGCTTCTTCACCGGCCTCATCGGTTCGCTCGGCTACTGGCTCGTCCAGCAGGGAGTCGAGCGCGGCAGCCAGCCCTGGTACTACTACATCCTCGTCCAAATTCCCATTTACGAGTTCCTGCCCGCGCTCGGGTTCCTCCTCGCCGTCATCCTCGGCCTGCGCCGAAAAATTCGCGTCGTCACCGAGGAAAACCCCGAACCTCTCACCCCCGAAGAAAGCAACTTCACCAACACCTTCACCCTGCTCGTCTGGTGGAGCCTCTCCAGCCTGGCCGCCCTGAGTTACGCGGGCGAAAAAATGCCCTGGCTCACCTACCACATCGCCTGGCCGATGATCCTCATCACCGGCTGGGGACTCGGACACATCGTGGACGCGCTGGACTGGGAAGGATTGCGGCGACGCCAGCCATGGATCGTCCTCGCGCTGATCGCCGTCTTCGCTGCCAGCCTGACCTTGAGCCTGCTCGCCGCTCTCGGTCCGAATCCACCCTTCCGCGGCAAGGACCTCGCCAGCCTCGAAGCCACGGGGAATTTCCTCCTGCCGGCGCTCGCAGCCGCCGCCTCAGTCACAGGCCTCCTCTACCTGCTCAGGGACTGGGGCCCGAAACAATTCCTGCGCGCCTTCACCCTGACCGTCTTCGCGCTGCTGGCCGTGCTGACCGCGCGCGCCTCCTTCCGCGCCTCTTACATCACATACGACCAGGCCACCGAATACCTCGTCTACGCGCACGCCGCGACGGGCGTAAAAGACGTGATGAAACAAGCCGAGGAGATCTCCAAACGCACCACCGGCGGTATGGGACTGGCCCTCGCCTACGACGCCTCCGCGCCCGATACCGGCGTTTCGTGGCCGTTCGTCTGGTACCTGCGCGACTACACCAACCAGCGCTCCTTCGACGTGCCGACGCGCTCCCTGCGCGATGCGGTCTTCGTCGTCGTGGACCAGAAGAATTTCGACAAGATCGAAACCGCCCTCGGTCCCGGCTACTATCGCTTCGACTATATCCGCATGTGGTGGCCCAACCAGGATTACTTCGGTCTCACCTATGCCCGCGACCCCGCCATGCCGTTTTATGAAGGCTATCCCTGCAAGGGCGCGCTGGGATTTCTCGAACTCATCAAAAGCAGGGATTACTCGCGCGTCTGCAACGCCCTGCTCGATCCGAACATCCGCGCCGGCATCTGGGACATCTGGTGGAACCGCGATTACGCCCGCTACGGCGCGGCGACGGGATCTTCATCCACTTCACTGACCACCTGGTCTCCCGCCGACCAGATGCGCCTCTACATCCGCCAGGACGTGGCCGCGCAGATCTGGAACTACGGCGTCGGCCCCACCCAAATAGCGGCGGAGGTGGACCCGTACGCGGCCAACACCATCCGCCTCTCCGCCGACCTGGTGATCGATTCCGCCAGCCTGTCCACGCCCATGAACGCGCCGCGCGCCCTCTCCTTCGCGCCGGACGGCGCGTTCTACGTGGCCGACTCGCGCAACCACCGCGTCCTGCGTTTCGACGCCAGCGGCAACCTGATGGGGATGTGGGGCAAGGCCTCGCCGGGTTGTCCCTATCCCACCGCCAACCCCCCGCCCAACGTCCCAACAGATACCTTCTGCGAACCCTGGGGCGTGGCCGTCGGCCCGGATGGAACGGTCTACGTGACAGACACGTGGAACGCCCGCATCGTCAGGTTCACCCGCGAGGGCAAATTCATTTCCACGTGGGGAGCCTACGGCGCGCCTGAACAGACGGACGCCTTCTGGGGTCCGCGCGGCATCGCCGTGGACGCGCAGGGACGCGTCTACGTGGCGGATACGGGCAACAAGCGCATCGTGGTGTTCGACGCGGGCGGAAAATACCTCGCCCAGTTCGGCGAAGCGGGACTCGATCCCGGCCAGTTCGATGAACCGGTCGGCGTGGCCGTCGCGGCGGATGGGACGGTTTACGTCACCGACACCTGGAACCAGCGCGTGCAGGCCTTCACCCCCAGCGTGGACGGCTCGTTCTTCCTCCCCATCCTGCAATGGGACATCAACGGCTGGTTCGGTCAGTCGCTGGAAAACAAACCCCTCATCGCCATCAACGCCGCGGGCCGCGTTTTCGTCACCGACCCGGAGGGCTACCGCATCCTCGAATTCGACGCGAACGGCCTCTTCGTCCGCGCCTGGGGCGACTTCGGTTTCGACCTCGATCAGTTCGGACTGGCCGCGGGCGTGACCGTGGACGCGGAGGGCCGCGTCTGGGTCACCGACGCGGGAAATAACAGGATCATGCGGTTCACGATACCGGGAGGAGTAACTGCGCTTCCTTCTCCGCCGGTTTCCGTCCCAAGTAGTGTTCCGGTCAGCCCGGTTCCCAGTTCAGAAGTCGTGCCCCCTCCAATCACATGCAGGGTCTTTACCGGCTTTTCAGACGGTTGGTTGACGGTCAGATCCTGTTCGAACACCACCTGCCCCGCCCTGGGGTGGCTCCCGGAAGGATCGGTCCTAACCATTTTGCCCATCTCACCTGAAGGAAATTGGATTCCTGTTGAATTCGGCGAAACGACTGGCTGGATAAACGGTGGATTTTGCGTCAAATAGACCAGACCGGAAATGCGATAGTCTCCCGCTCAAGAGCAGTTGGCAGGGATTAACCGCACACTTGCCCTGGCGGGCAGTGCCAGGGGAGTTCGCGGAGACCGCCGAGAATTGCAAG
>DAOUMJ010000065.1:0-8882 GCA_034411715.1 Anaerolineales bacterium | reverse complement strand
CCCATCTACACCCTCGGCATGGGCGGCAAGGTGGACCAGAAGACCCTCCAGCGCATCGCGCAAGGCACGGGCGGACGTTTCCTTTACTCCCCCGACGCCAATCAGTTGGACGCCGTCTTCATTCGTCTTTCCGACACGCTTCGATCCCAATACGCCGTCAAGTACGAATCCAGCGCGGGGCCGGGCGCGCACACCCTGGCGGTGACGGTCAAATATCTCGGCGCGCAGGATACCGACACGCGCGGCTTCCTGCTTCCCAATTTCCCCCTGCGGCTGACGTTCGTCGAGCCGAAAGAGGGCCAGGAAGTGAGCGGCCTCGTCACCCTGAAAGTGGAAACCTTCGGGCAGGGCGAGACCATCCAATCGGTCGTCTTCCAGATCAACGGCGCGACGGTCACCACCGCGCAAACCACGCCCTACGAAGCGCAGGTGGATTTCGCGCAATACGCCGCCGGCGACCTCATCATCGAGGCCGTCGCGCAGGGAGCGGGAGGCATCGAACTGGCGCGTGCCGCGCGGAAGGTGGTCGTGCGCGCGGGGACGGAGAAACCGGCCGAAAGTCAGGAGGGAGACGAGAAGACCCTCTCGGATTACCTCATCTACATCGTCGGCGCGATCTTCCTTTTGGGCGCGGCCGTCGTGGGCGTCGTCATCCTGCTGACGCTGAAGAAGCGGCGCGAGCGGCAGCGCGACCTGGAATGGGAGCAGAAGGTGGGCGGGCTGGGCGAGGCCACCGCGCAGGACCTTTCGCCCGCTTCGGACCGCACGATGGACGCCTGGGAGATGAGCCCCGACGCGCTGGCCATGCTGACCGTGACCGCCAGCGACGACCCCGCCATGATCGGACAGCGTTTCGAGATCACCCAGCGCCGCGTCACGCTCGGGCGCAAGGCCGATAACGACATCATCTTCCCCAAGGACAGCCCGGTTTCGCGGCATCACGCCGTGATCGAGGAGCGCAACGGCGGGCTGTTCCTGCGCGAGGTGGAGGAGACCGACGAAAAGACCGGCGCCCTCAAACGCCCCACCTACGGCACGTTCGTGGACGACCGCGAGGCTGCAGGGGGGGAAGTCCTGCTGGAAAACGGCAGCGAGATCCGCCTGGGCAAGCGCGTGCGGTTGAAGTTCGAAGCGGGGGCGCGCCTGCGCGCCGGCGACGAGCAAACCGTGGACGGCTTCGATTCGGGCGACGCGGCCGAAATGAATACAATCGAAGGGTAGGGCGGGAAATTCCGCCATAAACCATGGCCTCCTCCCTCCTCTTCGGCGAGTTTCTCATCGGCTCGGCCTGCGACGCGGGCCGCAAGCGCAAATCCAACCAGGACGCGCTGGCCGCGCTGATCCCCGAGGCGGGAATCGCCCTTCCGCCCCTGCTGGCGATCGCGGACGGGATGGGCGGACACAACGGCGGCGAAACCGCCAGCAGATTGACCATCGAGACCCTGCGCGAGGTGTACGTTCAGTTGCAGCCCCCGCTGGAGGCGGCGCGTGTCCTGCGGCTGTGCGTGGAAAGAGCCCACCAGTCCCTGCGCGCGGCCGCCGTCAAAGACCCGAACCTGAAAAGCATGGGCAGCGCGCTGGTGGCGGCCTTTTTGCGCCCGGATCGTGTGGACATCCTAAACGTGGGCGACTGCCGCGCTTACCTCCTGCGAAGAGAGCAGGCCCTTCAGATCAGCGCGGACCAGAGTTGGGTGATGGACCAGGTGCGGGCGGGCCGGCTCACTCTCGAACAGGCGCGCAAGCACCGCAAGCGCAGCCACCTTTCCATGTCGTTGAGCGCCAACCGTCCGACGATCACGCCCATCCTGAAAGAAGCGACCTTCGAGAAGGACGACATTCTCCTGCTCTGCTCGGACGGGTTGTGGGGCTCGGTTCCGGATTCGCTGCTGTGGACCGCGGCCAACGAGTTCGATCCGCAGGAAGCCGCGGAGAAACTGACCGCCCTCGCCAACCAGAGCGGAGGGCCGGATAATATTTCGGTGATTGTGGCAAGGAGGAAGGATCGGCAGAAAATAAAAATGGAAAGCGATGACACGACCAACGGGTAAAAATCGCCCGCCTCCAGGAAACGCTCGTCTCGGGGAGGCGGGCTTTTTTGTATTTGTCCGTCCCCACACGGACGGGAATCGCCGGGACTCGCTTCCAAATCACGCGCGCCGCGTCCGTAAACCCGGCGCATCCTGGATCGGGAATTCCAGAAAGCGGTAGCGCGCACCGAAAACCGAGGTTGTTGTTGGAATTGGATGGATCGTTCCTGTTCCGATTCGCAGGGCGGAGGTTGTTACCATTGTTGTTCCACGAGCCGCCCCGCACAGCGCGCTCCGGCGTCCCCACACCCCAGCCGTCAATCGGCTGAAGATGCCTGATGATGCCCGGTTGTTTTGAGCCAGCCTCCGAGCAATTTGCCGATTTCCGTCAATGATTCGGCAGCAAAAAGGTATTGCTCGTGGTTCGTCAACCGCCGGGCGTGGGCAAGTCGAATGTATAAACGAACTTTGTCCAACTCCAAATCTGCCGCAAGCAGGAAACGTTTTTTGTCGCTGGATTTGACGGCGCGAATTAAGTCTTCATAGAATTCAAAAGACGCATCTTCGATGCGCTTTGCCAGCCGAAAGCGTTCGCTCTTGGGAAACTTTTCGGTATGTTGCATGAGCCAGAGAAGAAAGTTGGAGGTTTTTGCAAAGATCGGGGATTGTTCCTTTTCATTCATGGGTCTGCCTCACATGTTGAAATACAGCGCGTTTCAAATTCCACGTATCACCATGGGAAATGTGTTCCGCCCAGGATATCGCGCATGCGCGCAAATTCTCTGTGTCCAGTTCTCTCCTCCGCCAGACAGAGACCATGCCTCGCAACCTGCGTTGGAACGCGTACCCTTTTGCAGGTCTTAGGCGGCGATGTTCTGGAAACACAATGAATCCCAAAAACGTGACACCTCTCGAGCAAGGTCGCGGCTGGGCGGGAGAATCGTGAATCGTCAACCGCAATTGGGAAAGAAAATCAACAACAGCCGATTTCCATTCCCGCAATTGCCCTTTGTCGTTGGAGAAAAGCAGGAAATCATCCACATACCGGAGGTAAGCGCGCGCTTTGAGAACGCGCTTGGCATACTGGTCCAATTCATTGAGATACACATTCGCCCAGAACTGGCTGGTGAGGTTGCCGATGGGCAGGCCGCGCGGACGGTTCGCTGCAAAGAGATGGTCGCCGGGGAAATAGACCATATCGTACTCGCTCGCCAAAATCCCCTCGCCGCTGGCAAGGATTTGATCAATCAAATTCAGCGCGCGCTCGTCGCCGATCGTGCGCGCCAGGATGCCGCGCAGGATGGCGTGGTCAATCGAAGGAAAGAATTGGGTGACATCGCATGGAAGAACGTAGTTATAGCGCCGCATAAAATACGTACAGCGGTCGAGAGCGCGATGCGTCCCTTTTCCCACCTGGTTGGCATAACTGTCGAAAATGAACTGACGCTCCAGCGGCGGTCCAATCACATTCACCAGCGCATGGTGAACCACGCGGTCGCGAAACGGCGCGGCGCTGATGATGCGCCGCTTGGGTTCATGCACCGGGAAATTGCAGTACCCGCCCGGACGGTAGCTGCCGCTTTGCAATTCATCGCGCAGCGCCACCAGTTCCGATTCCAGGTTGTATTCGAATTTTGCCACTGCCGGGTTGCTTCGACGACCCTTGGATGCCTGCATAAACCCTTGCCAAAGATTCAATAGGCAACACACTTGCGGGTACAAATCGGAGTATTTTTGTGGCATATTATCCAAAAATTTTGCGTGGCCCGCCTTCGGCGGGAGGGTTACGAGCGCGAGTCAGAAGATCAGAACTCCAGAAAACAGAATTCCAGAATCAGGGCGAGAGCGCGCACCGAAAACCGAGGTAGATGAGGGAAACGGATGGAACGCTCCCGTACCGACTCGCAGGGCGGAGGAAGTTACCATCGAGGTTCCACGAGCCGCCCCGCACAGCGCGAGTGTCCCCCGACGATGGCCCATGTGGATTACTGGAAGGCGAGTTTGAATAGTAGGTGGAATCATACCAGTCTGCCACCCACTCCCACACATTCCCGGCCAGGTTGAAAATGCCATACACACTCACGCCATTGGAAAAAGCCGTCACGGGGGCAGTATCGGCATACCCATCGTCGTAACTCTTGTTGGCCCAAGAGAGCGAACAATTCTCGTCGCAGAAATTTGCCTTGCTTCCATCGAAGGTGTTGCCCCAGGGGTATAACAGCCCATCCGGGCCGCGCGCGGCCTTTTCCCATTCGGCTTCGGTTGGCAGCCTTGCGCCGCGCCATTGGCAATAGGCATTGGCCATGTCCCAGGTTACGTAGATCACAGGGTAATCATCATAAGAAGAGTCGCCGTAATAACTGGAACGCGAGTCGGAACTCGAATTGGTGGGAGGCTGGCACGCGCCCGCCTCGACGCATTCCCGATATGCCGCGTTGCTCGCTTCGTATTTATCCATGTAGAAGGTGTCGAGGTAAACGGTGTGGGCGGGTTCTTCGTCCGCGAACCAGTCTCGGTTGCAATCGCCGCCGATATAAAGTTTTTGACATTCTGAAAAAGCGGTATCCGCCGATCCGCCCATCGTGAATTCCCCGGCGGGGACGAGGCGCATGGTCACGCCTTTGGAGTCGGTAATCTCGTCCGGGTCGGCAATAGGCGGTTCGGTAGCCGCGGCAGGCAATGAGGTTGGAGGTTCGCTTGGGGCCGGGCTCAAGCCGCGATCGATATTGCCCGCCAGCGCGATGATCAGAGCCACAACCAGCGCGGCAATCAAGCCGAAGGGCCAAAGACGAAGAAGGCTGCCGCCCTCACCCCCGGCCCCTTCGCGAAGCGCCCTGGAAGGGCTCCCGATCGCTTCGCGGGGAGAGGGGAGAGGGCGGGCGGGCGCGGGCATTTCCCGCATGGTTGCTTCTTCCAACGGCAGGGCGGCGGTTGTCCGCTGAAGAGGGGAGTGGGAGAGGAGGGATTCCAGCGCGGCGGCAAACTCGCCCATGCCGGCGTAACGGTTGGCGGGATCTTTCGACAATGCCTTGAGAAGCAGTTTCTCCGCCTTTTCCGGCAGGTCGCGGGCAAAGAGGCTGGGTCGTTGCAGCGGCTCGGTGGCCTGCTTGAGCAAAATTGCGGCGGGCGTATCGGCAGTGTAGGGCTTGCGGCCGGTGAGCATTTCATAGAAAACCACGCCCAGCGCGTATTGGTCGGAGAGATGTGAGGTCCTTCCCGTCCACTGCTCGGGAGCCATGTATTCGGGCGTGCCGATGCCCATGCCGGTGCCGGTCAGGTCCTGGGTCTCCTCCAAATCCAGGATTTTGGCGATTCCGAAATCGGTCAGCATCGGCTCGCCGTCGGCGGTGATGAGGATGTTCGACGGTTTCACGTCGCGGTGGATCATGTTCTGGCGGTGGGCAAAATCGAGGGCGCGGACGATGGGCAGCAACGTGCGCGCCGCCTCCTTCCATGGGATGGGCTTGCCGAGTTTCTGCTTCAACGTCCCGCCCGGCAGGTACACCATGACGAGATACGGCCTGCCCTCATGCTCGCCGAAATCCGTCACTTTGACGATGTTGGGATGCGTCAACTTCGCCAGCGATTTGGCCTCCCGCTCGAAGCGTTTCAGCGACTTTTCCAGAATCTCTGGCGCGAGTCGCTCCGTGCGGATGACTTTCACTGCCACGTCCGTTTCGAGGCGCGTGTCGAAGGCTTTGTAGACCGTCGCCATCCCGCCCTCGCCGAGGCGCTCGAGGATGTGATAGCGTCCGAGGGATTGGCCGATGAGGTTGGACATGGAGACTCCCTTCCCGTGCTCGCCGATGATGATGGGAGTATATGCGATTCCGAGAGGCCTGACAAGAACCTCCGACGGAGTCCGAAGTCTCCAGACTTCGGGCAAAATCTGGAGATTTTGCAGTCCGCAATGCGCGCACGAACCCTCCAGACTTCACAAGAACCTTCGGCGGAGTCCGAAGTCTCCAGACTTCGGGCAAAATCTGGAGATTTTGCAGTCCGCAATGCGCGCAAGAACCCTCCAGACTTCACAAGAACCTTCGGCGGAGTCCGAAGTCTCCAGACTTCGGGCAAAATCTGGAGATTTTGCAGTCCGCAATGCGCGCACGAACCCTCCTCGAAATCAGTTACAATCTCCCCATGCCTCCGACCAGACGAATCCGCCTCCTGGCATTTCTCCTGCTTCTGGCCGCCTGCGGGCCGCAGAACGCGCCGCGCCTCCGCCTCGTGGCGGACGGGGAGACGCGTGAGATCGCCGCGGGCGGCCTCGTCCCCGCGCGCATCCTCGCGGACGCGGGGATTGCCTTCTCGCCCGCGGACCGCGCCCTCGTGAACGGGATTCCCGTCCCGATGGATTTGCCCATCCCATCCGGGGGACTCGTCACCCTGCAACTGCGCCGCGCGCGGACCGTGCGGCTGGCCGCGCCAACCGTAGAGATGACCCTCGCTTCGGCCGCGTTCACCGTCGGCGAGGCGCTGCGCGAAGCGGGCGTGAATCTCTACGTCAGCGACCGCGTCGAGCCGCCCCCCGATTCGCCCCTCGCCGAGGGGATGACCATCACAATCGCGCCGGGGCGCGAACTCGTCGTCCGCGCGGGAGGGGGGACGACGCGCATCCACTCGTCCGCCGCGACGGTGGGGCAGGCATTGGCCGAAGCGGGGATTCCGCTCGTCGGGCTGGATTCCGCCGCCCCGTCGGAGAATGAAGCGCTGCCCGCCGACGGTCAGATCCGCGTCGTGCGCGTCGCCGAAGTCATCGAGAGCGCGTACACGATCATCCCCTACGAAACGCAACTCATCGTCACCGCCGAACTCCAGCCGCCCGCGCAGGATGTGTTGGAGCCGGGCGAGGCGGGCATTTCGCTCAGCCGCACGCGCATCCGCTACGAGGACGGGGTCGAAGCGGGGCGCGCGGTCGAGAGCGAGAGCGTCATCCGCCTGCCGCGGGCGCGGGTGGCGCGCAGTTCGTTTTGGGCCGCGAAGGAAATGTACGCCACCTCCTACTCGCCGTGCCGCTCGGGCGGAAGCGGCTGCTCGTATGGCACGTCGAGCGGGATGAGGGCGGGATACGGCGTGGTGGCGCTGAGCCTCGCTTGGTACCGCGCCCTGAAAGGCGCGCGCGTGTACGTGCCGGGCTACGGTTTCGGCGTGGTGGGCGATGTGTGCCCCGGCTGCACGGGCAAAGCGTGGATAGACCTGGGCTACGATGACGGCAACTACGTCGGCTGGAGCAGTTGGGTGACGGTGTATTTCCTGCCGCCCGCGCCGCTGGAGATTCCGTGGTTTTTGAAATAAGCAGTTTCAGGATTCCCGAAGTTCTACTTCGGGATTGAGCCTTCTCATGTCCTCTCGCTTTCCTCCGCCTCTTCCCCCTCTCAACGCCGCCCAGATTTTGAAGGCGCACAGCCTGCGCGCCGATAAGTCGCTCGGGCAGAATTTTTTGCAGGATCCGTACGCGCTGGAGAAAATCACCGCCGCGGCCGAAATCCTGCCGACCGACACCGTGCTGGAAGTGGGACCCGGCCTGGGCGCGTTGACGCGTCACCTGGCGCGCGCCGCGCGGCAAGTGATCGCGGTCGAGTTGGATGGCGGGCTGTTGGCTCCTCTCCGCGAGCTCTTATCTGGCTACACGAATGTCGAAATCGTCCACGGCGACATGCTCGCACTCGCGCCCGCCGAAATCGTCCCTGCTTCAGACTACCTGGTGGTCGCCAACATCCCCTACTACATCACCTCCGCCCTCCTGCGTCACCTGCTGGAGACGACGCCCCGCCCGCACCGCGTAGTATTAACGGTCCAAAAGGAAGTGGCCGAGCGCATCTGCGCCTCCCCTCCCGACATGAGCCTGCTGGCGCTTTCCGTTCAGGTGTATGGAACGCCGCGCATCGCGGCGGTCATCCCTGCCGGCGCATTCTATCCAAAGCCAAAGGTGGATTCCGCCGTCGTCCGCATTGACCTGTCCCCCGCGCCGTTCATCCCCTACACATTGCTCGATACGTTCTTCGCGCTGGCAAAAGCGGGATTTAGCCAAAAACGCAAACAACTCCGCAACTCGCTGGCGGCGGGAATGAGGAAATCCCCCGCGGAAAGCGAGGCGATCCTGCGCGCGGCGGGCATTGATCCCAAGCGCCGCGCGGAGACGTTGACGCTGGAGGAGTGGAGGGAACTGACGGCGCGCAGCGCAAATTGACGCCGGGCTGTCCAACCGCCGAGGACGCGGAGAGCGCGGAGAATGAGAACGAAAGACTCCGCCGCCTGAAGGGAGCATAAGATGAACAAGTTTTTTCTTACTCTGACCATTTTGCTGATTTTGTCCGCCTGCGCGCCTGCCTTCACCCCGGCCCTCACCCCCGGCCCACCTGCCCCCGTCAGGGGGTCTCCCGAAATCGGGAGAGGGGAGTCGGCCCTCACCCCCACCCACCTGACACTTGACCCCTCGCACCCTTCAACTACGCTCAGGGCAAGCCTGACACCCTCTCCCACCGCCGCGCCGACGATCACCCCGACGCCCACACCGGCGGGCGTTGGACTGGAACAACTCAAGGCCATGACCGCCGAGCAGAAACTGGCGGCCGCCCCGGAAAGCCCCCAGGGCCACGCCAAAAGCCTGTACCGCGAAGCGCCCAACCTGGTCTTCTACCAGGACAGCGACCTGACCGTCACCGGCGCCTACGACCTGGCAACCGGAACAACCTATTCATCGGCCGAAGAAATCCCGCTTCCGGCCATTCAGATTACGGTGAGCAGGGAGATTTTGGGCGCTGATTTTCACGAGTCGGTGGAAAACATCTCGAAGATCAAAGACACGGTGCTTTCGGGCGAAGAGCCGTTTTACCGCTTGCGCGTCCTTCAGGC
>DAOUMJ010000064.1:0-1830 GCA_034411715.1 Anaerolineales bacterium | reverse complement strand
TAACCGCAGAGTGCGCCGAGAGCGCAGAGTTCTTCATTATCAAGTCTCTGCGTACTCTGCGGTCTCGGCGGTAAAATAACCTTTTTGCAGTAGACTCATCCGTGTAAATCCGCGTAATCCGCGTACAAAAATTATTTTGCAAATTCCCAAAACACGCGGGCGGATTGCTCGATGGCTTCCACAAGTTTGACATCGTTCGTTGCCCCTTTGCCGGGGTAGCCGAAGAGGATGATGACGTAGGCGTGAGAGTCCCACGTCACGATGGCGGCGTCGCCGATGACGAGTCGCTCGTCGGTGATGGCGCCGCGCTTGTTGTAGATTTTCCCGCCGGGGGGAAGAAGCGGCCGCAACACCCCGAGCCGCGTATCGTCGTTGGGGGTGTATTCGGACATCAAATCCAGGATGATTTCCCGCGCCTGCTTCGATAGAAATTCTCCCTTGTAAAGCCCCGCCATGAGACGCGCGATCTCGTCCAATGGCGCGGCGCGGCGAAAGACGTTGACAGTTGGCGCGCCCCATTCGGTCAGCGCGGACGTGATGTTCAATCCCGAAGAACGGATGTATTCGAGCAGTTCTTCCGTGGCCTTCTCGTCCGAGTTCACGAGCATGGCGCGGAGGGCTTGCGAGAGCAGGAATCCGTTTCCGTGCGATTCGAGGTAGGAGGGAAGCGCGTCCGAGGGAATCCCTTTGGCTTCGAGAGTTTCGAACAGCAACATGGCGATGGGAATTTTGATGACCGAGGCCACGTGGACCGCGTCGGCGCTGAGGCGCTCGTGGACGACGCGGCCCGCCTCGAGGTCCAGGATGAGCGAATGCCATTGGCCGCCGGAGGCGTCGAAGATGGAATCCAGTTCGTCGGCCAGGGCGGTCTCTTCGGGGGTGGAGTCCTGCACGGGGACTTTGAATCGCCAGACTTCGAATCCGCCGTAGCCCGTGAGCCCGATCCAGGCATTTTTGGATGGGTTCGTCCAATCGTAGAACTGACCGACGCCCGGCTGGCCCGGATCGTAGAGCATGACTTCTTCGATGACGTAGTAATAGTTGGGATGGGGCTGGGTGTTGAGGTTGGTGACGGTGAAGGCGCGGCCCCGCCCGTCCACGCGGGTGACGGTGAGGATGTGTTCGAAGGTGCCTTGCCTGCCCGCGTAGAGGTAGAGGAAATCGCCCGCCTGGAGGGGGAATTGATTGAAGTCGAATTCGCCGGTGGATTGTTTGAAAACGTAATGCTCGAAGCGGTCTTCGGGAAAGGTTCGCGCGAGGGTATTGGCGTTGGTATCGGGACGGAGCAGCCAGAAGTCGTGCGGGTCCACGTAGCGGCTGATGAGGCTCGCCTGGCGCAGTTGGGAGATGGCGAGCGGCCCGCATAAGTTGGAGGGGTCGGGGTATTGGACGTAATCCAGTTTTTCCGCCACCGCCAGGGCGTCTTCCTGGGTGGGGGCGAGGAAGGAGCGCGCGGCCTGGTTGAGGCGTTCTTTTTGGGTAGGGGTGAGGATGGTGGTTGAGGTGTCAGGTGTTGAGGTGTCAGGTGTCAGGTGCGGGGTGTCAGGGGGGAGGGTGTCAGGTGTCAGGTGCGGGGTGTCAGGTGTTGAGGTGCCGCGCGGCGAGGAGGGGGTGTGGGTTGGCGCGGAGGCGGGTAGGGGGGGGGGGAGGCAGGAGGAGAGGAGGAGAACGAAAAACGTAAAACGTAAAAAGAGAGAGGAGAGGTTAGAGGAGAGCATGGGGGAAGTTTAACATGGCGGATTCAACTCGTAAGTGCAACGGAAGCGGTTGAAGGAGAGGCAAGCTGAGGTAGGATAGGCTCCCAGACCGCCAAGTCAAAGGAGCACTTAT